>CAZHWV010000147.1:0-10989 GCA_964536185.1 uncultured Anaerolinea sp. | reverse complement strand
TCGAATCCGTGACCGCTGAAAGCCCAATCGGGCGAGAAACGCACTTCGAAAAGGCGCACATTTTGCCGGGCAGCATCCTCGCACAATTCGAACATGATGCGCTCCACCACCACCGGGGAAGCAATGCTATCCTGGAAAATGGTGAAAGCGTCAAGCACAGACTGCAAGTCTTTGAGCTGGTCGTAGACTTTTACATACCGGTCGAGCGTCACGGCGTCATACGCCGGCAGGGGTAGGTGGTGCTCACAGGCAATATCAAGGATGGTAGCTGTGCGAATTGATCCCTCGAGATGGCAGTGGATTTCCGTCTTAGGTAGTTCGTTGTAGATGGGGTCAAAAGATTTCATGTTTTTTTCCTGGCAGAGATGCGATTATTTTACCAATTTTCCCTGGAAAACAGCAACAGATCCTGTTCCGGTAGAAGGTGGTGTTCTCAAAGTTTGAAAATGGACAGGTCTTACAACCGTGGTCTGACCTGGACGCAGATGAGGGCAGCCGACTGAGCCTGCGCAGCGTGGGTCGCTATGCCCTGATTTATGACTGGTGCATCTGGGTCATGTGCGACGATGTCAACGTACGCAAACAGGCTGCGGCCGGGCCGCGATAGATCGGCGCATGCACCTGGAAGTCCCGGACAGCTGCCGCCTGGCACGCCGACTTGGTGGGCGGCGGCAACATCCCGCACCCAGGCGAAATCTCGCTGGCGCATCGCGGCGTGCTCTTCCTGGACGAATTCCCCGAGTTCGGCAGCCGCGTGTTGGAAGTGATGCGCCAGCCGATGGAGGATAAGGTCGTCACCATCAGCCGCGCCCAGGGATCGCTGACGTTTTTGGCTAATTTTCAACTTGTTGCCGCTATGAATCCCTGCCCGTGCGGACTATAGGAATGCACGCAAACCCTGCACCTGCTCATCATCCACTGTCACAAAATATCAGAAGCGCATCGCTGGCCCGCTGCTGGACCGCATCGACATCCATATCGAATTGCCGCGCGTCGATTCTGACAAGTTATCCAGCGATAGGCTGGGAGAACATTCAGCTTCCATCCGCACCAGAGTGCAGGCAGCGCGACAACGCCAACTCGACCGGTTTAAGGGCACCGACATCGTCTGCAACGCAGACATGCATACTGCCGAAGTAAGAAAGTTCTGCAAGTTGGATGAGACCGGGGATAGTCTTGTTCGCGCGGCGATGAGCCAGTTGAACCTTTCGGCGAGGGCATATCACCGGATATTGAAGCTGGCGAGGACGATCACAGACCTGGCAGGGAGCGAACATATCCAGACGCCGCATCTGGCGGAAGCGCTGCAGTACCGGCCATAAGGGAATAATGGAAATATGTGATCGAAGCTAACCAGCAGGAAATCAAATAAAGTTATCCGTGACGGCAGGATGCTGAAAAATAGTGCACAGTGCTCTTCAATTTTGGTGAAACTCCAGCCAAGAATCGCGCAAACCATTCTTTTTTTGAAATCAAAAATCGACAAGGGGGTTTATTTGCGGCGTCTCGTTGTGTATAATAATTAATGTGGAGTGTAATGGAGAGCAGATTCAGTTGAAGTGGGCAGTATAATGAGCTAAGGAAATCAAATTCAGGAGAAAAATATGCGACGGATGTTTGGCTTTTTGATCGGAATATTTGTAGGCTGGCTAGTCGGGTCGACCATCGCCCTGCTGTTGGCGCCGGAATCCGGAGAAAAACTACGCGGCGAACTACGCGCGCGTTCATCAGGTTTTGTGGGCGAAGTCAAATCGGCAGCCGATTCGCGCCGGAAACAACTGGAAGACCAACTGGCGGCCATGCGCGCGCCGCGACTGCCCAGCAAATCAGAATAGCCCTGCCATTCCGCGGGAGCGCTCAGCCTACTTCACGCGACAATTTTTCTCCAAACCAACCCTGTTCGCTTTTTTCGATGAGCAGTTCCTTCGCCTTGTGAAACTGCATAAAATCGCGCATGGCGCCGGCAACATCGCTGACCAACTGCTCGTCAGGTTCAACCCCTGGCTCAAGGTAAAGCGCCTTGATGCGCAATAGACCAGTTTTGCGCTCCAATTTGGGATCGAAGCGTCCCACCAATCTGTCTTTATGCAAAATTGGCATGCAGAAATAACCGTACACGCGTTTCTGGGCAGGGTAGTAGGCCTCCAGGCGCTGACGAAAGCCCCAAAATGCCTCGTCACGCCCCTGCGCCCACCACAGGTTGTCGAACGGATTGAGAAATGTTGTCCGCTGAGCCCTGATCCCGCCAGAAGCAGCTTCTTCCAACACAGGCAGGTTATCGCGGTGCAGAATGAGAGTTTTGACACCGTCCAGGGTTTCTCCAGCCACTTCGATCAGCGTACCAGCCTGGACCAACCCCGCGATCATTGAGCGCGCTTTACCCAATTTCATCCATGTATAGTCAGCAGCATTGCGTGGCAGACAAATGCCCAGCGCTTTTGCGCCGCGTTCCAGCCAGAAATAATCGCGAGCCTCCGCGCCTGGTTCAGTCTTGTCCACCCAATCCGGCAGAACACGTTCAGTTAGATCATAAACACGTTGGAATTTGACCCGACCGGAAATCATCAACTCACCAAATCCATACAGATGTTCCAGGGCCATTTTTTCAGGCCGCCAATCCCACCAGGTTCCATGCCTGAGCTTTTCACCTTCAATACTGGTAGCGCGCAACCCACCTTCGACGCGTATACGTTCCAGAATCGCCTGCATCAATTCACGATTGCCCGGCTGACCCAACCATTCCGAATACCATTGATGCCCGCTCTCGCGCACCAGTCGCTGCCGAGGGATTTGATAACGGTATTCATGCATGGGCAAAAAACAGGCCGCGTGATACCAACCCTCGAAAATCCGGCGTTTTTCAGGCTCATTTCCCAATGAATCAAAAAGATCAGGATCGTACGTTCCCAGCCGCGACCACAGCGTAATATAGTGCGCGCGGGCCACCATCTGGAGTGTGTCGATTTGGATCGCTCCAAGCCGGTCAACGGTTGCAAAAATAAAATCCAGGCTAGGAGAGTTTTCCTGCCCATTGAGAGTATCCAACCCGGTGGCATGCAATGCCAGGGTGCGTATGGCGGATAAGGGATAAACTGTCACCTAGATCCCATTTTCACCCTGGCCAGCCTGCGCAGAAGTTTGATCCAGCAAAGCTAAGAATTCATTCGGATTTTCACGAGTGATGATTTGAGTCCGGACTGCGCGGGGAAGACCCTGAAGCTTTAAATATTGCAAGGCATGCTTGCGGAACAATACCATGCCTTTGCGCTCCCCATAAAACGCCAGGTGCCGTTCGAGGTGCTGACGTACCATTTGATGGACCATCTCAACAGAGACCTGATCTCGATCAAGGCGAGAAAAAATCCACGGATTACCGATGGCTGCACGGCCAATCATGACCGCCTCACAACCTGTATGTGCCTTCAACCGGTCAATATCGGCTGCAAATTTCACATCCCCGTTTCCGATGACCGGAATCTTGACTGAAGCTTTAATCTCGGCAATAGCATCCCAATCTGCCAACCCTGAGTAAGCCTGTTCCTTCGTGCGACCATGCACAGCAATCATGGCGCCGCCATTCTCTTCGACAATACGCGCAATCAATTTGTAACTGCGGCAGTTTTCCCAACCAATACGGATCTTTCCCGTGACCGGGATAGTCAATGCAGCCGTGAGTTTACGGAAAATTCGCGCCACTTTTAAAGGTGAGCGCATTAATCCCACCCCCGCGCCCCCATGGACCACTTTGCGAGCCGGACAGCCCATGTTGATATCGATGATATCCGGATTCCGATCCTGGACACGCAAAGCAGCTGCCAACAACTCATCAGGGTCATCACCATAAATCTGAAAAACCATCGGGCGCTCGACCTCATCATACGTCAGCCGGGCGGCCATGTGCTTATAAGCCATAACAATGTGTTGAGCCCGAACAAATTCGGTATAACTCATGGCAGAGCCAAGCAAACGACACAGGGAACGGAATGGCCAATCGGAGAAACCATCCATGGGAGCCAGGATAGCATCGCCATAAACAGGAATATCCCGAATCCAAAAGGTCGGGAGTGTCTGTTGATCGATCTCAGGGGTCGCTATATCCATAGTCACCAAAAGCATTCTCGGGATTGCTAACATCGGATCAGAATCGGCACAGAGAAGTTATTTATTCAAGCGCTCAAAAAATTATTAGCGAAACTTGGCTACCTTGGGAGCAACCACCATGCGACAGCACGATTCGTTAGCATTATTGAAAAAATACTCCTGGGCGTAAAATCTGCTCAATAACGCGTATAATACAAAATAAATTTTACAATTGATCCAAGGAGAAATTAGTTGAATAAAAAATTTGTCAGTATACTAGTTGTTTTATCAACTCTGGCATTTACATTTACCAGCGCATTTAAAACGCCGCATGTTACACAGATCAGCCTTCAATCAGTGACTTACCTTAAAGAAAAAGGTGTCACATTCAAGTTCCTGGCGAACGGCGATTTCAAAAGAAGTGATCTACAAGGGAATGTCGTGGTTAACGGCAAAAGTATCAGATTGTATTGCAACTACAGCGGTGATCCCGCACCAGTAGTGGTGGTATGTACTGCTGCCAAAGGCACCGCTAAATTAGCGGGCAATAAGGGTATTGTATTCATAGCCGGACGGTCATTTCTCTTCACTGTCCCAGCGCGGACAATTTTCTAATCAGCCTAAAAATCTTTTTGGGGCGACCAACAGGTCGCCCCAAATAATTTATTAGATACTCGGCTCAGGGGTCGCTTCTGGTTCAGGCGCTTCAATACGAGTCATTACGACCTCGCCTTCCGGGTTCACATCCACATAGACATAATCGCCGTCCACAAAGCTGCCAGCTAGGAGGTTATCAGAAAGCTGATCTTCAACTTTAAGCTGGATGACACGGCGCAAGGGACGAGCGCCCATATCCGGGTCGTAGCCCTGGTCACCCAGCAGCGTAATGGCCTCAGGCGAGGCCGTCAGCGTAATCCTGTGCTCCTTAAGACGCTCCGATACCTTGGCGAGTTCCAGACTGACAATCCGTTGGATATTTTCCTTTGTCAAAGAACGGAAGACAATAACACTGTCCACCCGGTTGATAAATTCAGGCCGAAAGGCGCGTTTTAGCGTTTCTGTGAGCTTCTTGCGCATATCCTCATAGGACAGGTGCTCATCAGTAACTTCATCCCTTTTGAGAGCAAACCCAAGCGAAGCCTGTTTTTTGATCAGATCCGCGCCGACATTGGAGGTCATCACGATAATCGCATTGCGGAAATCAACCTTGCGGCCGCGCGCATCCGAGAGATGACCTTCTTCCATGATCTGAAGCAGCATGTTGTGCACCTCAGGATGGGCCTTTTCGACCTCGTCAAACACAATGATCGAGTACGGACGGCGGCGCAGAGCCTCGGTCAATTGTCCAGCATCTTCATAGCCTACATATCCAGGAGGCGCACCGACGAGGCGCGCTGCCGTATGACGCTCCATAAACTCAGACATATCCAACTGGATGGCGGCGTCTTCACTGCCAAACATGAACTTGGCAAGTGTTTTGGTCAATTCGGTCTTGCCAACACCAGTTGGGCCAAGAAATATAAACGAACCAATCGGGCGGCGCGGATCTTTGAGTCCAGCACGAGCGCGACGCACAGCGCGAGAAATGGAAATGATGGCTTCATCCTGGCCAATGATCGAACCCTTGAGTTCGTCTTCCATGTGCAGCAATCGTTCAGATTCTTCCTGGGCGATCTGCATCAACGGAACGCCTGTCCACATCGAGACAACCTCAGCAATATCTTCAGCGCTAACAACCGGGCAATTGGCACGATCCCAAGCAGTGCGCATGCGCTCCAATTGGTTTTCAATACCCAATTCCTGTTGCTGCCAGGAGTGCACTTCTTCAACATTGCCTTCTTCCTGAGCCAACGAGCGATTCTGGCGCACTTCGCGCAGTTGGGTAAACAGGTCTTTTGCCTGTTTCGCCGCAGGAGATTTATACATGCGAACCCGCGAAGATGATTCGTCGATCAAATCAATAGCCTTATCAGGAAGGAAACGCTCAGTAACATAGCGCGCCGAAAGATGAGTGGCAGCTTCGAGAGCCTCATCAGATATCACCAATTTGTGATGCTCTTCATAAGCCCCGCGGATACCCTTCAAAATCTGAATTGTCTCTTCTTCAGACGGCTCATCCACCTGCACTGGCTGAAAACGCCTTTCAAGCGCCGCATCAGACTCGATGTGCTTGCGATATTCATCCAGGGTGGTTGCGCCAATGACCTGCAATTCACCGCGTGAAAGAGCGGGTTTTAAAATATTGGCTGCATCTACAGATGAGCCGGCTGCGCCAGCGCCGACCAGCATGTGAACTTCGTCGATGAATAGAATGGATCCAGACAGCTTCAGTTCATCGATGATCCGTTTGAGGCGTTCCTCGAACTGGCCCCGGTACATGGTGCCGGCGACAAGCGAGCCGACATCCAACTGTAGCACCCGCTTGTTCATCAGAGGCGCGGGAACGTCACCTTCGGTAATGCGCTGGGCCAGACCCTCGACGATGGCCGTCTTGCCCACACCCGGCTCGCCAATTAACGCTGGGTTGTTCTTGGTGCGGCGCGCCAAAATTTGGATGACTCGTTCAATTTCCATCTGGCGCCCAATCACCGGATCAAGTTTGCCCTGTTCGGCCTTGGTGGTTAAATCTGTTGCCAGTTGATCGACGAGGGGTGTCTTGCCGCCCTTCTCGCCTTTCTGTGGCTCGGCGCGATTAGGCGCACCGACTGGCGCAGCCGGTGGATTGCCGGTAGAAGATTCCTGCAGAACACGTCGCGTCTGGCGGCGGATTTCGTCCGGTGTCACACCCAGGCGGCGCAATGCTTCCACGGCTGTGCCATCAGTGCGAACCAAAGCCAGCAATAGATGCTCTGTGCCAATATAGTGGTGACCCAAACGATGGGCTTCATCGACCGCGAATTCCAAAACCTGTTGGGTATCGCTGGAAAGTTCAAGTTTTCCGCCAGGGGGATTCTTGCCTTCACCTGTGAGGCGCAAAACCATTTCACGTAAGCGCTCGAGTTCCATCCCCATTTCACGGAGAACACGTCCAGCTACGCCACCATCTTCTTCGATCAAACCAATTAACAAATGCTCAGTCCCAATAGAACCCTGGTGGGCGCGTTCAGCTTCCTGATGCGCCAAACTTAGTACTCTGCGTGCCCGCTGTGTAAAGCGTTCCATACCAGCCATAAAATTCTCCTTTACCGGGGCGAAAAATCCCGACATTTCAATCAGACCAGAACGGTCAAGTTTGATTTTACCAAAAAAAAGGACTGATTCGGTATATGAAATTGATTAGAGTTTGGTAATTGGGGAATATGTCAGCGAATATTGACATTTTGAAATCAATGAATTACAATTTGCCGAACTTATCCAATAAGTTAAGACTTATCCAATAAATTCAGACTTGTCCAATAATAGATGAGCCGATCAATAACTGGACACCAACCTGCGAGATCGTAAAAATGCCAAACAGAACGATTACCAGCCAATCAACAGAACGCATCCCAGTCCATGTCCCGGTTTACAACATGCTTTATGCTGATATCATTAACGGCCTGTACAAAGATGGAGAGCAGCTTCCCAGCGAAACACTTTTGACAGAAAAATACGGGGTTAGCAGGCACACTGTCCGGCTGGCGTTAGCAATCCTAAACGAAGACGGCTTGATTCAGAAAAGCCAGGGGAAAGGCACCATCGTCACTTGCAAGGGAAAAGCTGGCTCAACCAACAACCCGCATATTTTTAATCCCATCATTCAATGCGCAAAAGAGGAGATCGATGCCATCGACATCTCCTATAACTACGGGCCTCCCACCGAAGTTGCCCAGAGCCGCCTGGGAATCAAAGCCACAGAAATCGTCATGGCCAGCAATCATGTCTACTCCTCCCACGGACACCCGGTTGGACATGCCTTCATCCAAATTCCAGTAAAACACATCAACGATATCAATGTCGACCTCCATTCTCAAGATGAGGTCTCGAACCTGATCAATAAAACCATTTTTGAAATGGCTGAGTCAGCGAAAATGACCATCCGCCTGGTTCATGCCGAAGAGAACATCACAGCCTTTTTGCAAATCCAGGCCAACGAACCTGTCATTTATATAGAGGAGATTCTTTTCAATACCCGGGGAGAAGGCCTGGCGCGCTGCAAGTTGTACTTCTTGCCAGAAAAATACGAAATCTCAATCAGCATCTAATTTGTTCAAAAGGAGAAATGAAAATGAAAGAATATTTCAAGATTACCACCCGAACCATCGTAGCCACCGGACTAGGGGCAGCCATCTTTATGCTGCTTTTCATGTACGTCAAAGTCCCTTCACCTATCCCGGAAACGAGCTTTCAAACCGCATACGGTTTGAGCGCTTTCTTCGCTGCTTTGTTTGGCCCAATTGCCGGTGGTCTGATCGCTTTCATCGGTCATGCCCTTAGCGATGGCATTCAGTATGGTTCACCGTGGTGGAGTTGGGTGATTGCCAGTGGAGTTTCTGGCGTAATTTTTGGTTTTAGCTACAAACGGACCCAGGTTGAAGAAGGCGATTTCAAGGTTAAAGACATCCTGACCTTCAACGTGATTCAGGTGATTGGCAATGCGATTGCCTGGGTAGTGGTGGCGCCGGTGCTCGATATCGTCATCTACCAGGAACCAGTCAATTTGGTCTTCACTCAAGGGATTACCGCCGCCATCATGAACTCAATCAGCGCGGGCGTTATCGGCACCTTGCTGCTGATTGCTTATGCGGCGACACGCACCAAAAAAGGCAGTTTGATCAAAAAATAAACGCAACTCGTCTGTCGAATTCGTTCGTCTTTTGAAAAGCTCAGACTCGCTGAAATCACGGAGTCTGAGCTTTTTTAGAAAAATAGTTCCTGTTTGCGCAAAAGCTACCCCATTCCGCATTCCAAACGGATACACTCAGAATGAACAAACCAGCCCTCATAGAATTTCAAGGTTTTTCTTTTCAGTATTACAGCCAGTCTGAACCCACCTTGCATGACATCAACCTGAAGATTTACCCGGGCGAAAAAATATTGATTGTCGGACCAAGCGGCAGCGGTAAAAGCACCCTTGGACACTGCTTAAATGGTTTGATCCCATTTTCTTACCGGGGAGAAATTCAGGGAAGCCTCAAAATAAAGGGTCTTGAGACCAAGGAACAGAATATTTTCAACCTCTCAAAAATGATCGGTACTGTTCTGCAAGATGCAGATGGTCAATTTGTGGGCCTGACAGTTGGAGAAGACATCGCGTTCGCATTGGAAAATGACAATATCTCCCACCAAGAAATGCGCGCAAGGGTTGAAAAAGTCTCTAAAATGGTAGATATGGATAATTTGTTGACTTCTTCGCCTTTCGAGCTGTCTGGCGGCCAGAAGCAACGGACATCGCTCGCCGGGGTCATGATTGACGATGTGGATATCCTGCTTTTTGACGAGCCGCTGGCCAACCTGGATCCGGCCACAGGCAAGACTGCCATCGAGATCATTGACGAGATTCACAAAAATTCCCAAAAGACCATCATCATTATCGAACACCGTTTGAAAGATGTCCTTCACCGGGATATTGACAGGGTCATCGTGGTCAACGAGGGCAGAATCATCGCAGACATGAATGCCCACGAACTGGTCTCTTCAACCATCCTGACCGAGAACGGCATCCGCGAACCCCTATATGTCACAGCCTTGAAATACGCCGGGGTTAAGGTGACCAGCGATATGAAGCCGGGGCATATCACCACCCTGGAGACCGCTGTTTCCAAGGACGCATTGAATATCTGGCACAACGCAATCAAGGCAGATGATCGACAAAACACGAACCCGTCCATCTTGAAAATGGAAAAAGTATCCTTTTCTTATGATGGCGCCCGGCGCATCCTGGATGAGATCAGTTTTGACATCCGCGAGGGCGAGATGGTTTCGGTGGTTGGGAAAAATGGCGCCGGCAAATCCACCCTGTCGAAGCTGCTCTGCGGATTTGAAAAGGAAGACCAGGGTACCATCCGCTACAAAGGGCAGGATATTAAGGACATGACCATCAAGGAGCGCGCGGAAATCATCGGGGTCGTGATGCAAAATCCAAACCAGATGATCTCCAAGCCGATGATCTATGACGAGGTCGCACTGGGTCTGCGTTTAAGGAATATTCCAGAAGACCAGATTACTACCCGGGTCGAAAAAGTCCTCAAGATTTGCGGTCTGGCGCCTTTCAGAGAATGGCCCATCTCTGCCCTGAGTTACGGACAAAAAAAACGGGTGACCATTGCCTCCATCCTCGTCCTCGATCCAAAAATCCTCATTCTGGACGAACCGACCGCTGGACAGGATTTCCGTCATTACAGTGAGATCATGGAGTTCCTTGTCGAAATTAACAAACTTGGCGTAACCATCATCCTGATCACGCATGACATGCACTTGATGTTGGAATATACCCCCAGAGCCATTGTCCTGGCTGGAGGCCGGAAAATTGCCGATACTGCGGCATCCGTTGTCTTGACGAATACACAGGTCATCGAGGAGGCTAACTTGAAAGAAACTTCATTATTCCTTCTTGCCAAAATGGCGGGGATTGAAGACGGCACACATTTCGTTCAAGGATTTATCGATTATGAACGGGGGTTAAAAAACCGATGAACATGAAAGCGAAGCTTTTCTCGTATAACTCCATTGATACCCCCATCCATCGACTTTCCGGCCTGACCAAGTTGATTTGCTTTTTGTTCCTGACTTTTGCAGTTATGTTTTCTTATGACATCCGCCTCATCCTGGGGGTCATGGTTTTTTCTCTGGGCGTTTTAAAACTTTCGCGAATTAAGTTTTCACAAATCAGCCTGATGGTGATCTATGTCCTGATCTTCCTGATTACCAATGCCGTTATCTCCTTCTTCTTTTCCCCCGAACAGGGTGTCACTATCTATGGAACCCGGC
>CAZHWV010000146.1:0-11020 GCA_964536185.1 uncultured Anaerolinea sp. | reverse complement strand
AAGCCCAACAATCATTACTGAAGCTGTACATCGCATCGCACGAGCAATTTAAATGCCCAGCAAGAAATATGATGTTGTCATCATCGGCGGGGGTCACAACGGTTTAGTTGCTGCCACCTATCTAGCCCGAGCGGGCAAATCAGTGAGAATTCTTGAAGCCAACGCTGAAATCGGTGGCGCTTCACAAAGTGTTCGGACTTTCCCGCAATTTGAAGCAAACCTATCTAGATACTCTTATTTGATCGCACTCCTGCCTGACAAGATCATCAGCGATCTAGGATTGTCATTCGAGTGCATTTCTCGTGAAGTTTCGAGCTATACGCCTTACGGAGAAAACAAAGGTTTGTATGTCTCTCGTGTGTGGGATTCTAAAACCGAAGATTCCTTTAATGAATTAGATCCTTCAGGTAAAGAGGCAAAGGCGTGGCAAGCTTTTTATGGAGAGATTGCAGAGTTCGCCGAAAAGATTGCGCCAACAATGCTGCAGCCACTTAAAACTCGAAGTGAACTAAAGCGGCACATCGATTTAGATTCAACGTGGCAATATTTGATAGAAAAACCCATTGGCGAAGTAATTACAGAAAGATTTCAGACCGATGTAATCCGTGGCGTCGTGCTGACAGATGCGCTGATTGGTACTTTTGCTTCAGCCTTTGATTTACAAGCAAATATCTGCTTTTTGTATCACTTGATTGGAAATGGAACAGGGGAGTGGAAAGTTCCCAAGGGCGGAATGGGTGCTTTGGTCAAGGAACTAGTTCGTGTAGCTACCGACAGTGGAGTTGATATTTCACTAAATTCCAAGGCGATTAAGGTCGAATCTTCATCTACTGGTGTATCAGTCACATTAGAAAATGGTGAAGCTGTTTTAGGTGAGTACCTGCTTTCAAATGCCGCACCTGGTGTATTGGCAAAGCTGCGAGGCAAAGCTGCGCCAAAGTGTCTTGACGGATCGCAGATGAAGATAAATATTTTGTTAAAGCGACTTCCAAAACTTAAATCTGGCATTGATCCTAAACTTGCATTTGCCGGAACATTTCACGCTAACGAGAGCTTTACTCAGTTTGAATCAGTTTTTAAAGATGCTAAAAATGGTGTGATGCCACAAAAGATGCCGATCGAGATGTACTGCCACACATTGACCGATCCTTCAATCTTGGGACAAGAGTTACAAGATGCTGGCTATCAAACTCTGACTTTGTTCGGTCTGCATACCCCAGCATCACTCTTTGATGGAGACAACGATGCTGCCCGAGATGCAGCACTAAAGTCTGCTTTGGCTTCACTTAATGATTACTTAGCTGAACCAATCGAAGATGTGATCGCGGCTATCGAAGTTAAAACTCCGCTCGATATTGAAGAGGCAATCGCGCTGCCACGCGGAAACATTTTCCATAAGGATTTATCTATGCCATTTCGCGAGGATGGAACTGAAGAGTCGTGGGGCGTTGAAACCGATGACCCACGAATCTTTATATGCGGAGCGGGAGCGGTTCGAGGCGGGGGAGTAAGCGGCATTCCTGGCCATAATGCGGCCATGGCAATCCTTTCTAACAATTAGACTGGGATCATGAGTTTTCACCCAGAAACATCAGCGATTACAGCAGGCCGGCCTGAAGTTGCACCTGATGCTTCCTTGAATCCTCCACTTGTTTTTTCTTCTACTTACCATGCTGGTGGTCCAGTTGGTTATGGACGCTACGGTAATGAAAGTTGGAGTGCACTCGAAGCTGCAATTTCAGAACTTGAGGGCGGACAAACACTTTCTTTCTCTTCCGGTATGGCAGCAATTAGCGCGGTCTTTTCGATCTTGCCTATCGGTGCACCTGTTGTTGCATCAAATCAGGGTTACAGCGGAACCATGGGTTTGCTGAATCAACATCATTCGGCTGGTCGACTTGAAGTTCGTTTTGTAGATATCACCAACACCGAAGAAGTAATTACCGCAATGAAGGGCGCGGCGCTGTTATGGCTGGAATCTCCAACTAATCCTTGTCTTGATATCGCCGATCTTCCTACACTGATTGCCGCAGCAAAGAAACAAACAATCGGAGTTGGTGTAGATAACACCTTTGCAACTCCATTAGTACAAAAGCCATTGTCTATGGGTGCGGACATAGTTATGCATTCAGTCACAAAGTTTCTTGCTGGCCATAGCGATGTAGTTCTTGGATCACTTTCAATCTCCGATACTGCATTGTTCAAGCGTCTAGAGGAATCGCGTCGATTCAACGGTTCTATACCGGGGCCATTCGAGGCCTGGCTTGCACTACGCGGAATTCGAACTTTTCCAGTTCGCTTTAGAGCCGCCGAAACAAATGCAAAGACATTAGTCACACGTTTAGAGAAGCATGCGAAGGTTACCAAGGTTCGCTATCCAGGCTTTGGAGCGGTCATATCTTTCGAAATTGATGGAAGCGCAGAGCAGGCCGAAAAAGTTTGTGATTCTTCACAATTGATTACACATGCAACAAGCCTTGGTGGCGTTGAATCATTGTGGGAACGTCGTCGTCGCTGGGCTGGAGAAAGTCCATCAGTGCCCGAGCAATTGATCAGAATTTCAGTTGGCTGTGAGCATGTTGAGGACATTTGGCAGGATATAGAGCAGGCACTGGCCTCTTTATAGAGATTTTTCAAGGAAGAGCGAGTATTTTTATCCTATGTTCAAAGCCATTCGTCGAACCGTTGCAGCGTTGACTGTAACTGTGCTGGCATTTCAGGCAGTGGCATCATTTTTGTCATGGGTTGAACACCAAGACGAATCTGTTGCTGATACCTGGGTCGATGAAGATGAGTTTGAAGATGCCTGAGGTTCAATACATTCCCGGTAGCTGCAACATTGGCAAGGGTGAAGTTCGCAGAAGGCAATTAGTTGCACTTGTCGGTCTATTTTTCTCTATCACGACTTTGTTGGCATTCAATACCGTAGATGCTCCCGCGGAAATACGTTTAGGAATTTTCTTTCCATTGATGGTTGCATCAGTTGGCTTTGTGCAATCGCGCTCAAAGTTTTGTTTAGCCTATGGTTTTGCTGGAACTTTCAACGTGGGCAAGATGGGCGATATCAAGCGCGTTGCAAGCAAAGAAGATAGAGCTGCAGATCGTAAAACTGCGCTGGTAATTCTAGGAAAATCTTTTCTTCTTGCAGCCCTAGCGACAGCGGTGGTCTTAGTACTACCCTTTTAGTATGAAGATACAAATTCATACACGCAACGCAGATTTAGCAGAAGATTTCAAAGTTATCGCAACTGAAAAACTAAGCAGCATGGAGCGATTTAGTGTTGTTATCGATCGCGTCGAAGTTGAAGTTTTGCATGAGGCAAACCCCCATCAGGGAAAGCACAATCACAAAGTAGTTTTAACTACTCATGGTTCAGGCCCGTTGATTAGGGCAGAGGCGGCAGAGTTCAATGACCTGGCAGCTTTTGACACGGCCATTAAAGCTTTTGCGCTACAGATCCGAAAGATCCATGAAAAATCTAAAGATTATGATCGTGCAACCCTAAGAAAGATGAAAACAGAGATCTAAACGATCTCGCTTCCATCTTTGCGAGTTGCGGTAAGACTTGCTACTGCAGTCACTGTTAGCGCAGCGACAATCACGAAGAGGCTAACTTCAATAGGCACGTGAGGCAGTTCCAGCCCGGCAATGTCATGGATACCTACGCCATGGAATGCCTCAATGAACATCTTGAAGCCGATGAAGGCCAGGATGAAGGAAAGCCCCTTGGATAAATAGACCAAGCGCTGCAGTAAACCTTGCAACAAGAAGTACAACTGACGAAGTCCCATCAGGGCAAAGATGTTGGCGCAAACAACAATGTATGGATCACGGGTGATTCCAAAGATTGCCGGAATTGAGTCAAGAGCAAAGACGAGGTCAGTGAAACCTAAAGAAACTAACGCAATAACAAAGGTTGATGCACCTTTAGAACGCAAGAAGGTGATCATTCGATCTTCCTTCCATTCTTCCTCGCCCTTATCTTCGACTAGAAGTCGATAAGCGGTGAAGACAAGGAATGCTCCAAAGATAAAGAAAGCTCCCGAGAACTTCTCAATGATCGCACTACCTGCCGCAATAAAGCCACCTCTTAGCAACAAGGCGATGATGATTCCCAATAGCAGAACTAGTTGTTGCTTGGTTCTATCCACTTTCAATCTGCTCAGGATGATGACAAATACAAAGATGTTATCTACTGACAATGCATACTCAGTTAACCAGCCAGCAAAAAACTCTTTTTGTGCATTTGGATCCGATGTCCAGCCCGGCAGCATAATTCCAAAAACAATCGCCGCAGACACATAGATGAATGTCCAGATTCCCGCCTCAGTCATAGTTGTCTCTTTGTTGCGACGAACAATCGCAAGAGTTAAGTCAAAGAGAATTACAAGAGAGAGAATTCCAATGGTTAAGAGCCATGTAGTCGTAGATTCCATGGCGTTATTGTGCCAGTTAGTGATGTATCCAGATGGTTGAAATGGCAGGAATAGTTAACTTTCCATCACGAGCATCGACCGTTCCTGCGCTTGTAATCAAAAGTTTTCCACTAATTTCAGCCTCAACGGGTGAATCAGAAAGATTCATATAGATAGAGACATTGCCACGACGAACCGCCAACAGTGAAGAGCTCTTTGATCCATGGTTGGGCGACTCAAGCCAAGTGATTGATCCTTGATCAATTAGGTGATCAGCACGAAGTTTTAAGGCGGTGCGATAGAGATTTAAAGTGCTTTTTGGATCCACGCTTTGCTTTTCAATTGTCAGATCTTTCCAGTTGTCACTCAACGGCAACCAAGGCTTTCCAGCAGTAAATCCAAAAGGAGCGGCTTCGCCATTCCAAGGAAGTGGCACACGTGCACCATCTCGGCCTTTTTGCGCTCCCTTGGTTCTAATGTAAATCGGATCTTGCCTTGAAGAATCTGGAATTTCACCATCAGGCAGACCTAACTCTTGTCCAGCAAACACATAGCACGAGCCTGGTAGAGCTAAAACAAAGAGCGCAAGTGCGCGTGCCTGAACTTCTCCAATACGTGAAGCAACACGTGGTGAATCGTGATTGCTAAGTGCCCAAGTAGGAAGTGCGCCAACCGAATCCATTAGATCAATTGATCGAGTTACAACGTCAAACAGGAAATCAGCTTTAAATGGTGCATCTAGCAAATCAAAGTTAAAGACTTGATGCAGTTCATCACTTCGAACATAACGTGTTGAATTTACTGGGGGGTGCACCCAAGCTTCGGCAACCGCCATGATTTCACGATCTTTGTATGAATCAAAAAGTTTTCGCCACTTGCGATAAATCTCGTGAACACCTTGTCGATCAAAGTAAGGCACTGTTGGAAGCAATGCATATCGGATTTCAGGATCCATAGAAACATCAAGGCGCAATGCATCACTTATTCCCTGTGGATCAGGGTGATTAGCAAGTAAATTCTCTTTTACCAAACCATGTGCAACATCAATTCGAAAACCATCAACACCAAGATCTAGCCAAAAACGTAAGGTAACTTCGTAATCACTTGCGACCTCTGGGTTGTCCCAGTTGAGATCGGGTTGTGATGAATCAAAGAGATGAAGGTAAAACTGACCATCTTCGACTTGAGTCCATGATGGACCACCGAAAAGTGAAATCCAGTTGTTTGGTGGCGTTCCATCTTTATTTGCATCGTAGAAATGAAAGCGAGCTCGTTCGGGAGACCCTCTTCCAGCTTTTAGTGCTTGTTGGAACCAAATGTGTTGATCAGAAAAGTGGTTAGGAACAACATCAACAATTACTTTTAAGCCCAGCGAGTGCGCAGCTTGAATCAGTTTTTTAGCATCATCCAAGTTACCAAAGCGTGGATCAACATCGCGTGGGTCAGCAACGTCATACCCGCCATCCTTGTTGGGAGAT
Organism: uncultured Anaerolinea sp.; assembly: GCA_964536185.1. Lineage (GTDB taxonomy): Bacteria > Chloroflexota > Anaerolineae > Anaerolineales > Villigracilaceae > UBA5195. The sequence goes on along the minus strand of CAZHWV010000146.1, from coordinate 5,126 downwards.
GTATAAAACGGACTTAACCAGATTGCGTCAACGCCAAGCTCTTGCACATATTCAAGTTTGGAGATGATTCCTGCCAGGTCACCCTCTCCATCGCCATTGCTATCAAAAAATGACCGTGGGTAGATCTGATAGATGGTTGCTTGTTTCCACCACGGTGCGGAGTTCATGGTGAAAGGCTACGGATTGAGCATTGGCAAGACAATGTAAAAAGGATGTAACTCACCCTCGTATGTTTCTCTTTTATAACGTTTATTCATACCGTTACACTTTAAGCATGGAAATCCTTTATTCAGTCTTACTTTTCTTGATCTTGCTCGGAACCCTGTACTGCATCCGTTCTTTACGAGCCCTTCACGGAAAAGTCTCAAAGAAAACTGAACAGATTTCAAGAGAGATTAACAAGGCCGCACTTGAGAACAAGAAAATGTCAATGACTTCTTACCGACAGACTGAAGCCTTTATCCAGTTAAGCAATCTGCTTCAGTTCAAGTCACCAATTCCATCAACTCGCAGTTGGGCCGCATCACCAGATCTTTTACTTTTGATTTCCGAAACAGTTAAGAAAAATAAGCCATCACTAGTTGTCGAACTTGGATCTGGAGTTTCAACTTTGGTATGTGCAAAGTCTGGAGCCCGAAAAGTAATCAGTATCGATAACTCTGATGAATACGGCACCAAAACCCGCGATTTGCTCAAGGAACATAAGGTGCGAGGAGCGGAAATTCGTATTGCGCCATTGCGCCCATATGCAAATGGTTCAGAATGGTATGACGTTTCAACGCTTAAGGATTTGAAAAAGATTGATTTATTGATTGTAGATGGCCCACCAGGATCTAAAAATTCAGAGGCTCGATATCCTGCACTTAAGGAATTTAAAGATAAGTTGTCGGCAAAAGCTATCGTTATTATTGATGATGTGAACCGTGATGGTGAACGCAAGCTAGCCGAAGATTTTGCCAAGGCACTGCCTAGCCACACTTTAACTATTCTTGATCATGAAAAAGGCACAGCGATAATCTCACCTCGCTAACTAGATGCCAATTACCCGCGAAGAGGCTTTTCAAGAGGCTGCCTCGAAAATTCTAGATACCTCAACCTTTGTGCGTGCCGTTTTATCTGGGCGCCGCAGAAATATGACAGTCCAGTTTGAACGTATCGATATTCGCCCAGTCGAGATAAAAGGTGTTCTACATCTTCAGTTGATGCAAAATGATGGGCGGGCAACAACGACAAAGAATCTTTTGCCTACTGCACTGGAAGTGGACCAACTTCTAGATAGTGGATATGCAAACATCACGGTGGAAAGCACTAGCCAGGCGTATTCAATAAGAGTGACCAAGAGCGGTGATGCCCAGGTGCACACCGAAAAACGTAGTTCTGAACAAAATTTGGGGCACGATAAGAAAAAAGACAGACTGCTTGATTCTAATGATCCGTTCTTGCGAGAAGTTGGAATCGCTGATGCAAAGGGCGTCATTAAGCCTTCTCGCCAAGATAAGTACAAACAAGTAGAAGAATTTTTGCGTTTGCTGTCTCCTGCACTAAACGCTGCAATTGATGCGGGTCAAATCCATAAGCCAACACCGGCGCAACCGCTTCGCATCACCGACCTTGGCTGCGGCCATGCATATTTAACTTTTGCAGCTCATCAATTCTTAATGAAGTCCGGAATACCTGTAGTTGTGACAGGCATTGATGTTCGACCCGAATCCAGAGATCGCAACAATGCAATTGCCGAAAAGCTTGGTATTACAAAAACTATTTCCTTTAAGGCCGAAGAGATTTCAAAGACAACGGCAGAAGTGGCAGATATCGCTATTGCCTTACATGCATGTGACACAGCAACAGATGATGCAATCGCATGGGCAGTAAATGGTGGTTCAAAACTTTTGTTGATCGCACCTTGTTGCCATCACGATATTCAAAAGCAGATTGATGCAGCACCTGAACCGTGGGGAGCGCTTACAAAGTTTGGGTTAATGAAGGAACGCTTGGGTGATCTACTCACTGATTCATTCAGGTCACAACTACTAAGACTGGTTGGTTATCGAGTAGAAGTTATTGAATTCATTGGGGGAGAACACACGCCTCGAAATTTGATGATCCGTGCAGTAAAGACTGATGCAAAGCCCGAACAGTTAGATATTGATAGATACCTTGAAATTACCGCTCAGTGGGGTGTTAAACCTGCCCTAGAGCAGAAACTTTCGACGCTTAACATCCGTTAGACTTAAGGCATGTCTAAGGTCCTCGCATCTCTTCCAGTTGGTGAAAAGGTTGGAATCGCTTTTTCTGGCGGTCTCGATACATCAGTGGCCGTTGCCTGGATGCGAGACAAGGGCGCTGTCCCTTGTACGTACACCGCAGATCTTGGCCAATACGACGAGCCAGATATTGATTCGGTTCCAGGTCGCGCAAAGGAATACGGCGCAGAGATTTCACGCCTAGTTGATTGCAAAAATGCACTAGTTGAAGAAGGTCTTGCAGCGATTGCTTGCGGAGCTTTTCACATTCGCGCTGGCGGAAAGCAATACTTCAACACAACGCCCTTGGGTCGCGCAGTAACTGGAACTATGTTGGTTCGTGCAATGCACCAGGATTTAGTTGAAATCTGGGGCGATGGATCTACATATAAAGGTAATGACATCGAACGTTTTTACCGTTACGGCCTGCTAGCAAACCCAAACCTAAGAATTTATAAGCCTTGGCTTGATCAAGATTTTGTAACCGAACTTGGTGGACGCAAGGAAATGTCTGAATGGTTAGTTGCACACGGACTTCCTTACCGTGACAGCACTGAAAAAGCGTATTCAACTGATGCAAACATCTTGGGTGCAACTCACGAAGCAAAGAGTCTTGAAAACCTTGATACTTCTGTTGAATTAGTTCAACCAATCATGGGCGTTCGATTCTGGGATCCAGCGGTAAAGATCGACACTGAAGATGTAAAAATTGCTTTTAATCAAGGACGTCCTGTTTCCATCAACGGTAAGTCCTTCGATGATGTTGTAGATTTAATGAAGGAAGCCAATGCAATTGGCGGTCGCCATGGTTTAGGAATGGCAGATCAGATCGAGAATAGAATTATCGAAGCAAAGAGCCGTGGAATTTATGAAGCTCCAGGAATGGCGCTGCTGTTTATTGCATATGAGCGTTTGATCAGCGCAATCCACAATGAAGACACAATTGCTAATTACCATGCCGAAGGTCGCCGTCTTGGTCGTTTACTTTACGAAGGTCGCTGGTTTGATCCACAAGCCTTGATGCTTCGCGAATCCCTGATGCGTTGGGTTGCATCTGCAGTTACTGGAGAAGTAACTATTCGTATGCGTCGCGGTGATGATTTTTCGATCATCAACACAACTGGTCCAGGACTTAGTTACCACCCTGAAAAGCTTTCAATGGAGCGCACCGAAAACGCTGCATTTGGCCCAGTTGATCGCATTGGACAACTCACTATGCGCAACCTTGATATTGCCGATACCCGTGCCAAGTTGGAGCTTTATCGTTCCCAGGGCCAGATCGGTGATGGAGAATTTAAACTAATCGGCGAAATCGAATAACAAGGAGAACCATGCCAAAGAAAACCCTTTTGAAAGTATTTGCGGTTCTTGCCGTATTAGCAATTGGATTTGCATCATTCACAACACTCGGAGGAGATGACACAGTGTCAGGATCAGCAGCAGGACTTCCAACGGTAACGGGAAACATTGGTGAAATGCCGATGATCTCGGCTCCATCAGGTGTCGCACCGACTAATTTAGAAAAGCAGGACATCATTGTTGGAACTGGAACAGAGATTCAGCCAACATCAACTTTGACAGTTCATTACACATTGATGGCATGGTCAAGTGGAGAAATTCTTGAATCATCAATTTCATCGGGGCAACCTGCAACATTTCCATTGTCAGGTGTTATTGCCGGATGGCAGGAAGGTTTACCAGGAGCAAAGGTTGGCGGTCGTCGCCTGCTAGTTATTCCTCCAGCACTCGGTTATGGACCTTCAGTGGGCCACCCACTAGAAAAAGAGACCTTGATCTTCGTTGTTGACGTGATCGCTGTTTCATAACAAGCCTTAAACAAAACCCCATCGGCCAATGTGGCTGGTGGGGTTTTGCTTTGTCAGAAATAACCTAGCGTTCACCCTGCATTCACCAAGTCATGAGTAACCTCATCCCATGAGAAAGCTCTTGGCCGAATATCTGGGCACCACACTTTTAGTAGCTATCGTTGTTGGCTCAGGAATTATGGCCACCGATCTAACTCAAGATGTTGGCCTACAGTTGCTGATCAACACAATTGCCACAGTCTTTGGTCTGGCAGCCTTAATTCTTATCTTGGCTCCAATTAGCGGTGCGCATTTCAACCCTGTTGTAACACTTATTGACTTGATTCAAGGCAAGAGTTCATTCATCCAATTTCTGCAGTATGCAGTTGTACAAATTGCAGGTGCAATAACAGGTGCATTCCTTGCTAATGCCATGTTTGACCAAGCAATTATTCAAACCGCAACCAAGATTCGCTCGGGGAGCCACCTTTACTTGGCTGAAATAGTTGCAACTGCAGGTTTAATCCTTGTCATCAATTTACTGGTGATTCAAAAGAACCTCTCTGTGATCCCTGCTGCCGTTGCCGCCTGGATCGGTAGTGCTTATTTCTTTACAAGTTCAACATCTTTTGCAAATCCTGCAGTCACAATCGGTAGAACTTTCAGCGACTCATTTGCTGGAATTGCTCCAGAGTGTGCGCCAAAATTTATTGCAGCTCAAATTCTCGGAGCCATCATCGGCCTGGGCCTAGTGAAAGCACTTACTAATGACAAATAAGCCAACCGTTCTCTTTGTTTGTGTTCATAACGCAGGCCGATCACAGATGGCAGCAGGCTTTATGCGCGAACTTGGACAGGGCAGAGTCGAAGTACTTTCTGCAGGCAGCGCGCCTAAGGATTCAATAAATCCCATTGCAGTAGAAGCTATGGCAGAAATTGGAATTGATATTGCGAATAACGTTCCAAAAGTTCTAACAACTGAAGCAGTTCAAGAATCTGATGCAGTAATTACTATGGGCTGCGGAGATGTTTGTCCGTTTTACCCTGGAAAGCGTTACGAGGATTGGGTTCTAGATGA
>CAZHWV010000145.1:0-11047 GCA_964536185.1 uncultured Anaerolinea sp. | reverse complement strand
AAAGCGTCCTCTTTCTCGCCTGGAAGGGTACACAAAGTTCGAACAGTCAGAGAAGAAGCAATAACGGTAGAAGGAGAGAGCTGATGGCGAAACATGAAATTCCAGAAGTGAAAGCGGATTGGGAAACAACTGCGGGAATTTGGGGCATGTCCATCGACATGGATATTTGCAGCGGTTGTCAGGCCTGCGTGGCTGCATGCGCGATGGAAAACAACATTCCTTTCGTCGGCGAAACCGACTCGGGTTATGGCCGCTCGCTGCACTGGATGCGGATTGAACATACCTGGCAAGGTGAATATCCTGAGGTTGCGGCTACCAGTTTTCAACCGGTTCTTTGCCAGCAGTGTGGCAACGCGCCTTGCGAGCCAGTCTGCCCGGTCTTTGCCTCGGTGCACAGCCAGTCTGAGGATTTGAACCTGCAGGTCTATAATCGCTGCGTAGGTACCCGTTACTGCGCCAACAACTGCCCATACGTGGCGCGTGTCTTCAACATGCGCGATTACGACCGTCCTGATCCGTTGCCAAACCAGTTTAACCCAGACGTGACCGTCCGCCAGCGTGGCATCATGGAAAAATGCACCTTCTGCATCCAGCGCATCCACAAGGGACAGGATCAAGCCAAATCCGAAGGCCGCGAGGTCAGGGATGGTGAAGTAATTCCAGCCTGCGCACAGGTTTGCCCGGCAGATGCGATTGTCTTTGGCCGCCTGGATGACCCGCTAAGCCGGGTGAGTAACCTGGCGAAAAACGGTCGTGGTATAAAAATGTTCGAAGATCTCGGCACTCTACCTCGCGTGACCTACCTGAAAGAGGAGAAGACCTATGGCCGTACTGGCTAATTCTGCTTCCCACGTTGCTGGCGGACACCCCGCAGAACATGACCACGAAGCTCGCCTGCGTGAAGAGCATTTGATGCTCGATCCACGGCCTCGCGGTGAAATGAATGCGATGGTCATGGAATCCATGCAGACCACCAGTTGGAAATTCTGGGTGATCAGCGCTGGGCTGGCGATTGTTGTCGTCATCTGTCTTGGATACTACTGGGGGCTGATGATCACGCAAGGTCTGGGCGTGGCCGGGATCAACCGCCCGATCTATTGGGGTATCTTTCTGGTCAACACTGTGTTCTGGATCGGCATCAGCCATGCTGGAACCTTTGTTTCAGCTCTTTTGCGCGTGTTCAAAGCCGAATTCAGGCGTCCGTTTACCCGCGCCGCGGAATTAATGACCACTTTTGGCCTGGTGCAGGCAGGTCTGAGCATTTTCATGCACATGGGCCGCATCTGGCTGGCCTACTGGCTCTTCCCGTATCCGAATGAACGCGGGTTGTGGCCCAACTTCCACTCGCCGCTCTCATGGGATTTCCTGGCAATCAATACTTATTTGATGTCGAGCACCATGTATCTGTTCCTGCCGTTGATCCCGGATCTGGCCATGGCTCGCGATCGCTCGACAGGTTGGCGCAAGGGGCTTTACCGCCTGCTGGCCCTGGGTTTTCGAGGCACAGAGGGCGAGTGGACTCACCTGCGTTTTGCAATGAACCTGTTTGCCTTTGCTATTCTGCCGGTCATGTTCTCCGTCCATACCATCGTTTCGTGGGACTTTGCGGCTGCCATGCGACCTGGTTGGAGTTCGACAATTTTCGGTCCCTATTTTGTGGTCGGCGCATTGCAATCCGGGCTGTCAGCCGTCGCCATGGTGTTGATTGTTGTCCGCGCTTCGATGAAGAATATGAAATACTTCATCCGCCCAGAACATCTGGATGCGCTTGGCAAGCTGATGTTAATCATCTCGATGACCTGGGCCTATTTCTTCTTTAATGATTACATGGTCCAGTGGTACAACGGGGATAAGTGGACTGACATCCTGCTGCGTTTCCACGAGGAAGGTCCGCTGGGGTGGATGTGGTATGCCATGTTAATTTTCAATATTGCGATTCCCTGGCTGACCTTGTGGAACAAGAAAATTAGGCGGAACCCAACAGCCTTGTTCATCATCGGATTTCTGGTGAATGTGGCCATGTGGTTTGAGCGGTACATCATTGTGCCGACATCCTTAAGCATCAATCGCTTCCCCTTTACCTACCAGTTCTATAAACCAGGTGTGGAGATTCCGCTCAGCATTGGCACCGTGGCGTTGTTTGTGCTGCTCTACATGCTTGCTTCGCGGATCATTCCACTTGTCCCGGTTTGGGAAGTGCAGGAAGGCCAAATGGCTCATAGCCTGCGCAAGTTTGGCAAAGAGACCATCGTTACGGTAAGCGATTTGGATTGATGAGGCGATTAAAATGAGTGATAAAACGATGCTCCTGGCTTTATTTCCGGATCTTGAGCCTGCCGCGCAAGCTGTTGATAAGCTGCGTGAGATTGGGGTGACGGACGAGCATGTCAACGTGATTTCCGGGATTCCGGTGACGGAAGCCATGTTGGGACGCCCAAAGCAGATGAGCAATGTCCCACGCCTGGCGCTGGGCGGGGCTGTTGGTGGCGTGTGCGTCGGGGCCTTTCTGGCTTTCTGGACTCCAAATATGTATCCGTTAAATGTTGGTGGGCAAGCGCTGATCCCGGGCCCGCCCAGTGTGGTTGTCATTTTCGAGATGACCATGTTGGGCATGTTGATCAGCTCTTTTCTGGGAGTGTTTCTCGACAGCCGTTTCCCATCCTACGAACCCAAGGAATATGTGCCCGAGATCAGTGACGGGAAGATAGCGATCCTGATCGAATGCCAGCCAGACGAAGAACAAGCGATCGAAGCCGCTATGACCAGACTCGGCGCAGAATCGGTCAAACACGCGGAGGCGCAAACCCTATGAGCTTTCTCCAGCGTCTCCTGATGGTCATCGCCGCAGCAGTGCTGCTGCTGAGCGTATTGATGATCTTCTCCAATGATATTGTCAAAATCGACTGGATCAGTTTCATGGAGATCCAGCCATCCTTCAGGCCAATGGAACACCCTTTGCCAGTGGCCGCCCGCTCCATCCCGGTTGAAGGCGCAGCCTACATTCCTGGACAGGGGGCGCCGACCAATCCAGTACCGGCGGATGCGGTTTCTGTGGAACGCGGGCGGATACTTTTTAGCGTGACCTGCGTCCAATGCCATGGTCCCCAAGCGGATGGCAACGGTGTGATCGGCGGCGCCTTGATGTTTCCACCCGCGAATTTAACGGGTGAGCTGGTTCAAAACAAGGCGGATGGCGCGCTGTTTCTGACCATTTCCAACGGCATCCAGGGCACAGGCGGGCAGATCCACATGCCGGCGTTAAATGAAAACCTGACTGTTCGCGATCGATGGGATGTAGTCAATTATATCCGCACGCTCAATGCAGCGACCACGCCCACCCCGCAGCCCTGACGGAGGTCAGCATGAGAGATAACACCAAGAAAATTATTTTCACAGTCCTGGTTGGCCTGCCCAGCCTGCTGGTGATTTGGATATTCAGTCTGTACTTCTTTGGCTGTGGCACGACCAATTCTTGCACCGGTATTCCTCAGCCGGAGTTGACCCCCATCCCAACGCTGCTGGCGGCCACTCTGCCGGCTCCAAAAGTCGGCATGGAGGCTGCGGCAGCCGCGCCGGTTTGCCACAGCGCCGCTCTGAATTTGATCGGCGCCTGGGTTTCGGCTGGTTATACAGAAAAGGATCCATTCAGCTTTACAGATGTCAAAGGCGCAAATTGTACCGGGACCTTCAAGGATGACGTGCAAAAGTTGTTTGTAACGCCAAATCTTTGGTATGATGGCGCGCCCGCATGCATAACCTGTCATTATTCGGATGTAGCCAAAGCGACAAAGAACTTGGACCTGAGCAGCTACAGCGGTATCCTGGCCGGTTCAAATCGCGTGAATGGCGCAGCAAAAGGCAATGATATTCTTGGGGCTGGCAACTGGTCTGAGGCGCTGCTGCATAAAATGTTGTACGCGCCGGATGGAAAAACTGAAATCGGTCGCCCGCCCATGCCGCTCGGCCGCCCGGCCAGTGTACCGGCTGAGGGTCCGTTGATCAGCGCCGGCAAACCTGGTCTGGCACTTCCGTAAACACCATCTTCATCTGGAAAGTCAAAGGGCTGTCCGCCAGGACAGCCCTTTGACTTTTTTTATGGACCAAATGGAGCTGCGCTCAGGTCGAAAAGCGCAGGTACTTCTCAGTCGCATTTTCCAGGTCGGCGTATTCGCCACGGTTTTCTGCGGGCAAGAGTTTTGCCAACTGGTACATCATCTCATCGGCCATTTGCTGGCGGATATCCTTGGTGACGCGCTCGCCAAGCGGGTCGAGGTGGAAGACGGATCCGACACGGATATCAAAATTGGTGCGCTTGAAGCGCTTGACATTGCTGCCAAAGTTTTCGCCCCCCCAATGGGCCATCGGTTGCAACGGCGCTTTGCTGTGCAGGGCCAGCATGGCGATGCCACCGTGCGCGCGCAATAATTTGCCTTCACGACTGCGCGTCCCTTCAGGAGAAATGCCCAGGATAAAACCGTTTTCTAAGGCTTCCAGCGCCTTGCGCATGGCGACCATGTCTGCTTCGCCGCGATGGATGGGGATGATTCCCCACAGGGTAAAGACCCAGTTGAGGAACCAGTTGTCCCAGGTTTCGACTTTGGCGATCGCAGTCACCTTTTCTCTGGGCTGGAGCTGGGTATACATAATCGGCGCCTCAACCGTGCCGGTGTGATTGGTATAAACAATCAACGGCCCAACCTGGGGGACCTTTTTCATGTCTTTCGACTCGATCCGGCAGATCACATCCAGACCAAATTTACAGGCGTAGGTTACAAACCACTTGGTTAAATTCATGCCAAAGCCCCTGGTTTACCCGGTAATAATTTCCAGGAAGGCGGGCAGCAGTTCCATCGTCAACGCCTTGCCGGTATAACAGAGCATCTCACCATCCGCGTGGGCAGGAAAATCCCCTTCCAGCGCGCTGACGCTCACTTTTTTGGCCCGGCGCATTTTAATCTCTGGCTGGCCTTCCTGGTTGCCTTTCAAAAAATATGGAATCAGGCCAAAAATCCGCGCTTTGGAGGCTGTTTCGCAGATGCACAGGTCAAATAGACCGTCATCCGCTTTGCTGTTTGGCGCCATGATAAAGCCTCCGCCCATGCGTTTACCGTTCATGATCGATATCATCAACGACCGTTGGACAATTTCTTCGTCATCAATCATGATGCGTACCTTGGGCGGTGTGTAATACAAAAAAACCGTGGCAATGACGCCAATCAGGTAAGCTGGCAGCCCGCGGGTCCAACGCACTTTTGCGGCTGCCGTCCCTACAGCGGCATCGAAGCCGATGCCGATGCCGTTACCGAAATAACGTCCATCTGGAAAGTCGCCACCTTTTACAAAACCGATATCGATTTTTTTGCGTTTATCGGCCAGGAGCGCAGTCAGGCTGTGTTCAAGATCGGTTGGGATGCCCATCCCCCCAGAGAAGTCGTTTCCGGTGCCGATGGAAATCACGCCGAAAACAGGTTGGTTGAAGCCGGCCTGACGCGCTTTGAGCAGCCCGTTCAAGGCTTCATTGATCGTTCCATCTCCGCTGGCACACACAATAACATCGGTGCCATCGCGGGCGGCTTGCTCGGCCAACTCGGCTGCATGCCAGACACGTTCTGTGCGGACAAGTTTGAAATCCAAACCAGCCTGTTTGAGCCGTTCTTCAATTGCGGGGATGGAGCGTTCGCCCAACCCGCGCCCACAAAGGGGATTGACAATTACAAGATAGCGCATTTTATTCTCCAGTAGGGCGTAGTTTATCACAGAATAGAACACGCTTGAATGAAAAACAGCACGGCGTTTGCCGTACTGTTTTTTTGCGATAATCAGCGCTCAATCCCAATATCTATTTGTGCTCTCTGGGAGTTAGCGTGGCAGGCAAGCATATCTGGCGCCAGGGTGAAGGGCGAAATGAATTTCGCCTTACATTTGGGCAGTCTTCGCGCTAATGCCCAATGAACCACTATTTGTGCTTGATTTCATATTCGGGAATTCGACGATAGGTTTGACCTGTACCCAGCATGGATCCAATTGCATCGGCCAGTTCGTCAATGGTATAGGTGTCCTCGTGGGCCAGGATATTCTGCATTTGTTCAAGATGCTTGCATAATTCCTTCATTTCAGCTTGAAATTTTTCCACCGCCTCGCGATCTGTTTTTTCGCGCAGTGATTCTGTGGCTGCATGAGCCTTGTCCACTGCCTGCATTGCGGCCTGAATGCTTTCCGTCATCGTGTACCAGTCTGTCATTCGTGCCTCCGGGAAGTGTGAATGCGCTTCCATACTTACAATAGCACGCTTATGTGCAGAATTCAAGGTTTTTCACGTTGATATTCTTGCGGAGTATCCAAATCTTTCAAAATTGTTTGGTCAGCTTCAACGTATAAAATATCGCCAGTGTGCGCGTTTAAGAAATCGCGCAGCGAAAGAGGCGGCTTGAGAGCCAGGATCTGCTCCCAAAAATCGCGGTGGACCAACCAGGGGTGCCCGCGGCGCATGTTGCAACTGGGAACAATTAACCGCCGGTCGGACTGCTCGCCGGCCGCGACCACGCTCAGCGCGGCAGCCGGACTCAGTTGTGGCTGATCTCCCAGGCCAATCAGCGCGGCATCCACCTGCGGACCGAGCGAGGCCAACCCGCATTGCAGAGATGACAACATTTCTCCAGATTCAGACAGTGGATTGTGAACGCAGCGCAAGCTGAAGGTTTGCGCCAGGCGCTCTGCCTCAGCCTCGACAGCCTGACGAGCGCCGCCGGTAACGATCACAGATTCGCTCAAACCGGTTTGGGCCAGGGTGGCGATGACCTGGCCCAGGACGGTTGTCTGCCCCCAGGGCAGCAGCATTTTGGGTGTTCCCATGCGCCGGGAAAGCCCGGCGGCCAGAATCACGCCAGCAATATTTTTCTGCTTGAGAGCCTTCATTTTTCTTTGACCCACCTTAATGGGATGCCAGCCAGCAGAGTGGCCAGCCCAGCCACTTGAAAAACCACCGGCGAAGGGATAAAACCAGCCTGACCGTTGATCGTGATCGGAGTGCCAAAGTTCGTCGAGAGCCAACTCCCGATCAAAGGACCCGGCACCATCGCAAAGGCAACCGTGAAGAGGATCACGAACCCGGCAAATTGACCACGCTGCGTTTCTGGAAACAGGTCTTTGCTCCAGGCGCCGGTCGAGATCATCCAGGCCGACATTCCAGTTAGAAACATGATCCCCGTTACTGTTAGCGGTAGGAAAGCGGTCGATAGCGAAAATAAGACCAGCCCGGCCATTTTGGTGACCAGCGCCAGCAAGGCGATTTTTTTACGGCCCCATTTATCGGTCAACACGCCAAGGGGATACGCCAACCCGATGCCGCCGATCAGGATGGCGACGAAGATCAACAGCGAGGCTTGCAAGGTGGGCAATTTAAGATGGTGATTCAGGTAAATGATCAGGTAAGGAAAAAATATGTTCTCGGCGATTCCATAGAGGGCCATGGCGACCAATAATAAGAATAAATTGCTATTCTCGCGCAGGGTTTTCCATTGAAAACCATCCATAAGCTGTGCCCAGTAAGATCCGGCTGGTCTGGATGGTTCTGGTGTTTCCTGGATCAGGCTGCCACCGATTAACCCGGTTATCCACACCAGCCCGCCAATGATATAGAAAAGGATATAGTAACCCCAGGCCTCAATGATCAACCCGGCCCCACCGTAAACGATCAGGATAGCGACCCAGGTCATGATTTGCATGACGCCGACAACTCGGCCGCGATTATCAGTATTGGTCACATCCGTAATATAAGCATTCAGCACGGCATCGTTGGCGGTCGAACCAAAAAAAGTCATCGCGCAGTCAAACAGGATGGCGATGCCAACCGCCAGACCCAGTGGGCGCAGAAAAGCGGCCGTCGGAAAAGCCATCGTAAAAACACCCCAGAGCAAATAACCGATCAGGATCAGGGGTTTGCGTTTTCCCCAGCGTGTGCGCAGGCGGTCGCTGAGCACACCCATCAGGATGCTCGCCAGCGTGGCGGTAATGGCGCTCGCCGCCACCATCCAGGAGATGGGGCGCGGATCAGGCGTGATCTTATCGTACATGAAGGTGTTGAAAAACTGGTTTTCGACACCCCAGGCCAGTTGCCCGGAGAATCCGAGAAGGATCAAGGCGATCCATATCCGGCGAGGAAGCGATGATTTTGTCATGGGCGGCTCCTAATGAGTTTCGAGTATAACATTTTGTGTCATAATATTGGTATGCTTACCTTCCCTTTTGATGCTCAGGATGCGCTTATCGACCAGGCCGGTGGCAAAGGCGCGAACCTTGCCCGTCTCACCCGCGCGGGTTTCAATGTCCCGCGTGGTTTTGTGCTCTCCACCCGCGCCTACCGCGCTTTTGTGGCTGAAAATGATCTGCAGGCGCTGATCCTGGCCGCTCTGGAGCAATTAACCACAGATGATCCCGGCGCGCTGGAAGCGGCTTCAGCCAAAATTCGGGCAGGGTTCTCAGCAGGGAAAATGTCCGTAGAAATTGAAATCGCTTTGGGCAAGCTGTACGCGGAATTAGGCGGCGCGCCCATGGCTGTGCGCTCATCCGCCACGGCTGAAGACTTGCCCGACCTTTCCTTTGCCGGCCAGCAGGATACTTTTCTGAATGTGCTGGGTGAAGCGCAGCTGCGAAAAGCCGTGATCGACTGCTGGAGCAGCCTGTGGACGGCGCGCGCAATCGGCTATCGTTCGCGAAATGCCATTGGGCAGGGAGAGGCTGCTTTGGCCGTGGTTATTCAGGAGATGGTCGCGAGTGAGGTGGCTGGTGTGCTCTTCACGGCCAATCCTTTGACTGGGCTGCTCAGCGAAACCGTGATCGATGCCACCTTTGGCCTGGGCGAAGCGCTGGTCTCTGGCCAGGTTGAGCCGGATCACTTTGTGGTCAATTCGCTCAGCGGCGAAATCCAGAGTGTAAGGCTGGGCGGCAAGCGAGTTTCTACGCGCCCAAAACCCGGCGGTGGTGTGGAATCACTGGTGGAAAAAGCCGCGAATCTGCAAAGCCTTTCTGATAATGATATGGGCCAGTTAGTGGCTGCCGGGCAATCCATTCAAAAAGAATTTAATGCTCCACAGGATATTGAGTGGGCCCTGGTGGAAGGTAAACTGTACATTTTGCAATCCAGGGCGATCACTTCGCTCTTTCCCGTGCCTGAAGTGTCGTATAACCCATTGGTGGTGTGGTTTTCCTTCGGCGCAGTCCAGGGGTTGGTCGGTCCAATCACCCCGCTTGGGCGGGATGCCATCCGCTATCTGGTCGCAAATGCAGGCAAGATGTTCGGGCTGAGACTCAAACCAGGCGAATTAAAGATCTTTGCCCAGGCGGGCGAGCGTCTGTGGATCAGGATCAGTGATGTCATGCGCAACCCGCTGGGCAGCCGAATTTTCGGCGAGCTGTTGGACTACATCGAGCCAAGCGTAGGCCAAATTTTGAAAGCTTTGAGCAGCGACCCGGCCCTGGGCATAGGCTCGGGGAAGTTGAAATGGAGCACCCTGCGCAGCCTGGCGAACTTTGCCCTGCCAATACTGATCCGCCTGGGTCTTAACCTGGCCAATCCCGAAAAAGCGCGCGCGGATTTTGACAGCCAAATTGAAACATACCTGGATACCGCCAAAATTACCCCGGCTGGGGACCGTTTTGGCCGCCTGGCGGCGGTCGTCGAATTCATGCGCGATCGCATTGGGAACGCCTTCCAATTCTTGCTGCCAAAATTCATCCCGATTATCGGGCCGAGCATGGGCTCGTTAAACTTATTGGCGCAGCTCAGCGGCGACTCCAGCCTGGCGCTGGAAGTAACCCGCGGTCTGCCGCGCAATGTGACCACAGAAATGGATTTGGCGCTCTGGGAAACAGCCACGATTATCCAATCAGAGGCCGGGACCCAGGAATATTTTCGCGCAGCCCTGCCCGCTCAACTGGCCCGCCAATACCTGGACGGGACTCTGCCGGTTTCGGCGCAGGGCGCAATCCAGCGATTCATGTTGAAATACGGCATGCATGGCATCGGTGAAATCGACTTTGGCCAGCGCCGCTGGCGCGAGGAACCAACACCGGTCATGCACACCTTGCAAAGTTACCTGAATGCCGAGGCTGCGCAGGCTCCCGGTTTGATATTTGCCCGCGGTGAAAAAGCCGGGCTGGCCGCCATCGAAAAAATCGCCACCCGGGTGCGCAGCCAACCGGGCGGCTGGCTCAAGGAAAAAGTGGTTCGCGCCGCAGCGCGCCGGATCCGGCTGCTGATGGGCGCGCGCGAAAGCCCAAAGTTTTTCGCAATTCGATCCATGGGGATTGCCCGCCAGGCTTTACTGCAGGTTGGGCAGGAATTTGTGCAGGCGCAGACCATCGAGCGGGCGGATGACCTGGTGTTTTTGAAGTTGGACGAACTCGAAGCCTTGTCACAAAACAGCCAGGGTCCTGGCGAACCGAAAAATTCTCCTGTGGTGGATTGGAAGGAGTTGGTGGCTGCGCGCCGTGGTATGTTTGAACGTGAACTGCGCCGGCGGCAGGCGCCACGTGTCCTGACCAGCGATGGGCGCGCGTTCTATGAAGGCCTGGGCGCAGAAACTGATACGGGTGTTGTCCTGACCGGCAGCCCGGTTTCGCCCGGGGTTGTCGAAGGGTTTGTCCATATCGTCCTGGATCCGCGTGGAACCCAGCTTGTCCCCGGCGAAATCCTGGTCTGCCCGGGCACAGACCCGGCCTGGACGCCATTGTTTATGGTGGCCGGCGGGCTGATTACCGAAGTGGGTGGCATGATGACCCATGGTTCGGTGGTCGCGCGCGAATACGGAATTCCGGCTGTGGTCGGGGTGCACCAGGCAACCACTCGTTTGCGGGATGGGCAAAAAATTAAAGTGGACGGAACAACCGGAAAAATCCTGGTCTTGGAACAATAAGCGCAGCGGACCCCATGGATATTCGAAAAAGGTCTTGCGAAATTTCAACTGTTTTTCACCCAATAGGTGAAAAAAACAGTTGAAAAAACTCTTATGCATTCAGGCTGAAAATGCAGCAGTGTTGGGGTATTTAT
>CAZHWV010000144.1:5449-11165 GCA_964536185.1 uncultured Anaerolinea sp. | reverse complement strand
CATCCAATTGATCGAGAGCATCATGACCAGCCTGCCGTCCCCGGTTACCAGCGAAGTGATGATCTGGGTCAGGCTCTGGCTGAGCGTCTGGTTGACCGTATCCACATCGTTGGTGATCCGCGAAAGCACTTCGCCGTGGGTGGTGGTGTCAAAATATTTGAGCGGCATGCGGTTGATCTTTTCGGAAATATCGCGGCGGAAACGATAGGCGATATTGGTCGAGACATTGGCCATGATCCAGCCCTGCAGGTAGGCAAACAGCGCCGAGATCAGGTACATGCCGATGGTCAGCAGGACGATGCGCCCGATGGTGTCAAAGTCAACCGAACCGGTTCCGTTTAACTGGGCCATCACGCCTTCAAAGAGCTTGGTGGTGGCGTTGCCCAGGATTTTTGGCCCGGCGATATTTGCTGCCGTGGAGGCAATGGCGAAGACGAAGACGACCATGACCGAAAGTTTATATTGACCCAGGTAAGCGATCAGCTTGCCCATCGTGCCCTTGAAGTCGCGGGCTTTGACCACCGGGCCGCCCATCATCGGTCCGCCACCCAGGGGACCTCGTCTCATCGCGGGACCGCCGCGCGCGGGAGCTGGCTGCATCATGATAATTCCTCCATGCTGAGCTGCGATAAAGCAATCTCTTTGTAAGTTTCACAAGTCTTCATCAGTTCCTGGTGCGTGCCCTTGCCGGTGATCCGGCCTTCATCCAGGACGATAATTTGTTCGGCATTGCGGATGGTGGAGACGCGTTGGGTGACGATGATCAGGGTGCTGTTGGCGGCTTTTTCCTTGAACGCCCGGCGTAAAGCGGCGTCGGTTTTGAAGTCGAGGGCCGAGAAGCTGTCGTCGAGAATATAGACGGGTGGTTTTTTGACCAGGGCGCGGGCAATGGACAGGCGCTGCTTCTGCCCGCCGGACACGTTCACCCCGCCCTGTGAAATCTCAGCCGCCATGCCTTCGGGCTTGGATCCGACGAATTCGGCCGCCTGTGAAATCTCAAGCGCTGCCTGGAGCATCTCGGGGCTGGCGCTTTCATCGGCGTAGAGCAGGTTGCTTTCGATGCTGCCCGAAAACAGGGCGCTCTTTTGGGGCACATAACCGATTTTGTCGCGCAGGTCGTGCTGGCTGACTGTGCGGATATCCAGGCCATCCATCAGGATCGCGCCGGCGCTGACGTCATAGAAGCGCGGGATCAGGTTGACAACCGTTGATTTTCCCGAGCCGGTGGCGCCGATGAAGGCCGTGGTCTGGCCTGGCTGCGCGGTGAAGTTGAGATCGTGCAGGGCGTCTTCTTCCGCGCCGGGATAGCGGAAGGAAACATTGCGGAACTCCAGCGTGGCGTTGAAGGCTGCCGAGAATTTTTTGGGTTCCTTGGGATCGTGGATTTTTGGCTCGGTGCCGAGCACTTCGGCAATGCGGTCGCCCGAGACGGAAGCGCGCGGCAGGATGATAAACATCATCGAGAGCATCAGGAACGACATGACAATTTGCATGGCGTATTGCAAAAACGCCATCATGTCGCCCACCTGCATATTGGCCTCGGCAACCTGGTGAGCGCCGAACCAGATGATTGCCAGGGTGAGCCCATTCATGATCAGCATCATCATCGGCATCATCACGACCATGACGCGGTTGATGAACAGGCTGACGGCGGTCAGGTCCAGGTTGGCTTTGTCGAAACGCTGTTCCTCGAAGGCCTGCATGTTGAAGGCGCGCACGACCATCATGCCCGACAGGTTCTCACGCGCCACAAGGTTGATGCGATCGACCAGTGTTTGCGTGATCCTGAATTTGGGCAGTGAGAGCGAGAAGACAACCATGATCAGGGTGACGAGCACGACCACGGCGATACCAATCAACCAGGATAAGGGCGAATCTTTGGAGATGACTTTGACCAGCCCGCCGATGCCGAGCAAGGGCGCATAGAAGACCATGCGCACCATCATGAAGACCACCATTTGGATCTGGGTTACGTCGTTGGTCGAGCGGGTGATCAGCGAGGCGGTGGAGAATTTGTCGAACTCGGTGTTGGAGAAACTTTCAACTTTCTTGAAGACCTCGCGGCGGATATCGCGGGCCATGCCCGCCGCAATTTTGCCAGACAGGAAGCCAACGATAATGGTGCAGACCACGGAGAGCAGGGTCAGGAGCAGCATCCACCCGCCAATGTTCATGACGTAGCTGTTCTGAAGTTGATCGGTATCCATGCCCAGGGCTTTGTATTCAGCTCTGAGCGGAATGACTGCCGCCTGGATGATCATCTTGTCGCCCAGCGCCGCGGACTTCGTCTCCATGGAGCCGGTGATTTGCGCGAGCGTAGCGGCGGGCAGCTTGCCCAGGACGCTGAACAGGTCCATGCCGGGGGGCAGCTTGCTCAGATCCATGCCGCCGAAGGCGCTGCCCATTTGGGCTGCTTTGGCCGGGTCGGTCAGAATCTGTTCGATGCCCGCAACCGCCAGGATGGCCTTGCCCATGATCGGGTTGAGCCGGTCGATTTCGGCCTGGTCCAGCTTGTTCAAAACATAGATGGTTTCTTTTTCCAGGAGGGGATATTCCGCCAGGTACCTGGCGTAATCGGGCGAGGTCTTGTCGACCAGGGTATAGCTTTTGAGCACAGAGGCTTGATCGGCCGGGATCAGGAAAATGACCAGGTGGTTCATTTCACTCTGGCGGATGGCCACGGGGACGCTATTTTCCACGCCGCCCTGCTGGATACCGGTATTGACAATTCGCGAGAGATAATCCGGCAGGGCCAGGTCCAGGTTGGCTTGCGCAAACAAGAGCACGATGGCGAGCAGGATCATCCACAAGTAAGGCTTTGTATATTTCGCCAGTTTAAGCATGCTGGGTTGTGCTCCTTAGGCAATAAATTATGGCAGGTCGATCAGAACGGGATGACATTTTCTATTTATCCATTTCTTTGGCGGCGTTGGTTAACAGGATCAGGGCCTGGCTGACTATTTCCTGATCTTGCGCGCTCAAAGAGGCTCCGATGTTACCCAGCCAACGATAACGTTCATCAAAACCACTTTTGATCAGCGCTGCGCCTGCGGGGCTCAAGGTCAGCGTCTTGGCCCGGCGGTCGGAGGGGTCTTCGGCGCGGTTGAGGTAACCGCCGTGGACGAGTTTATCGACCAGCTGGCTGGCGGCTGCGGCAGAGATGTCGAAGCGCTCACTGATCTCGGACATACCGCAGGGTCCCTTGTGGTGCAGCTGCATGAGAATGCTGAGTTGTGGCATGGAAAGGCCGGTGCTTTTGGCATAGTGATTCCATCCGCTGATTGAGCGGTGCATGAAGGCATCCATCCAGGTGCGTAGGATTTGCGAAAATTGAACTTGATCGATCATAGTTAAGTCCTCTTTTTATTTAATAGAACTTAACTTTATATGACAATTAAGTATTTGTCAAGCCGGAATATTGCCCAGAGCAAACAGTGACTTAAGACATGATGAGCGTCATATTGACTTTAGCTTCAATCTCGTGTAACCTTAGATTGCACGACCCAAGGTGAAAACCATCATGAATAACGTGCAGGACATACTACACTAAAAAAGCGGGCATCCGATCCGGGTGCCCGCTTATATTTTTTCATAAATAGTGTTCGAACACAGGAGAAAAAATGGCTGGACAAATCAATGCATTTGAAATGGCTCAGAAGCAGTTTGACGGCGTCGCCAAGCAGCTAAACCTGGACCCCCAGATCGCTGAAGTCTTGCGCTGGCCGATGCGCGAATATAGCTTCCGCATTCCGGTGCGCATGGACGACGGTTCTCTGCGCGTTTTCCAGGGCTACCGTGTGCAGCATAACGATGCGCGCGGCCCGAATAAAGGTGGCATCCGCTTCCATCCCAACGAGACCTTTGATACCGTGCGCGCCCTGGCCACCTGGATGACCTGGAAATGCGCAGTCGCCGATATTCCTTTGGGCGGCGGCAAGGGTGGCATTATTGTTGACCCCTCCTCGATCACCACTCCTGAAAAAGAGCGCCTGTGCCGGGGTTGGGTGCAAAACATGTGGAAAAATATCGGTCCACGCCAGGATGTGCCGGCTCCGGATGTTGGCACGACCCCCCAGATGATGGGTTGGATGATGGACGAGTATTCCCGGCTTGTCGGCCAGTATACCCCGGGCGTCTTTACCGGCAAACCCCTGGGCGGCGGCGGTTCTGAAGGCCGCACCGAAGCCACCGGTTACGGCGTGATTTATACCGTTCGCGAAGCCATGAAACACCTGAAGATGGACTCGAGCAAGTCTTGGGCGGCCCTCGAAGGTTTTGGAAATGTTTCGCAATATGCCGCGATCGGTTTTGTTGAAATGCTCGGCGGCAAGATCGCCTGTGTTTCTTGCTGGGATCGCAATGACAAGACCTCTTACACCTACAGCCACAAAGAAGGCGTCAACCCGCGCTTCTTGCTGACCATCGTCGACCAGTACGGCACGATCGATCAGAAAAAGGCCAAAGAAGCCGGTTATGTCATCGAAGATGGCGAAAAGTGGATTGAGAAGGATTGTGAGGTGCTCATCCCGGCCGCTATCGAAGGCCATGTCAACGCGGATACCGTCAAACGCATGTCCAAACGGGTCAAGATCGTGGCCGAAGGCGCCAACGGGCCGTGCACACCCGAAGCCGACGATTACTTCAAGAAGAATGGTATTTTCAATATCCCCGATTTCTTGTGCAATGCGGGCGGCGTGACCACTTCCTACTTTGAATCTGTTCAGAATGATATGAACTTCTACTGGACCAAGCAGGAAGTCCTCGAAAAGCTCGACACCAAGATGACCATGGCTTTCCATGCAGTCCTGGCAATGAGTGAGAAGGAAAAAGTTTACATGCGCGATGCGGCTTACATGGTTGCCATCGACCGGGTAGTCAAGGCCATGCAGTTGCGCGGCTGGATCTAAGACCTGCCCGAATCTCAACGGAAGAGTAAAAGGCTGGCGGTCAACTGACCGCCAGCCTTTTTAATTGCCTACCCCGGGGGTTACCGAGGCAGACCAACATGGGCGTAGGGCGAAATTAATTTCGCCTTACATTTTTATTGCTTAATCGCAGGCGGGCGGTTGTGTTAGAATCTTAGCTCAGCGCTTATGAATATGACCCCCACTCTCGTCCTGGCTTCCAATTCTCCCCGCCGCCGGCAGCTGCTGGCCCTGGGCGGCTGGGCTTTTGGCCTGGATGTGTCCAACGTGGATGAAACTCGCGCTTCCGGCGAAACACCGGCGGATTATGTGCGCCGGCTGGCTCTTGAAAAAGCCCAGGCAGTCCTGGCCCGCGCGCAGGCGGAAGATATCATTATCGGGGCGGATACTTCGGTGGTCATCGCTGGGGATGTGTTGGGCAAACCGGCCAGCGTTGACGAAGCCCGTCAAATGCTCCAGCGGCTGCGCGCGAATACCCACCAGGTCTATACCGGCATCGCTGTCCTGCGCGCCAGGGACGGGAATCTGTCGACGGAGGTGGTCGTCACGGATGTGCCCATGCGCGCCTACAGTGACGCAGAAATTGAACGTTATATCCAGTCCGGCGACCCGATGGATAAGGCCGGGGCCTATGGGATCCAGAATCCTGATTTTCAGCCGGTGGCTCACATGGCTGGCTGCTATGCTTCCGTCATGGGGCTGCCACTGTGCAGCCTGAGTAGATTGCTTCGCCAGGCAGGCCTGGTTCTCGGCGCGGAGCGTGAGCAGGACTCGCTGCATCTCCTCCCGGG
>CAZHWV010000144.1:0-5439 GCA_964536185.1 uncultured Anaerolinea sp. | reverse complement strand
GAAATTGCCAGGTCACGATCCATTACGAATGCCCGGTGTTTGCTGCTTACCTGGGTGGCGCGCTCTAAAATGAAGGTGATAACTATGAATTTTTATCGATTATTAAGCCTGATCACGGCGTTTGCTTTGTTGGCTGGCTGCGGCGGGCCGAGCGCCAGTGGAACGCCTGGAACCGGCGCAACCCCGCTGAGCAGCGCCACGCTTCCGACGCCTGTTGTGCGCGTCACCAATGCGCCAGATGCGCAGACTGCCATGCGTCTTTTCCTGGACGCCTGGCAGAAAGAAGATTATGCGGGCATGTATCTCCTGCTGACCCAGGATAGCCAGAAAGGCATCTCGCTGGAAGACTTTATCAGTCGTTACCAGTCGACGATGGACGCCTTGACCTTCAAGGAATTAACCTACCAGCAGTCCCCGGGCACTTATTCGGCGGCTGCGGCCCAGGTCAATTTCCAGGTGGTCTTCAAAACCCTGCAGGCGGGAGATTTTTCGCGCGAGATGAGCGCCAACCTTAATTTTGAAAACGGACAGTGGCGCATTGCCTGGGATGATGGGCTGATCATGCCTGAGCTAAAAGGCGGCAATCACCTGCAGAGGGATTACAACGTCCCACCCCGTGGGGTTATCTACGACCGGAACAACCAGCCGTTTGTCGAGCAAACCGAAGTGATGCCGTTTGGGGTCATCCCGGCGCAGATGGACGCAAAGACCGAAGGCGCATTGATCGCCGAATTTAGCCGCCTGACCGGTCTCTTTCCGGGTGCGATCGTTGCCCTGTACGATGATAAGCGCGGCGCAGATTGGTACGTCCCGGTGGGCGAAGCCGCGTTGAGCGAGGTCAACCGCCTGGTTGGGCTGGGCGGCGTGGTCATGACCCAATATAACTCGCGCTTTTACCTTGCGGGTGGCATTGCCCCGCAAACGGTTGGCTACGTCTCGCCGGTGCCCAAGGAGCAGCTCGGGCAATATCTGCGTAACGGCTATTCGCCAGCGGCGCGCATCGGGCAGAAGGGGATCGAGAAGTGGGGCGAGCAGTACCTGGCGGGCAAAACCGGCAGCACGCTTTACTTGATCGATAAAGATGGCAAGGTGCTGTCGACCCTGGCCAGTTCTGAAGCCTTACCGGCAGCCTCGATCACCCTGACCATCGACCAGAATTTGCAGATCCAGGCCCAGAAAGCCATTACCGGTTTTCGTGGTTCGATTGTTGTCATCGAACGCGATACCGGACGTATCCTGGCCATGGCCTCCTCGCCGAAATACGACCCCAATCTCTTCGATCCCAACAATACCAACAGCGGCTACGCGCTGGGCAACTTGTTAAACGACCCCAATACGCCTATGCTGGATCGCTCCGTGCAAGGCCAGTATCCGCTTGGCTCGGTGTTCAAGGTGATCACCTTCTCGGCGGCGCTGGAGAGTGGCACATTCACGCCTGAAACGCCTTTTTCTTGTGGTTATGAATTTACAGAACTACCCGACCGCACACTTTACGATTGGACCTGGGAACATTTGCAGACTGAACTGCGCGTCAGCCCCGAAGGCCCGTTTACCCAGCCCTCCGGCGACCTGGATCTGACCGGCGGGTTGATGCGTTCCTGCAATCCATACTTCTGGCATATCGGTCTGGACCTGTACAACCAGGGCCGCGTTACGGCGATTGCCGATATGGCCCGTGGTTTTGGGCTGGGTTCGCCGACCGGGATCGGGCAAGTGGATGAAGCCTCGGGCGCGATCGTTAACCCGCCCAGCCTGCTGGACGCCGTCAACCAGTCGATTGGCCAGGGGGATGTGCTGGTGACGCCGCTGCAGGTGGCCAACTTCATGGCGGCCATCGGTAACGGCGGCACGCTCTATCGCCCACAGATCGTTGAAAAAATTACCGACAGCAGCGGCGTGGCCACCGCCACTTTCAAACCCGAAGCGCGCGGCGTGCTGCCGATGAAGCCCGAGACCCTGGCCGCCCTGCGCGCAGCCATGCTGGCGGTGATCAGGAATAAGCGTGGAACTGCCTACCAGCGTTTCACTAACCTGAGCGTGCCGGTTTACGGCAAGACCGGCACGGCAGAATCGAACACCGGGACTCCGCATGCCTGGTTTGCCGGGTACACGGATGCGCAAAACCCGGATCTGCCGGATATCGCCATCGCCGTCATCGCTGAAAATGCCGGTGAAGGCTCGATCATTGCGGCTCCGATCTTCAAACGCATCGTCGAGACCTATTTCACCGGCCAGCCGCAAAGCCCGTATTCGTGGGAATCTAACATTGGGATTACGCGTACACCCACTTCACCAGTCACGCCGACCCCGTCGCCGTGATCAAAGGATAAAATATTGGATATATCTGTTCCTGATTTTTCCACCGGGCTGATCGTTCGCGCCCAATCGGGTTTTTTCTTTGTCCTGGCGGAGGGCCAGAGCCAGGCCGTCACCTGCCAACTACGCGGGCGGCTAAAACAGGGCCGGCGCGAAGGTGATCTCGCCGCTGTGGGCGACCAGGTCAGCTTTACCTTGCTCGAGGACGGCTCAGGCACGATTGAAGAGATTCTGCCTCGCAAAAGCGAGATCGTCCGGCTTGACCCGCGTCCGCAGGGTGAGTACCGCCAAATTTTGCTGGCTAACCCCGACCAGGCGGTGTTTGTCTTTGCCTGCGCCAATCCCGAGCCGCGGATGCGTATGCTTGACCGCTTCCTGGTGATTGCCGAGAAGCAGGAGGTGCCGGTGGTCATCGTCGCCAACAAAGTGGATATCGTCGGACAGGAAGCGGCGGAAGCGAAGTTTGGCTTTTATCCCGCCCTGGGTTACCGCGTCATTTACACCTCGGCCCGGGAAAAAATTGGCCTGGCTGAACTGGAGCAAACCCTGGTGGGCAAGTTATCCGCCCTGGCCGGGCCTTCCGGTGTGGGCAAATCCAGCCTGTTGAACGCCATTCAACCCGGGTTAGGCATCGCCGTTGGCGAGGTCAGTTCATTCAATGATAAAGGCAAACACACCACCAATTTCCGCCAGCTGCACGCGCTTATTGGCGGGGGTTGGGTGGCCGATGCGCCGGGTTGGAAGTCGCTGGCCTTGTGGGATACCCGGCCCGAAGAGATTGACGCTTATTTTCCGGAGCTTTGCGCGTTGGTCCAGGACTGCCAGTTCAGTGACTGCAGCCATATTCATGAACCCGGCTGCGCTGTGCTGGCGGCTGTCAAAAGCGGCGCGGTGCGCCAGGAGCGGTATGAATCCTATCTGCGCTTGAAAGCCGGGCAGGAATAAAAAATGAATACCTGGGAAATATTTGGGCATGATTGGGCGGTAGAGCTGCTGCAGAATCAGGTGGCCAATGCCAGTTTACGGCATGCCTACCTGTTGAGCGGGCCGGCCGGGGTCGGGCGGCGGACGCTGGCCATCCGCCTGGCGCAAGCGCTCAATTGCCCAACGCCTGCCGGGCCGGGGACGGCGTGCCGCACTTGCCGCACTTGCAAACAGATCGAGGCCGGACAGCATCCGGATTTATTGGCGATCAAGAAGCTGGCTGATAAAAAAGACATTATCATCGACCAGATGCGCGAGGTGAGCAAGTTTCTCTCGCTCAAGCCGTATGTGGCGCCCTACCGGGTTGTCTTGATCACTAACTTTGAAGATGCCAACCAAAATGCGCAAAACGCTTTACTAAAAACCCTGGAAGAAGCGCCGGCTTTTGGGATTTTGCTGCTGACCGTCGAAAACAGCGAGCAGCTCCTGCCGACCATCGTCTCGCGCTGCGAGATTTTGCGTTTGCGCCCGCTGCAGGCGGAGGCGGTTGCCGATTTTCTGGGTTTGCAGGCTGTGGAGGCTGAAAAAGCGCGCCTGTTGGCGCACCTTGCCGACGGGCGTCCCGGTTATGCCTTGCGACTTTCCCGCGATGAGAAAATGCTGGCTTTCCGTTCCGAAAAACTGGATGATTTGAGCAAGCTTTTGGCGGCCAGGCTGCATGAGCGTATGCATTATGCCGAAAAGATGGCCAAGGAGAAGGATTTTTTTCGGCAGACTTTGCTGCTCTGGCTCTCCTTTTGGCGCGATGTGCTCTTAAAGACCTCGGGGGCCAGCGCGGCGCTGACCAATATCGACTATGCTGAAGAAATTGAGCGTCTGACCTATGCGCTGGATCGCTCCCAGGTGCGGGTCATTACCGTAGACCTGGAGAAGGCCATTGACCAACTGGATCGCAATGTCAATGCCCGGCTGCTGGCTGAAGTGACCCTAATGGATTGGCCAAGGGTGGCCACTTAGCCAACTATTTTGTATTTTTATTGTAATAATTATTTGGGGATTTTCTGGGAAAATTAGCATAATCATGGAGAAAAAAATAAAGATTTGAATGCGAGAGGTGAACATGAGTTATTCGTCTGCCCCCAACCCGAAACAATATCAGGCCGCTGTCTGGGAGATCACCCGGCAGGTGCCGCCCGGAAAGGTGACCACCTATGGCCAGATCGCTGGAATGATCCCGCCGCCAGGGTCGCTTAATATCAAGGAATACGAGACCTTCAGCGCGCGCTGGGTGGGTGGCGCGCTGGCCAACTGTCCTGCGGATGTTCCCTGGCAGCGGGTGATCAACGCGCAGGGCAAAATCAGCTTCCGTCCCGGCGCGGGGCTGCAGAGGCAGCTGCTCGAAAACGAGGGGGTTGAATTCGATGACCGCCAGAGAATTGACTTTGATCTGTATGGCTGGAACGGGCCAGACCCGGAATGGTGCCAGGCGCACGGGTTGTTCCCGCTCAGCCCGCTCGTCAGGCCTCAGATGGAGATGTTTTAAACGACGGGCGCAATTGAATAATAACAATCTGTGCATCTGGCGCACTGGCACAAGGATGCCGCTTCCGCAGGTCTGCTGCTGGGCGCTGTAAGGAATGATCATGGTTGGTTGGTGGTACAATTGTCTTACGATTTATTCTCGATAAGGAGTTGTAAAATGGAAGCATTGACAACCATTTCCAGCAAGTACCAGATTGTGATCCCGCGTGAATTGCGACAACAGTTCAATTTAAAGCCCGGGCAGAAAATCATGTTCATCCCTTACCAGAAGAGCATGCGCCTGGTGATTGTCCCATCGATTCAAGATGCGCTTGGGCTATTCAAGGGACTGAGCATCGATAACCTGCGCGAAGAGCAAGACGAGGAACGCTAATGAATGTTGTTGATTCATCCGGTTGGGTGGAATATTTTAGACAGGGCAGGAATGCCGAATTTTTTACTCCACCAATTCAGGATTTGGACAATTTACTCGTCCCATCGATTTGTATTTACGAGGTATTTAAACGCATTTTCCAGGATTTGGGCGAGGAAAGTGCCCTGCAAGCTGTAGGGATTATGTGTTCTGGGCGAGAAGTTGAGCTCGAACGCAAAATTTCCATCGACGCCGCCAAAATTTCAATTGACTTAAAACTTGCCATGGCAGATAGCATCATCCTA
>CAZHWV010000143.1:0-11242 GCA_964536185.1 uncultured Anaerolinea sp. | reverse complement strand
TCCCGCTTTCGATGGGCTTGGTCGGTTTGATCATCGGCCAGTCACAGAAATTATTCAAGCAGCAGCAGGATTACCTGGGCCATGTCAACGGCCACGTTGAAGAAATGTACGGCGGCCACATCGTCATGAAAGCCTTCAACGGCGAAGAAGAAAGCATCCTCAAGTTTGACAAATCCAACGACAAGCTCTACGATGCCGCCTGGAAATCCCAGTTCCTCTCCGGCCTGATGATGCCGCTGATGATCTTCATCGGCAACCTGGGCTACGTGGCCGTCGCCATCCTGGGCAGTTACCTGGCCATCAAGGGCACCATCACCCTCGGCGATATCCAGGCCTTCATCCAATATGTGCGCTCCTTCACCCAACCGATCACCCAGTTGGCCAACATCTCCAACGTCCTGCAGCAGACTGCGGCGGCAGCCGAGCGCGTCTTCGAATTTCTGGAAGAAGCCGAAGAAGTCGCCGAAGCCGCTCAACCGGTGACCCTCGAAAACGTGCAGGGTCATGTGGAATTCAAGGATGTCCACTTCGGCTACAGCCCGGAAAAAATCATCATCAACGATTTCTCCGCCGAAGCCGAGCCCGGGCACAAAATCGCCATCGTCGGGCCGACCGGCGCAGGCAAGACCACCATGGTCAAGCTGCTCATGCGCTTTTACGACGTCAACAGCGGCGCGATCCTGGTCGATGGGAAAGATATCCGCGAATTCAGCCGCTTTGACTTGCGCAAGCTCTTCGGCATGGTCCTGCAGGATACCTGGCTCTACAACGGCACCATCCTGGAAAATATCCGCTACGGGCGACCCGAGGCCAGCGATGAAGAAGTCTACGCCGCGGCCAAAGCGGCCCACGTCGACCATTTCGTCCACACCCTGCCGGATGGCTACCAGATGGTGCTCAACGAAGAAACCTCCAATATCTCGCAGGGACAGATGCAGCTGCTGACCATCGCCCGCGCGGTGCTGGCCGACCCCAAGATCCTGATCCTGGACGAGGCTACCAGTTCGGTGGACACGCGCACCGAGATCCTGATCCAACGCGCCATGGATAACTTAATGAAAAACCGGACCAGCTTCGTCATCGCTCACCGCCTCTCCACCATCCGCGACGCCGACTTGATCCTGGTCATGAAAGATGGTGACATCGTCGAGCAGGGCAACCACCTGGAGCTGCTCGCGCGCGGCGGCTTCTATGCCGAACTGCACAACAGCCAGTTCGATAAAAGCTCGCTTTCCTGACCCCGACCGGAAAATATCGCCTCTCCTAATTTAAAACTCTAAAGGTCTTTGAGACCTTTAGAGTTTTAAATTGTATCCCATTTGTGATACAATTTCATATAATCTGGAGGCATTTATGAACAAGTCAGCGATGATTCGCGCGCGAGTCGATCCGGTTCTCAAGCATGAAGTCGAAGACCTCTTTGAGCAATTAGGTCTCTCTGCCACCGAGGCTATCACCTTGTTTTATCAGCAGGTCAGGCTCAACCAGGGCTTGCCCTTTGAAGTGCGCCTTCCCAACGAAGTTACCCGCCAGACTTTTGCAGACACGGATGCCGGACAGAATATCGTGCAGTCTGAAAATAAAGAGGATATGTTTGCCCGGTTGGGGATTTGATGCGCAAACCAGGCTACACCACCCAATTCGAAAGAGATCTGCGCTTGATGCAACGACGGGGCAAGAACGTCCAGAAGTTCAAAGCCATACTTTCTACGCTCATCAACGAAGAACCATTGGCAGAGCGACAGCATGACCATCCATTAGCTGGCCCTTACAGCGGCAGGCGTGAATGCCACATCGAACCCGATTGGCTTCTCATCTACAAGTTAATAAACGAAGAGATCATTTTCGAACGTACCGGCACGCATGCTGATTTGTTCGAGTAAGGTCTACCCGCTGGCCATAGCCAAGATAAAGCAAAAAAAAGCGATTCCCAATACAGCCACTATTACGATCCAGACGCCATCGATACTGCTACTGCTGCTATACCTCGCCGGTCGATCATTGCTGGTATCCGGCAAGGTATCGTACTGTGAAAAGAAATGGGATTCCATTTCCTTTCTGTTCCCTTTCCATTTATCCTTATCGCGATCATATTCTTCCTGGGCCAGGAAAGCGCCTTCGAGCCAATTGTCATCATTGTTACCCATCTAACTATCCTCCTGTTGGCTATAAGCCGGATACTCTATATACGTCTTACTCCCCTCTCTGGTTTCGGGAGGCTGGCCTGAACCTGTCCGAATTAACCAAACAACGCATACCCGGTCATTTTATGCCAAATGACACTAACTGTCTTGCGGTTTTTCCCGTAATCGCCCTTAAATCGAATAAGCCCCTACTTTTCACTCGCACGCTATTTATTGCTCAAATCTTATATCATCCAGATAAATCACAGCCCCTTTTGGATTTTCTTTGTTCTGTGCGGTCCAAATAAAGCCGCCAAGTATATGGCTCAAATCTTCTCCCCTCAGATCCATCGTGTATTGAACCCATTGATTGGTCAGGATAATTGGTCCGCTCGTTTTTTCGGGCTGGAGCGAATCACTGTAAGTGCCTTTTATCCCCCCAACTTTAAATTCTGCTATCTCGCCTCCCTTTTCCCCTCTGGCCCAAAAGGTCAGTTTTGTTGCACAGGATAGGTCATAACCGCCATCTTTACTGCCAAAAGAACTTCCCGCCGGGTCCCACCAATTCACACCAGCCCAGAGCAGTGTACCGCGCGGCTGGTAACCAATTTGGATTACGCTCGGGCGGTCAGGGTCAAGCTTGTAATTTTCATCAAACTTTATGTCTGCTGTATCACCCATAAAACCTTCTGGCACATAATGATTGACAGATGCCCCCCAATCCTGATAGACATAAAAGATGCATGCAGTCATTGTATTGACCGGAATCGTCGTTTCTGTTGGTGGAATTGCTGTCACTGTAGGAATGTCTGTCGCAGCAGGCAGTGTTGCTGTGCTGGTGACAATGGGGGTCTCGGCAAGCACAATCGTTGGGGTGGGTGTAATCTGCAGCACCTCTGGCGTTTTCTGCTCAGGAATAAGATATAACCCGATACCCAATCCAAGCAGAATTACTCCAAAAACAATTGCCGGTTTCTTTTGGGAAGGAGCGATCACAAACTTAATTCCGGCCTGAACAAAAGCCAAAACCAACAACGAAATGCCACCCAGTACCAGGATGGTTGGGACAGGAGTGTCCTTGAGGCTATTCAGGGCTATCATCAATTCAATCGGCATGGTTCATCAACCTTTCTCGATTAGGAATAGTCAACAGCGACCCCGGCTTCAGTCTTGCCGGGTTTCCGCTGTGGATAATAATTGCTTCGTCCTTATCATTTCTCTAAACATAAGTTTCCTTTTTTTTGGAATGTTTCCACGAAGTTGCACCAACGCCACGCGCTATAGGGGCGGCGCTCCGCCCCTATAGGAATTTTTTTCCGGCATACCAATAAGCCAACCCGCAGGTTGGCCATTTTGCTTCTTAGTGAAGTCCGCTAGCGCCAGCCTCTATCCGGGTTGCTGAGAGAACTGCAGACGCTGCCGTTGCAAGCTTTGACCCAGTAATAATAGGTGATGCCCGGAAGAGCCCAGATGTCTGCTCCGCCCGAAGCGGTGGTGGCGTAGCCAGTGGTCGGAATTTTCGTCCCGCCCAGGCTTTCGGCGCGATAGGCAATGTAAGACGTAGCCCCAGGCACAACCGGCCAGGACACTTCCACCCTATCGGCGAAGGTACCCTCGCTGGCCGTAACCACCGGAGCCGCCAGGGCCTGCCAGCCGGTGTCGGCGGCGCTGAAAGCGCTGCAGGCACTGCTATTGCAACCTTTTACCCAGTAGTAATAGGTTTGACCAGGGACAGCCCACAGGTCATCACCATACAGGTTGGGGGTGTTGAAGCCATTGGCCGGCAGCATCGCGCCGCCCTGGCTGTCGGAACGATAGGCCAGGTAATAGGTGGCCCCATCCACTGCGCTCCAGGTGACGTGGACTTTATCGGTGTAAGTCCCATCGCTGGCGCTGATGTAAGGCATCGTCGAGTATTCATAGGCGCCGATGTCGCAGATTCCGCCGGCAGGCTGTGGTCGCGGCACACCGCGCTGATCCGTGGCCGGACAGGCTGCGCCCGCGTCGATGGCCGGGCTGTGCGGGTGCAGGACAGTTTCACTGAGCAGAGGCAGCGTCTGAGTGAACCCACCATAATCTCCCAGGATGCCCAGGACTGGATCGGTGTTGCGCAGGTCGTTGGGCTGGATGAAATTACAGTCATTGAGACTGTCCAGGTTACTGCCGTATGAATTCAAGCTGCCATTGCTGAAATTCGCGCAGTTTTTTTGGCCAATGTTGTTGGCGACAATCGTATTTTGGAAGTTGATGCTGCCAAAATTAATGATACCTGCGGCGCTGTTGGTGCTCGAATTGCGCGCGATGGTGCTGTTAACTATATACAACTTGGACGTGAGTGCACTGGCGATGCCACCACCCGCGCCATTGGAGGCCGTGTTAGCGGTGATGGTGACATTTTGCAAGACGACGCTGCCTGATTCCTGAGCGTACAGGCCAGCCCCCATGCTGTCTAATCCGGTGGTCAGATTGCCGCTGAGGGTTACCCTGGTCAGGTTATTGGCTGTCGGGCTGCTGGTGGAAATAAATACTCCTCCGCCAGCCGCAGCAGCCGTATTGGCCCGGACCACGCTGTCAACCAGGCTGACCCGGCCGGTACTGGCAATACCGCCGCCAACCATGGCAGCTTCGTTATCGGTTACTTTGACGCGCTCCAGGCTCAAGAAGGTGCCCTGGTGATAAATACCGCCGCCGTTCTCCCCGCTTTTGCCATTGGCGATGGCCAGGTCGGTCAGGTAGACCGTCGTACCGGCCTGGATTTTCATCACCCGTTCTATGCCAGCGCCATTCAGCAGGGTCGCGTTCATGCCGGCCCCGACGAAGCTCAGGTTTTTGGTGATAATCAGGTTGGCATTGAAGGCTCCGGCGGTTAAGTGGATGATGTCATCACTGTTGGCCTGGGTAACGGCATAGGCTACCGTGCGGCAGGGAAGGACGCTCGAACAAGTGCCGCTGTCGGTACCGGTCGTTGAAACGAAACGGTCGGTGCCCACAGCGTAGGCTGCCTGGCCAGGCAAAACTGCCAGGAGCAGGGCGGTGATGAGCAGCACCCAGAGAATTCGTGGCGAATATGCGTAACCTTTTCTTGTTTTCATTGGACCTCCTCAGTCGTTACCAGGTTGGGGGGAAAGCCGGTGCTTTTTGGCGCCAGCCAGAATCCGATGATCGTCTGAACGCCCTCGCGGGCAGCGTTCAGTATCAAGAATTTCTGCACAAATTTCTGGCGAAGATTTTCGAACATGACCCACGATTTTTATTTCAACAGGTTTCATTTTAATATTTTCAACCGGAAAATCTGGCTGGCTCGCCAGGCGACTCGCATGTGATTATTGTAGCACGCTGTGCAAGCCGGAGCAATTACTGGAATTTTGCTGCACCCATGCCCCTGGCAATCTCCCGCAACTCGCAAGCGGCAAACCAACGAATTAGACAACAAGCATGATCAATCTCTACCAGGCAAAGCTCGATCCTTGCAGATTTGCCTCTGCCAATCCAGCGGGTCAGTGATATCTGCAAATGTACTCGCACTCATTTATGGATTCGAACCCCAACAAAACAAACCCTAAGAGACTGTTTAAAAAGTAGGTACGAATTAATTCGTACCTACTTGTCAGCCGGCGAGTCAGAGGGGGAAGTTCAAAGTTCTGCTTTGCGTCTGGCGCGGAAGCACGATAATTTATCTGGCAGGAAATCCTCAGCTTGTTTTCGGTGAAATAAGCGCGCGTCCAGCCCACAGGAAGGCAATCGCGAAACCCAGGTTGATCGTGGCTGGCACCAGCCCGGTTGCGCCTGCGCCGCCGATCACTGCCAGCACATCCAGGATGGCGCCGAAGCCAAACACAATCGTGTTGGCAAGCACGATCGCATTAAGCGCCGTGGATGGCGCTGAGTCGCGGGCCAGCAGGTTCATCGCCGCAATCGCAATGAAGAGCGGCGCATAGTGACGCAGAAAGGCAGCCACCCCTGCGGAGGCGTCCGCGGGAAGCGCGCCCGCGCTCATTGAGATTGGCGAAACAAGGTGCCCAAGACCGACGAGTGCCATATAAATCGCAGCGATGATCAGCAGTAGCTTGAGTTTCATGGGAAAGTCTCCAGTGTTGAACAGGGTGGTTGGGCGTGAGTGTCCCCGATGATAGCACACTATGCAAGAAATAAGACCTTAAATATCTTGGTTCTTTGGGAAATAGCGTGGAATGCCGCCGGTTGAAAAAAAGACCCTGAAGGTTTCCTGCGCGAACAGCCTGCGAGTCAGGTGAGAAAACCTTCAGAGACTGTTTAATAACTCTACGCGCGAGCAAGGCGACGAAGGTCCAGACTATCAACAATCAAGTTGCGTTTTCGGCCAATCACTCGCTTGAAACCATCAAAACCGCGTTGTTCACCACCTTCGGCGCTTTTGACTGATTGGCTATCCATTATCATAAGGCTGGCCTCGGCTTCTTTATGTGCTTTTTGTCGCACTCGCTCTCGAATTACGCGATTCAGCGCTTCCCATGTGCCTGTTTTTTGAAACTTACGAAAGTAACCGTACACCGTTTCCCAAGGAGGAAAATCACTTAGTAAAGCTCGCCAAACACAGCCATTCTTCACTATGTAAAAGATGGCATCCAAAATCTCCCGCCATGTATACAGCCTTGGTCGTCCAGTCGTTGAGTCTTTGGGCAGGTATTGCGCAATTTGCGCCCATTCATTATCATTCATGTCTGTAGGGTAAGTTTGGGTTGGTTTGGCCATCAACCAAATTTGCCCGACTTTTTATTTTTTGACCAGAGTCTGAACTCTTTTTGCCTTAGTTTTTAAACAGCTTCTAAAGGTCTCTCAGACCCTTAGGGTTTCCTTGACCGTCCTAATATCCTCGCAGGTAATCATGGATTCGAACTTCTCGGTCGCCTGCGTGGGGGCGCATGGCATGCGCCCTGTCTTAATACCCTCGCGAGCACAATCAGCGAGAGGAAGCCGATGGCGATGGTGGCTCAGTTTTTATGGTTGCGCCTTTTTAGAGTGGCGGAGGTGGCAGCCGGTCTTGATAGATCATTACCAGCCGAATTCGCTGTAATACACATGGGCTTGATATTTTTCGATGGCGTGCTGCACATACGGGACCATATTGTGTGGCAAAGAATCAATCGCCACCCAGGATAAGTCATCGCATTTCTGCGGTTCATTATTGGTAATTTCGCCAATCCACTGACTGACGGTTACAAAAAAATCAATGCGTTCCTCTTCCGCTTTTCGGTTCATCACATGGGTAATCTGAATATCCGCCGGCGCGATCAACACGCCAGCTTCTTCTTTGGCTTCGCGAATAGCAGCCTGGATCACTGATTCTCCCGCATCAACATGGCCGGCGACAACACTGTAATTGCCGTCTTCATAGCCTGTATTGAAGCGCCGCAGGAGCAAGATCTGCTTGTCTCGTAAAAAAAACAGGTGCACGGCTACGGGAACTTTGTTTCGCATAATACCTCAGATTATTTCTAAATGCGCAACCAGGTGGACGAAGGCTGCGCCAGGCGCGGGCGGAGGTGGGCCGAAAGTTCGGACAGCGTGCGCACTTGTCGTGAGAACGCGGTGTTAGCTGAATTTTTTCAAGTATGATCTGATTTGTATTTTAAATAGCTCTTGGCTACATTGAATTATTTTTTCCTTTTCTGTAAATTTTTTATCAAACTCTATTACTTGACTATTATCAAAATTATAAACATCACTCTGTAGAATTTTCCAATTTCTATTTCCGAAAAATCCAGGTTGCGTCTCTAACACAAGTAATCCCAATGGAAACTCTCCATCCATATTACTTACGTTGTAGTCAATTCCATTTTTAAAACCATGCTTACAGTAATTGTGAGGATCGCCATAAATTATTATTGCTGGAATATTTCTTTGTTGTATGATCATTTTGGTTTTTTCAATCAGTGCTGTACCAATTCCCTTCCTTTGATAATCCGGGTGGACACATAAAGGACCAAATGAAACAACTTCTACCTTTTCTTGATCCTCTCTGATAAGCAGAGCTTTTGTATACATAATTGAACCAACAATATTTCCGTCTACTTCTGCAACATAATCAAGTTCACTAATAAAATCTTTGTGATCTCGTAATATATGACATAAATAGTGCTCATCGCATCCCGGAACATATAAATTCCAAAAAGCTTCCCTCGTTAATTCTTCAACTTTAAAATAATCTTCTTCGTTTTCTAGGCGAATTGTTATTTCCATGCTATCTCCTATTCTGCGCAAAGCGTTCAGCATTGCGGTAGGCAGTACTGGCGCTGGGCGGGAATTGGCGGACAAAGCCGCCAGACGCCGAATCCGCCGTTTGGAGCCAGAGTCCCCGAAAGTGCGGGCAAAGCCGCACACTTGTCCGGTGCTGTGTTAGCCGACGGTTTGCTGTTTTTCAAAGATCAAAGTATACGCAAAGAAGTTGCCGAATTTTTTCCTCAAACGAAAGTTAGCTTTGCTTGCTTGGCGAACGAGCGTCTGTGCTAATGGATAATCTGGATCGAGCAGTAACTCAGTGAATGCCAGTGTGCCAGATGGTGAGAGTATACGATAGAATTCTCGCATCGCTTTCTCAGGTTCGGGGATTTCACTAATGACGGCGATCATACATATAGCATCAAATGCACCATCGTCAAAAGGAAGATCATAAACATTTGCTACTTTAGCCTCAAGATTGGTGATCTTTTCAGACAGGGCTCTCTGCGTAACACGCTCAATCATTTTGGGTTCAATATCCACGGTAACGACTTTACCCTTATTGCCGACTCGTCGCGCTATTTCGATGGTGTATCTACCATTGCCGGGACCCACTTCGAGCACAGTCATTCCCGGTTCAATGCCGTGCCGAATGGGCATCTCACTTGGAGGTTGTATTTTGCGCCGTAGTGGATTGTCGATCAAGTTCGCCAGGAACTCAGGCATCGGAAACTTGTAGAAGTATCGAATTACGCGAATGGTCGTATGCAAGGTTAGGATGATGAGAAATAGCCCAAGGATGATGTAAATCAGTGTTAAAAACATAGAATCTCCTAATTTTTGCTCGATTTTGAATTTAAAAAGTGCAGAGAAATGCAAGGAAGGCGGCTATGTATTAGCCGGAATTTTTCCGTCCATCCCCCCAGTACGGGGTCTTATACGGAATCTCCCCGCTTTCACCCGCCGGCGCGCAGCCTGGCCGCGTACCACGCCAGCGCCTGCATCCCTCGTCTCATCAATTAGCCCTAATCGCCCCAGCGGCATCCGGATCAAAGCCAGCCGGCCAGAGCGTATCGCGATAATACTCAGCCTGGCTCAGGTCAGCGCCGGTCAGATCAGCGCCGGTCAGGTCCGCGCCGTCCAGATCCGCGCCCAGCAAGCAGGCCGCGCTCAGGTTCGCCCCGGTCAGGATCGCGTCGCGCAGGACCGCCTCGCGCAGGTTCGCGCCGGCCAGGTTGGCCATCGGCAAGTCAGCCCCGCTCAGGTCAGCGTTCGCCAGCCACAGCGGGCCAGGCCGGTTGAGCAGGTCGTACAGTTCATGTCGTGTAAATTCCATTTCAATACCCTCCATGGGTTGTGCGGCAGCTTGGCCACCGAAACTTGTTTTTTCCCGACTCTATCGCGAGATCCCGATCATTCGTCGCTTAGTTTGATTTCGATATAATCTTTCTCCCAGTACAGTTCCCAGCGTTCGATCCATTTTTCTTCCGTCATGGAATCGTCACTCTTGCCCGCCATGCGAAGTGTCATATCCGTGATCCAGGTCTTGAAGGCCGCCAGGCTTTCATCTTTCGGGTTGGGTTGGCTGGTGAGTTCTGTGGCCATTTTTCGGTTTCGCTTTCGATATCTGTTATTTGATTGCGGTGGCGGAGG
The DNA here is from genome assembly GCA_964536185.1 of uncultured Anaerolinea sp. Taxonomy (GTDB): domain Bacteria; phylum Chloroflexota; class Anaerolineae; order Anaerolineales; family Villigracilaceae; genus UBA5195. The sequence continues at coordinate 1,268 of CAZHWV010000143.1, read as the reverse complement.
CGGTTCGGCGAGAGCCTGCACTTATCCAGTGCGCTATCTTTGACGTAGTTTGGTCTTAGAAAAGACGTAGCAATAACATTACACTATGCGTTATCAACTTGAATATTGCTGGAAAAATTCCTGATCTATCTCATAGGTTGTAATTGGCCTCAAGCCAAGTTCTGTCTTTTCAATCATCTCAATGAGCTTATCGGCATTTACAAGTTCAATAGGATCAGCGCCATCTCTTGTAGCCTCAAATTCAGCATCTTTTGTAAAAAAGCTCGTAGTGATAAAAATGCCTTTTTCAGCTCGGCCTAGCATGGCATTGCGAAAGTCAGCAATTTGTGTTCTCACAACCTTATTATCTTCTGCATAGCGTTTGCATTGAAATAGAACGCGAAAACTGACAAATGGGTTAACACGCAATATGCCAAACCCGTCTACTCCTTCATCCTTTGAACCGCCGGTAAGTTTCAGATCTTCGAAATCATTCTCGCGCAAGAGTAACAAAGAAAATTTTTCAAAATTGGTGGGTTTCATGTTTCTGAGAATTGCAAGAAGTTCCTGCTTGTAGTTCGTTTTTGCGTTAGTAGTTTCGTCAATATCAATTTCTTCTATGGCAATTTCTTCGATATGAGGTTCTGTTTCTTTGTTGCCAGCAGCAAGTTCCCTTTGCTTTCTTTTTTCTGAATAGATGCCAACCCATTTGAGAAATATCTTGTGCGAGGCATCTTCTGTAAGGTGCGTTGTATATCCTTTTTCTGATAGCTTCCAAACTCCCTTCTTGGTTGATTCAAGAAGATTCTCCCAGACCAGATATTGGCGGCCCCAATATACTTGGTTCTGAAACCTAGACATGCCTGACCCTATCTTTTCGTTAAGTTTTTCCTCAGAAATATTCTGGTCCACAATTATTTTTGCTGTTACTTCCCTGGGTGTTCCAGAACCACCCAAGGCTCTCAGAGAGTCAAGGATTGGCCCCATCCACTGAATAAACTCTGAGCGTTTCTGTTTTGGCATATGTTTTCCTATCAGAATAGATTGGTGTTAGTATGATCCAAAGAACTTTGGTACCAATGCAATATCATTTGCGATTTACCGCATTAACAAAACGCCTAACGGCAGACAGTACCGGCAAGGGCGAGACTTGACGGGAAATGCCAGCAGACGCCGGATCCGCCGTTGGAGCCGAGGCCCTGAAAGTGTGGGCTTTCGCCCTCACTTGTCCGGCGGTAGGGTCAAGGGATGACGCCCGGGGTGTAGGTGATCGCAGCTTATTTCTCCCC
>CAZHWV010000142.1:0-11452 GCA_964536185.1 uncultured Anaerolinea sp. | reverse complement strand
GTCCAGACAAAGTGGATGGGTGTTACCTGTCAGAAATCTCCGGACAGCCATCGATATATAACTGGATGCCAGAAACTGGACAATAAACGCTGCCAGCCGTCTCATTTACGCGAAGAAACGCACGCCGAAAGGGTGCGTTTCAGAGATTCTCCACCAAGAATCTGGTTGTATCGAATGCAATGATAACAGGCATTTATCAGACGATAAACAACAATCCCCGCCTAAAAAAACACCCCGCCTTCGGGTAAGGCGGGGATGGTACTGCTTTTGTCGGGGCGTCACGGACCCGAACCGTGCGCTCAATTTTGCTTACCGGAGTGCCCACGGACACTCATTTTCGCTATCTATCAGCACTGCGGTTCAACGAACCGGGGGTGCGGAGGTGGGTGGTGGGGTGAGATGATAATCGTTAGCTTATTATACTTTGAGAATGGGATGATAAATGAAAATGGCGGATTTTTCTTCTGATAGCAAGGCCTTCTTCGCATTCATTTTGAGTGGTGGAAAATTTGACTTGGATAAACTAATTCGGTATAATATATTTAACAATAAAACGGTTCGACCGTTTTACTCGCCGCCGGTGACAAGGTTGCCAATTGAGGCAGTCTTCCGTTCCAAGAGAACGGATAGCCGGGGGTGTTTTATTTAAGGCAGGTTCCATAGGTCAACTATTCTGGTGGAAACGATCCGGAAATGTTCATTTGAAATTCCCATAGCGTGCAAACGCAGCGCCCCAGCGATCATGTCCGCCACTTGCAAACCATCTTCGTTTTTTGAATTGCCGCCGATAATTCTCTTGAATGGGCGCACCCGTGTTTCTTGCTTGCAGAGTTCGGTGAAATGCACTCGCAAATCACGGCAAAAGGTGCGTGTTGCGCCGTCAAGTCCTGTCCGCAGATGCACAGCGCCCGGCGTGTCTCCTGCTCGCCCAGATAAACCCGTTGGCAGGTCGGACAAACCAGAGTCTTTTCGGTATCCAGTGCCATTTCGCGCGTGGCCGGACGGGCAAAGGTCACTTCGTAACCCTCTCCGCGATAATAGACAAGGTTGCCGGGGGCGTATTCGCTCAGGGCAATGAATGGGTCGCGGCTGAGTTCATCATCCTGGTCGTCAAAGGAAAGGTGAATGGAAATCGGCGGGAAGGCATAGCCCGGCAGGAAACCCTGGCCGCCCAGGTAACGATAGACGTACCAGTCTTCTTTGCCCTAGCGCATCTTCTGGCGCTTCTGGTCAATCACCCATTCGCGGCGGTGCAGGGCGGAATCAACCCCTTCATGCGCAAGCTGGTAATTGATGCGCTCGTGTTCGTCGCCCAGGCGTTTGTACTCGGCGCGCCAGAAATCGAAGGCCTGATCGAACCTATCCAGGAATGCATCCACGGTTTGGGCAACGAATTCTGGGGTGAACCAGGCGAAGTCGCGCATTTCACCGGCGAAGGCTTCGGAAACAGCTTGCAAAATTTGCTCGCGGTGGCGCGCGATGCCAGTTTCGAGCATCAGGCGCACGTCCGCACGCATCGGCATGGTTTCCAGGGCGGTCAGATCGAGCAGGTTATCTGGGCGAGCCGGCAGTTTCTCAGAGCCGTGCAGGCCCAGGACTTCCAGCACCAGGGCATGGATGTGGGTGCTCAGGATGACCTGGTTATCCAGCCGGAAGCGCGGGGCGGCGATGGCGCCGGCGATCATTTTCTCGGGAAAGCGATAGAAATACTGGTCATGCGGACCACGCGCTGAACCGACACCCGCAAAAGCCACCACCACGGATGACTGTCCGCTGCGACCCGCGCGACCAGCGCGCTGGGCGTAATTGCTTGGACTGGGCGGAATGTTGCGCAGGGTGACGGCGCTGAGTTGGCCGATGTCGATGCCCAATTCCATTGTGGGGGTGCAGATCAGCACGTTGAGAGGGTTGTCGGGGTTCTTGAAGTTGATCTCCAACTCGCGGCGCGCCTGCCCGGAGACCTGGCCGGAATGTTCCTCGGCGCGGATGGGCGTGGCCTGTTCCAGTGAAAGCGCATAGACTCCGCGGAAGTAATTCTCGCGGCTGGGGCGACGTTCCAACCCGTTGCGGCAGGTGGAGTTGGTACAGGCGTTCAAGCCGCGGAAGCGGTGTACGGTGAGACAGCGCGGGCAAACAGAATGTTCATCGACCAGATCGGCCTGGAAAGTGAGCACGTCCGGGTTGAACATCCACAGATCATGGGGCGTGCGCTGGTGCCCCTGGTAATGAGTCACCTGGCGCTTTTGGAGAAAGCCAAAGCGCGGCTCGCCCAGTTTCTCGGTCAGTCGGGCAACGATTTCTGCCGCGTTCGCCGCCTGGACGCCCAGCGCGCGCCGAGTCCAGACATTGAGCTGGGTGCTGGGCGAAGAAGCCAGCCGCAGGACCGTGTAGCCGCGCGCTTCGGGGGCTTCGTCGCTGTAGCCAGTGGGTTCGAAGTAGTCTTCATCGTGGATCAGGACTTCGTCATTGAGTTTATCCAACACGTCACTGCTGAACAGGCCAAAATTAAGCAGCGGCTCAAAGGCCACCGCCAGGCGTTTGCGCATCAGGTGCAGAAAGCCCAGCAGGAAATCATAGCGCGTATCCGTCGAGAGCGAGGCAAGCGCCGGAATATCCGCCCAGTATGCATCCTGGGCGGCGAAATCATCCAGCCCAGAGTAGCCGACTGCCAGCAGGCCGACATCCTCCAGGTTTTGATGGGTGTAGCGGTGGGTGCCGCGCAGTTCCAGCAGCGCCAAAAAGCGCAGGTATTGGCGGTAACGCTCCTCAGCCTGGCGGTCGCGCCCGATTTCGCGCTGTTCGCGGTGGAAGGCTGGCAGCTGGTTATGAGCCTGCAAGGTATCAAAAATCATGCGCCCGATATCGCCCAAGCTCAGCATACTCATTGCTGGCAACCATTAGGCCATGCTCGCAGAGGGTATGAAAGAGCGTGCGCCGGAAAGTCAGGCGGTGATGCAGGCTGTTCATGTGCGCGGCCTGCAGGGCGGTATCCTGGCGGTTATCCGAGAAGGCGATCACCTTGCGCTGCGCGGCGGGCAGCGAGCGGATCTGGGCATTGACCAGCACATCCGTGGCGGTCGAGCGCCCGACCGAGCCAAAGCTGAAGAGCTTGTTGAATTCACGGCTGCGGCGATCATGCACGATGCCGCAGGCCGGACAGTATAGGAAAGGCGCTGGAAGGAAGGTGAATTCTACTTTTGGATGGGCGCAGGGGCTGTTGACCCGGTTGCAATCTGCGCAGTAGGCCAGGATTTCGGGCTGGATATCTTGAAAATCCTTCTTGGTTTTGCCGGTTGGGGTAAACCAGTGTTCAGGCAGGGGCTCGTCATCCGCCAGGGGACGTTTGAGCACATAGCCCACCCGTCCGCTGATATCCACCGCATCCAGCTCGGCAGCGGAAAGCGAATTATCCTCGCCGATTTCCACGCTCAGATATTCCTGCCCACAGGCCCGGCAAAAGACCATTGGGAAGGTGTTATGCGCCTTGCCGCCGCCCGCGGTCGCGCATACCGGGCAGGTGTTCTCGCCGCGGTCATTGAGATGCAGAGCGGAGGTCAGACAGGCCGAGATGCCGCGCCCCTGTGAGAAAAAGGCGTGCAGTTTGACCGGCAGGTCTGGCAGGGAAGTGACCAGCGCCAGGGCTGCCTCTGCTGTTTGTCCGGTTTCAAGGGCCAGTTCCGGCACGCTGCGCGGGATGTCGCGCTGCAGCAGCCCTTCATCCACCAGAGTTTGCAGCGTTTCACCCGGTTGAAACGGGCGCGCGATCTGTACGTAGGCGGCTTCCACAGCAAGGTGCCATTCTGGACGCGCTCCATGACCCACTGCTGGATGACCGGGTTCTGGAAGCGCTGGAAGGTCTGGACGTAAGCGAGGTAGTCGGATTGGACTTGCTGGAGGGTGCTGAAGGGGTTGAGAGTGGTCATTATCCCGCCTTGTGGTACCGGTTATTTTTTCTTTTCGATATATTGAACGCTATCCAGGCCGGCAAAATGGGCATCCTGGGTCCAGAGCATGGCATTGGATGACTGGGTCGTGGCAAGGATCAGGCTGTCGGCCATCGGTAATTTCAGTTGGGTTGAAAGCAAAGCGGCGCTGATGGCCAGCGATGTATCCAGGTCAACGATCCGGCCCTTGTGCATATCCATGATGCTGCGCTCGGCAGCATTCAACCCTTTTTGGGCATGAATACGCTTGAAGACTTCGTAGATGATGATGACCGGCACCAGCAAATGCTCGCTATCCTGGATGGCCGGGGTGAAAAAAGCAGCATTTTCCCCGGCGGCGAAGTATTCGAGCCAGCCGGAAGAATCGACGATGTTCATCGCTCTTCATCCTCTTCTTCGCGCTGAACATCGGTATCAATGCCCTTCAGAAAACCCAGGGCTTCTTCAATCGGGCGGTCGGGGATCAGGACAATGCGCTGGTTATAAGCCAGGACGCGCATTTTTTGCCCGGGTTTGACGCCTAACGCCTCGCGCACAGCCTGGGGAATGACGATTTGAAATTTGGGTGAAACGGTGACCAGGTTATTCATACGATTTCTCCATCGAAACAGGTTTCGTCGTACGTATTATAGCACTTTTGCATGTTGCCGGCGCGACCAGGGCCCGGGGCATGCTGCTTTTAAGCTTCATCAACGCTTTGCATCCATTTATCAAGGCGTACAAGCAGGTCGTCCAGCACAGCCAATAGAATATCATCCACTTGCCATTCGTGGCAGTGTCGGTCGGTGACATGCAGACTGGGCGGCTGGGGTGGTTCGGGGATATCCACGCGAAACGGGAAGGGGATGCGCAGCCAGCGTTCGTGCGCTTCGAGCATGGGTGCGTAATAATCGCGGTGGGCGCGCAATTTTTCTCCCAGGTCTTTGCGCCAGGCCTGCAAAGCCATAGACACCTTTCCTTCGGGTACTTCTCCGATCAGTTTTTCAAGAACGCGGCACTCGCGCACCAGGCTGTCTTCGCGTTTCGGCGAATGTTGGTAGCGCTGTTTGAAGCGCCCGCGGCCATCGGAATCGTATTCATGCGTTTGCTCCAAGGCTTCATCTGCATATTTTAGCCGGCGGGTTAGAAACTCATGTTCGGTGTCCATTTTGTTAGCCTTGAGGTGGGAGTGAGCCGTGACTGCGGTAGTTTATACCCGAATCGGATACCTACTTCCATAGCATCTCTTGCCCTTGCAGCACCTGCTGGATGGCGGGCAGCTCATGATCCAGGAACTGCCCCCACTTGTTTTTAATTTCCTGTCGCAGGTCATCCATGCTGGCATCGATATAGGCATTTGGCGCCAGGATCTGGCGCTGAAAAATTGTGTTAAAACTTTTGCCCAGGGCTTTAAATGCCGGTCGGAATGGAGGCTTGTGAATGTGTGCCATATTGAGCAGATCCTGGCGTACGCCCACTGGTCCAGGACCAATGATCAGATAAAGAGTAAGTTTGTTTTCCCAGTTGTTAAATTCGAAGAGCAGGATTCTCCCGGAACTTGTCCAGCCCCCGCCCTGTAGCAATGCAGGCACATCCCAAGCTTTGATTCCAAAGCGAATATAACTCTTGGATGAGTGATCCAGTTCGAGACCTGGCGTGGCAAGGATCAGCGCATCTAGGTATTCGCGGATTGCCTGCTGCAAATCCGGCCGGTATTCGTAAATCAGGTCCAGGGCGCGCTGGTGTTTGCGGTAAATTTTGCGGCAGAGTTCTGCAATTTCAGAGTCGCTCACGATATGCCTCCTGAGCATTTGGGCGTAGTGCTGCATGATGGTGCGCACATCCGGGCCGAGCGTGGAGGCGCGGCTGTCCACCAGGCGTTCGACCAACTGGCAAACCTGTTCATAACTGACCGGGATATACTTTTCATCAGAGGGCTGGGCGCCATCCGGGGTCAGGTAAAAGCCCAGGATTTTCGATGCGGGGTAATGCTGGTGGACAATTTCCCAATAGCGCCGCAGCTGGCTGGAGTGTTCGGAGCTTTCGACCTTGTTTTCGATGATGACCACAAACTGGTTGCGCTCGTCCACCAGCAGAATGTCGATATTCTGCCATTCGCGCAGCACCAGGATCTCGTCCAAATCCCAGATATCGAAATCGATCGGCGAAACCGGCAGCGCGCCGCCCGCCGAGGCGATGGATTTTTGCAGAAAGAGCTTGGTAAAGGTATCCTTGAGCCCGTGGCTCTGGTTTGGGTTGAGCAAAAAGGCCAGAAAGTCGGAATGGCGTAGTTCAACATGCACTGCACCCAATGCTTCAAAGATGTTGAACTTATCCAACAGGAGCTCAAGCCGTTCCAGATCGGGATTGTCAACGATCAGGGCTTCGAGCATTTTGTATTCGTTGAGTTCTTCCAAAGGTTATCCTCGCCATTCTTATTGATCATTCTTGTTCGCCACATTGCCACTCACCGCACTCAGCGGTCTCGACATATTCAACAACACCCGCAATTCATCAACCTCGCCATCCCCAGGTTGTGCCCATAAATATTCCAGCCGTTTGACAACTTGCAAAAAATCTGGTTCGAGAAGCCACCAATCCCAGGGTAAATGGCACCAATGGGCTTCAGAGCCTTTCTCCGTTTTGCGTATATTCTCGAACTTCTTTTTGATTTCTTCGGGCACATTCTTGTGATCCGTAGTCCATTTATAATCGGGCATAATATTCTGGGTAACATTTGAAAGAAACATGCAAAGGGAGTTTACCTGGGTATCAGCATACAAGTGCTTGATCAGACTCTGCCAGCGCACGGCACATACTACCCAGACTGCCAGTCGATTCAGATTCAGTCCACCTTCGGTCAATTTTCCACTAACCTCGCGTTCTTGTAATACTTTCCGTTCGTTGGCGATGTAAATTGAGAGTCGGAATAGGTTTATAAAAGTCTTCACCTGGCGTGGATTTTCACTCAGCAAATTAGTGCCCAGCTTAATTGCCGTACGGACTTCATCACGGGCATAACTTGCAGGGTCAAGGTCCAGCATCTCTGGACCGTAACCAGGAGGATAATCAGGCGGACGTATGAGTCCCCCAGGAATCGAAATTCTATTGGGACTTCCAGAAATTGGCGTGAACATCGTTTGAGTAGGCATAAAACTTCTTGGAATGTCACTTCCTAGAGTATCATCCACCATGTTTGTGATTTGTTGGGCGGTTGGACGCGGCACAAAGAAAGGAATTTGCACAATTTTCTCCAAAAACGCCTTGCCCAGCGAAACCACGCCGGCATTTTCCACCTTCATCCGTTCGAACAGATCTTTATACTTGACCTCGACGCTCATCGCCACCGCTTCGGAATCCATGCCGATGACAAAGACACAACCTTCGGCATCCAAAAACAGGTTAATTGCTTCGATGACATCTGCTGCTTTGGGCGGTTTGCAACGGTCAAGGTCGTCAATAAAGACGATCAACTTGGAACGCTTCCAGCCCCAACCATTTTTGGTGGCAGACTGGACGATTTTTGCAAAATCTCTTTCAAAGTGAGTTAGAAAGCCCACTTTTTCTTTGTAGTTTGGGCGATCAAAAACTTTATCAAGTGAAATCTGGAAGGGGTCTTTAAAAATCCCGGCGACTTTGAGAACTCCACTGATGACAAACCCGGTCCAAAGGAGCGGCTCACCTGGTCCCAAAAAAGCTTTTATAGGAGCATCAAAACTCCCAATGACCGAGTCATAAAAAGAGGCCACAAGGGCAAAGAGCAATGGAAGCAGAAACTGCTTGAACACTTCCCAAAGAGCGGATGGCGCGGATAGGCGGCTGAAAGTCAAATCCCACCAGAACCATAGCCGCCATGGCAGATTATGCCCATGCTTGATTTGTTCCATTGTCGCCAGCGCCAATGATGCCCAGACTTCATCCTGGTTGTCAAATTTCCAGGCATTAAGCCAGACAGTAGGATGTGACAGTGGTTCCATAGGCTCACAACGTGCATGAACCTTAGCCCACCACAATACTCGATCAGGCACCATTTTGGCATCAAGCTGTTGAATTACATCCAGGCTAATTGACAATCCCTGGGTAATTTCCTTTGCTATTTCTGCTAGATTTTTGTTCTTTATCGCCAACCAGGCAAAAACTTTTCCTTCCAGTTGAAGCGGAAAAGCCCAGATAATATTTAGAAGCCATCCCCATTGTGTAAGTTTAGAACGGATCCCAGTAATATATCTTTTTTGAGGTTCCAATCGGTTTTTAAGCATCAGCATCAGTGATGATTTCCCTGTTCCCCATTGGCCGTCAACTGCGATAGTTAATGGTGTTGTCGTATACTGTGAAATAACAAACGCATGCAAAGCATTAACATAATCCTTAAAACCTAACTTATCCTGCTCGATATTTTCAACTGGCTTGTCAGTTGCGGCATGTTTATCCAATGAATTGTCGTCAATTGTTATTTGTCGGATTGTTTGAATTATTCCTACCTGTCCACCACCAACGTTTGAACTTGGATTTGAAGTCGCAGGTTCAACTTGTTTGTTTGTTGATTTTCGCTTAACTGATCGTTCACTTTTGATAGATGAAACTATTACAAGTTCTGGGCATATCTTGACTATTATTTCTGATGGTATAGCAAAAGATGTGTCACTAAATCTTCCTTGTTCAGTATTTCCCTTGGCCACCATACCAATAACTGTATTCAGATTCGTGTCAATTATAGGTGCGCCGCTCATTCCACGATCGAGTGAATTAGAATCTAATTGAATTAATCCCCTTCCTTGATCTTGAACAATACCTAAAATTTCACCTTTTGACATTAAACCTTGAACGCCGGCTGTTTTGGCATATCCAAAAGATAAAAAAGAATTACTAGCACTCTGAGTACTAGATCCAAGTGGTAAAGGATTAGCCCCCGCAGGCTTTTTATCGATCCGCAAAATTGCGATGTCAAATTCTTGTGAGTTAGTCCAATTTTCTGGCAACACCAAACCCATTGAAATCGATGAATCTATTTCCCAACGAATTTTTACAGTATCACCTTCGTATGCATCAGCAGATGCAACCACATGAGCACAAGTTATAACCAGATCTTCGCCTGCTAGAAATCCAGTACCGGCGATATTCCCAGAATTGTTAAGTATTGCCACAACACCAGACTTGATATCTAAAGCCATTATTTCTCCTCTTCTCCCACTATCCCATCCCTCGCCTCCAACACCAGCCGCCGCATCCTGAACTCCCCAAACGCCTTGATTTCCTTATCCTTCAAGACTCTGAACGTCTCGCTAGTTGAATCATCGCCGTAGACTACTTTCATGTCGTGGGTGTAGTGTGAAATTAATACTGCCATTGTTTGACCCAATCTAATCCGGTACTTTCTATCACTTCAGTGGCCGCAAAAATGATATTTTCATCCAAGTCAGGAAAATGATTGAAAAGTTCCTCGTCTGCATGATATGGCCCACCCTGAGCATAATAATACTCCTTATCTTCCCCGTCCCAGGGAACGCCATCAGCGGGGTCTTTATAATTTTCAAAAAACCATTCCACCAATTTTTCAACTGTTAACTCACTTGGATGTGGAGTGAAATGGTCTGTCTCTTCTTCAAAAGATACATCCCTAATTTCTTTCCCAAGCATTTTAATAATTCGCGGGCTAACCTTATAAGTCAAACGTTCTATACGTTCCCCGCTCGATTGCAAAAATTTCACTTTCACTAATTCATGTTGGGCTTCATCAATCACGACGATATCCCAGGGCACTTCCAAAAGCTGGTTCTTGATCTCGGGCATCTTGGCATAATCGACCGAGACGATAAAAACGTTGTGAAACTCCCAGGGGTTAATTCCAGCCGGCAGGTCGCGTTCCAGGCTGCGGCGGTGCTGGCGTGAAAACAACTGGGATACGATATGGAAGAATCGATCGAGGGCATCTTGCCACTGTTCGCGCAAACTGGCCGGGCAGATCACCAGTACCCGGCGGGCTTGTCCGCGGGCCATCAACTCGCTGATCACCAGGCCGGCTTCGATGGTTTTCCCCAAACCGACATCATCTGCGATCAACAGGCGCACACGTGGCTGCTGCAGGCTCATCACCACCGGCACCAACTGGTACGAAACCGGGATGACTCGCGAACGATGCAGAGCCAGGAAAGGAGCGGTGCTGTGCATCATCGAAAGGCGGAAAGCGCGCAGCAACAGTTTCTGCGCCTGTGGATAGCCCACGGTGGCGGCGTCTGGCGGCTGGAGCTGCCCCGGTTTCACCGCTTCAAATGTCAAAGATACTTTGGCCTGGACCTGGGCGTCGTCCACCGCCGTGGCGTGTAAGACCGCCCCATCCTGGGCATCTACGCGCCACAAACGGTGCCGAGCCTCAACGAGTGTTCCGGGAGTGTAATTGTGGACGACAGAGGTCATACAATCCCCTTTGGCCAGGATGGATAGACGATAAGACAAGTGTATAAGAAAACATCCCCGGCGTCAAATGACATACGTACCTATTAAGTGTAATCATTTTGGGACCGTAATTGGGCCAAATCCCCCCTGAAAACCGGTGAAATCTGCCTAAGGTTTGCGCACAAATTTAGTTGAGTTACAAGAGATGGTGCGTTGACCTTACCTCTCCAGCGATTGCTGATACTTCTGTACGGCCTGCCGGGTGGTGTACCAGACCTTGCCGCGCTTAATCGCTTCGATGCGTCCCAGGCGTGCCAACAGGCTGAGATATTCCTGACTGTACTGTGTTCCTTTGGCTGCCTCGCGCAGGGGCAGCCACGCATCGTTTTCTGCAGGTTGGGACAATCGGGGAGTGCAGGCTTCCAGATACAGGCTCAGGCTGCGTTCCACAGCGCGTCCAACGAAATTGACCAGCGCCTCATCCTTGCCAGCATCTGCTTCTGAAAGAACGCGGTAATACTGCTGACGGTTGGTACGCAAAATAACCGTAGGCGGATATCCTGCGCGCATCAGGATCAAATTCATCACCAATCGAGCTGTTCGCCCATTACCGTCTATAAATGGATGGATGGCCACCATCCGGTGGTGCGCCTGGGCCGCCAGTTCCACCGGATGGGCTCCCTGACTTTCTGTCAGCCATTTTCCCCATTCATCCATTTGCTGAGGCACCAACCAGGATTCTGGCGGGGTGTGTGCCGCGCCTGCAATCAGCACCTGGGTTTTACGGTAGGCCCCGGCCGATTCATCGTCGATGCGGGTGAGTACCAACTTGTGGATCTGGCGCACATGAAATGGGCTGATCGGCTCGCTGGCATCGACCATCGCTTCAACATACTCGATGGCGTCGCGATGGTTGATGACCTCGAAATGTTCGCGCAGGCTCTTGCCGCCAATTGTCAGGCCGGTTTCCAGGATGAGCTTGGTTTCATGCAGGGTTATGGTGCTACCTTCAATCGCATTGGAGTTGTAAATCCACTCCACCAGGATTTGTTCCTTGAGGCGCTGTACTGCTGCAGCGGGCAGGGGGCGTAATTCGTCCAGTTGGCGTTTTTTTGTATCCAGGCGTTCGAGCAGGC
>CAZHWV010000141.1:6395-11618 GCA_964536185.1 uncultured Anaerolinea sp. | reverse complement strand
CCAGGCAGCCTGTATTTCCACAAGCGCACAGTTCCCCGCCCTCAAGCATGGTGATATGGCCGATTTCACCGGCGATGGAATTTTCACCCACGAAAAGTTGCCCGTCCAGCATAATTCCAGCGCTGATCCCACGCCCAGCCTTAATCACAATCTGGTGCTTTTTGCCCTTCGGAGACTGCCCAAAGATGTACTCCCCAACTGCCGCAGCATGAGAATCGTTGGATAAATAGCAAGGTAGATGATAGCGTTTGGCCAGTAAATCGCGCAGCGGCAAATCGCGCCAGCGCAGGTTGACAGCCAGGCGAATGATGCCATGCGGGGCATCGATCAGCCCAGGTGTGCCAATACCGATCCCCAGAATAGGTTGATCCGTAGCCGCCAGAAGCATATCCACCAGGTCATAAACCAATTCCAGGGCTGCTTCACCATCCTGATCTTGCATCGGCAGTTCGTACCGGTAAAGGATATTTCCACGCAAATCAGTCACCCCACCTTGCAAGTGGTTGCTGCCCAGGTCAATGCCGATCAAGTGCCGGCCATGGTTGTCTATTTGGAGAATAACCGGCGGTTTACCACCGTCAGATACTCCCAGCCCAACCTCTATGACCAGGCCATCATCTAATAATTCAGAGATAATTCGGGATACCGTTGTGCGGGTTAAATCAGTACTGCGCGCCAACTCAGCCCGGCTGATTTCTCCCCCGCTATAAATCATTTTCAGGATTAAGCGCTTGTTAGGGTCTTTTGAGAACCGCCGTGTTACGTTTTCCATTACTTTGGCACCCATTCTTCGACCAGCTTTGTTAGTCCATTAGACTTACAAAGTTTATCTTACAACGAAAGAAAGGCGCTGTCAATAGGCATTTGGCCTCGGGCTTTCATAAATTTGCACAAAAAAACTGCTTTTTGAAGTAAACTCATAACCCCAACTCATATTTGAAAGGATGCATATGTGCGGTATCTTTGGAATTGTCACCGAAAAGGACCAACCCCTGGGCACGATTTTGACCGAAGCAGCCCAACGACTCACCTATCGCGGTTACGACTCGGTCGGCGCGGCCACCATCAGCGGGAGCAAAGTGGACCTGCGCAAGGACGTTGGCCGGGTCAAAGATGTAGCCGTCAACTATAACTTCGCTGAGATGCACGGCCAACGCGGCATCACCCAGCTGCGTTGGGCCACCTTCGGCGAACCATCCCAGGTCAATGCCCAACCGCATCTCGATTCGGACGGCGACCTGGTCGGCGCGCACAACGGCAACGTGGTTAACAACGTGGAATTACGCCAATTGTTCATTGCTGAAGGCCTGACCGTGCGTTCAATGAATGACGGCGAGACTTGTGTGCATGCTGTCGAACGCTACATTAACAAGGGCGAAGACTTCCTGGAGGCCATCCGCCACGCCTACAACGATCTGGCTGGCGACTATGCTTTTGTGATCGGCAAGATTAACGACGATAAATTATATGCCATCAAAAAAGGCTCAGGCCTGGTCATCGGTATCGGCGAGGGCTTCACCTGTGTCTCGTCTGACCTGCCATCCATCCTGCCGATGACACGCAAAGTCATTCGGCCAAAAGATGGTGAAATGATTACCCTCTGGTCGGACCGGGTTGAGCTGCATTCAGTCAAAGACGGCGCATTGATCGAGCGCGAGCCAGAAATTGTCACCGAGACGATGGATGCGGTCCAGAAAGGCGGCTTTGCTCACTTCATGCTCAAGGAGATCCACGAGCAGCCACAAGTAGCCCGCGAGGTGCTGAACATGTTAGGCGGTTCCCCTGACGTGGAGACTGTCATTGAAAAGATGCGCACCGCCCGCAACCTGTACTTTATCGGCTGTGGAACAAGCTACCACGCCTGCCTGATCGGGGCAGTCTATTTTGCGCAGATTGCCGGGCGGGCTGTCATTCCTGTGCTGGCGCCTCAGTTTACCCCGCAATACGGCCCGACGCTTAACGCCCAGGATGTAGGCATATTTGTCAGCCAGAGCGGCGAGACCAAGGACGTGTTAAACGCTTTGCAAGCGGGCGAAGCGCGCGGTATGACCTGTTTTGGCCTGGCCAATGTGATCGGCTCAACCCTGACCCGGGCCAGTTCCACCTGGCTGCCACTGTGCTGTGGGTACGAGATCAGCGTTCCAGCCACCAAGACCTTCACCAACCAGGTTGTGACCTTTCTGTACCTGGCCTATCGCCTGGCAGGGCGCGACACGCAGGAACTGGCCGACCTGCCCAATTTGATGGAGAAAACACTGGGCATGGTGGCTGAGCAGGTAAAAACACTGGCATCCGAAATCAACCCGTGGAATGACCTGTATTGCCTGGGGTATGGAACCACGTATCCGATCGCACTGGAAGGGGCGCTCAAGTTGAAGGAGATCACCTACGCGCATTGCGAAGGGATGCTTTCAACGGAGTTCAAACACGGCCCGCTTTCGGCAGTCAGCAAAGGCTTCCCCATTTTATTTGCTGTTGGCCCTGAGGATATCCCCTTGATCGTCAGCGGGCTGAACGAGGTCACCTGCCGTGGCGCGCGCGCGATAGCCATCGGCGAGGCCGACCCACGCCTGGAGGCGAATGCCAGCGACGTAATCACCCTGCCAAAATCCGGCCCAGGCATCGCGCCCTTGTTAGCCGTCCTGCCGCTGCAACTGCTTTCATACCACATGAGCGTGCTGCGCGGTTACGACCCGGATTTTCCACGCAACTTAAGCAAGACGTTGACGGTCGATTAACGGCAGCGGAGACTAAAGGTTTCCCCGGATTATTGAGAAAATAAGAATTTTGGAATGAAAATCTTAACCGTAGATATCGGTACTGGAACCCAGGATATTTTCTTGTATGATTCAAAATTGGATGTGGAGAACGGCTTCAAACTGGTGATTCCTTCACCGACTATGATGGTCCACCACCAGATCAAAGCCGCTACCGCCCGGCGCGAGGCCATCCTGCTGACCGGCGCAACCATGGGCGGCGGACCTTCGGCCTGGGCAGCAGAAGCCCACGCCCGGGCCGGTTTGCCGATCTATGCCACACCCAGCGCAGCGCGCAGCTTCAATGACGAACTCGACAAGGTGGCGCGCATGGGCATCCAGATCATCGCGGAGGACGAAGCCCGACGCCTGCCAGACAGCGTGCTGGCGCTGGAGCTGAAAGACTTCGACTTTGCGCTGATCACCGAGAGTTTTGCGCGCTTCCAGGTTTCACTCGCCGACCTGGCTGCCGTCTGCGTGGCCGTCTTTGACCACGGCAATGCCCCGCCCGGGGTCTCCGACCGGCAGTTCCGCTTTGACTACCTGGATGAGCGCATTCGCGCCAAAAACGCGCTCTCAGCTTTTGCCTACACCCCTGAAAATATTCCTGCCAGCATGACGCGCCTGCTGGCAGTTGCCGCCAGCGCCGGAGACCTGCCCTGCCCACTGCTGGTCATGGATACAGCCCCGGCCGCCATCCTGGGCGCGACCTTTGACCCAGCCTGCGCCGCGCAGGAACGCAAGTTGATCGTCAACGTGGGCAACTTCCACACCATCGCCTTCCGCCTTGGCGCAGCCGGCATCGAGGGCGTCTTCGAGCACCACACCGGCGAGATCAACCGCGCCAAACTGGAGAACTACCTGCGCGCCCTGGCCGCTGGTTCCCTGAAAAATGCGGACATTTTCGACGATATGGGGCACGGAGCCCTGGTCTATGGCACGCAACCGCTTGAACTGGGCACAGGCGCCTGGGACCTGGTCGTCACCGGCCCGCGCCGCTCACTGTTCACCCAGGCCCACAGCGCTCATCCACTGGCGCCATATTTCGCCAGCCCCTTTGGCGATATGATGCTCGCCGGCAACTTTGGAATGCTGGCTGCGGCCAGCGATCTCCTGCCCGAGCTGGCAGAACCCCTGCGAACCGGGCTGTCCGCTTCCGGATCAAACCACAACGCCCCCTGGGATCTGGATGGTTAGGGTAGGATGGTTAAACGTGATACTATTCGCAGAACAAGGCTGTCATTCATGCTTGTTCACAAGAAAAATCCCTGGTTACTCGGACACACAAGATGAAATGGCTTAAATCAAACATAGAACTTCCAACCAACGGCAAGGGGCTGTACGCATTTACCGACCGGGTCAATGCAACTCTGCAGGCCTGGCATGTACGCCAAGGCATGTGCTTTCTGTACTGCCCGCACACATCAGCTTCGCTGACCATCAATGAAAATTTTGACCCAACTGCACAGGCCGATCTGGAAACTTCACTCGAAAAATTGGTGCCTGAAAATGAAAATGGATACAGCCATAATCTTGAAGGCCCCGATGATGCCACATCTCATATTCGCGCCATGTTGACAGATACAAGTCTGACAATCCCAATTGACGCTGGCCGGCTGACCCTGGGAAACTGGCAGGGAGTCTACCTGTTTGAACACCGCTCGCATTCTCACCTCAGAGAGGTCTGGCTGCGGGTGATGGATATGTCAGAAGAATGACTCGCTGAATAAATCCCGGGCTTTTTGGACCAGTAAGTATAGATCCAATGCAAACGCAAACAGGTGGCGCTGATCCATTTCAGATATAATCCATCTGTCCGGTAAATTATTAAGGATAAAGTGAAATAGATGGCCTTTCGATCATTAATCCAAAACCCCGCATCCGCGAATACTATCCTGGTTACCGGCGCCACCGGTCATATTGGCAACGTGCTCGTCCGCAAACTGGTCGAACAGGGCCAAAATGTGCGCGCAATGACCTTGCCCGGCGAGGACGCCACCCATCTGCAAGGCCTGGATATCGAGCAGGTCAGCGGTGACGTGCTCGACAGCTCATCCTTAGATAAATGTTTTCAGGGAGTGCAGCGCGTATTCCACCTGGCAGGGGTCATCTCGATCATGCCAGGCGCGAACCCGCTCATCCAGCGCGTCAACGTGGAAGGCACGGTCAATGTGCTCAAGGCAGCCATGCGCGCCGGCGTCGAACGCCTGGTATACACCAGTTCCATCCATGCCCTGGCGCGCATCCCACACGGCACAACCGTGGATGAGCACGTGCCCTACGACCCCGATAACCCTTACGGGGCGTATGACCAGTCCAAAGCGCAGGCCACCCTGCAGGTACAGTTGGCGGCGCAAGACGGGTTCAATGCAGTGATTGCCTGCCCGACAGGAGTGATTGGACCTTTCGATTTTCGCAGCTCAATGATGGGCGATGTGATCCGCTCAGCTGCCTTGCGGAAACTGAC
>CAZHWV010000141.1:0-6385 GCA_964536185.1 uncultured Anaerolinea sp. | reverse complement strand
CCCTACGTGGATGGCGCATATGACTTTGTCGATGTGCGCGATGTGGCCGATGGGCTGATCGCTGCCTCGGAAAAAGGCATAAGCGGGGCAAGTTATATCCTTTCCGGGCAGCGCATCTCGGTGCGTTACCTGCTGGAAACCGTGCATGAAATCACTGGCCAGGGCTTCATGCGCTTAAAAATTCCATTACCTCTGGCGGAATTCGCGGCGCGTTTTACGCCAGCGTATTATCGTTTGACCCAAACCAGCCCACGCTTCACGCCTTATTCGTTGGAAGTGCTGCAAAGCAACTCATTCATCAGCCATGCTAAGGCCACCAGCGAACTTGATTATCATCCACGACCGCTGTTCGAAAGCATCCGCGATGCGATCCAGTGGTTCCTTGAACAACCCCGATTACAGGCGCAAACCAATCAATAACCCGGCCCGCCTCCCAAAGCAAAAGTCTCCCCTTGGGGAGACTTTTGCTTTGGTGAGCAGACCCGCCATACTCAGGCTACACCCGAATCACTCCACGAAAATCTCGACATGCTCGCCATCTTTTTCATCGACAACATCCACAATCTTGCCAGTCATGCCGGAACGCAGGGCTTCCATGATGGTGGCCATATCCACGCCTTCCACCTCGGGAGCAAAGTGGGCGCCGATCTTCATCCCCGATTCGATTAAGGCCAGCGGAATCTGGACGGTGGCCTTGGAGCGACCAGTCGCCACATCCGTGACCCGCACGCGCAGCCAACGCGCAACACCCAGGGGGCGCGGCGGCATGGGCACATTGGGTCCGCGCCGGTTTTCACTCAACGCAGAAAGCAGCTTAGCGCCTTCCTCAGCGCTAATTTTGCCTTCATCAATCATTTTCAAGATTCGCATTCGTTCTTCAGCGGTAGCCATGTGTGGCCTCCTTAACCAATATAAACCTGCACGTGCTCACCATCTTCTTCTTTCACATCAACCATAAATGGCTCGCTCGAATGTGTGCTTTCAAATAAAGCCTGCATCACTTCATCCACCGCGCCGCGTTCCCTTTGCGGCACGCTGTGTTTGGCAAACTGAAAAATCCAACTCACCAGGGAAAGTGGGAAAACCAGCACAATTCGCTGGGGGGTTTCACCAGGTTTCTGTTTTACATTGATATAAATCCAACGCGAAGTCCGGCTGGAAAATGCCAGGGCGGTCAACAGCACGCCGGACCAAAATGGCAGCCCGGCGAAAAAGAACCAGAAACCCAGCCCCGAAGCCTGGAGAGCTGAGTACATCCAGTAGGCGCCAGCCACCGTCAGCGCAACACCCAGCCATAAAGGGATGGTCCACAATTTGCGGAAACGATTGACCTTGCGATCAAATTCTGGATCGGTCTTATGCTCGCCTGCATCTGCCCCGGTCGCTTCTGGCGCAATCGACGGCAAGACCTCAACGGCAGGTGGTTCGGCCAGCGCGACCTCATCTTCCGGCTCATCTCCCAGCGCCTGCATTAAGACCAACCCCTGCTCGGCAGAGATTTTACCATCATCGATCATCTTAAGGATTTGTTGGCGTTCGCTATCAGTCATCGCAGCACCTTATTTCCCATCCAGCGCAGCCAGCAATTTCTCGGCATCCTGGATTGATATTTTCTTATCCTGCAACATTTTTAAGATCGCCAGGCGTTCCGCATCGGTCACCGGTTCGGTTACCGGGCGCTGCATAACAGCAGGAAGCGGCGAGATGGGCGGGCGGGGATTATCAATGGATGCCTCAAACCGGCCAACTTTGATGCCCATGTGCATCGAACGGCGCTCGGCAGTCCGCATCTTTTCCTCAGCGCGACGCATAGCGCTATCCACCCGGCGCTGCACCTGGTCACTTTGCTCCTGGGCTCGCATGGAGGCCTCCAACGCCCGGCGCGTAGCCTCCTCAACCCGGCGCGAAATTCGCTCGTGCAGTTCCGACGAAAGCCCGGGAAATTCACCCGGCGAGAAAGGCCCCTCGCGCCCAAGAGGATCAAATTCAGCGACATTTTCCCATTCTTCATCCCGGCTGGTAACGATAACTTCCGCGCCAGCCAGCAAATTGACCTTGGAACCACCCGCGCCGACGACCAGAGAACGGAACATCCCTACTTCGACAGGCTTTACATCAGGCAGATCAACGCGAATAGATTCGTCATCACAGCCTTGCAGGCTTAATTCCACATCGACCTTGGCGGGCAGGCGCAGCAGGATGTCGCTGCCAGCCTGCACATTCACATCCATGCCCGGCTTCGGGCTCAGATAAAGGGCCGCATCCGCCCCAACCCGGGCCTGGACATTGTTCTCGGAACCACGCAGGTACAGATCTGCGCCGATGGTAATTTTTACATCGCCCTTGATATCATGCAGAGACGCATCGCCGCCAACCGATTCCGCCAACAGATCGCCAGAACAGCCGCGCAGAGACATATCGCCGCCCACGCTTTTGAAACTGACCGCGCCTACGTTGCGCATTTGCAAATCGCCATTGATGCTCAAGATTTCTGTGCTTCCGGCCAACGCGCGCAGGTCCGCGTCGCCACCCACATCTGTAATCCGCAGGTTGACATCCCGGTTTACGTATAGGATCAAATCACCGTCACTCTGGGCGCGGATGGTCTGCCCCTCACTGGTCAGGCTCAATTTATCATCGTTGCTTTTGGCAACGACCTCGGGCCGTTCCCAACCGACAATTTGCAGGTCGCCGCCCACGTAATCGACCTGAACGGTGACAATGCCATTCACCGGTAAAACGCTCTGTCTCATACTTCCTCCCCGCGCAAAATGCGCATGGCCGCATCGGCGCTGAGCTTGCCCGTATCCAGGTCTTCGAGCACCTGGCGGCGGCGAACTTCAGCCACATCCGGCGCCTCTTCCTTGCCAGGCTCATAGCCCAGCGCGCGGATGATATCATGCAAACGGTTGCGCAGCGTGGGATAGGACAGGCCTAATTCAATCTCCACACGGTTAAGCTTACCTTCACAGCGGATAAATGTCATAATAAAATCCATCTGCTCACGCGTCATGTGGGCAAACGGGCCACCAGTAAAACGGCCTTCCAATGTAGTCTCGCAGGATTCACAGCGCAGGCGCGTGATGATCAATTCATTCTGACAAACAGGACAGCGGGTAAGGGCGGTGTTCATAAAGACTCCTGGGGAATAATCACCGACAGCGAATGGAATCTAGCAAAACGGGTAAAATTGATCGCGAAGCTGTTCCAAACCACGCCACCCAGACGGGCGGCAGCGAGTAACCGTCTGCCAAGGAGGTTGCTCAAGTTTGGATTTCTAATTTCATTATATTGAGTTTATAAATATTGTCAAGTGTTTTATTGATATTTCGAAATGTTCTTACAGTTTTATTAAGATTAATCAATAATTATTTTGATTTTATAACTGGAGATGCCATGATCCGCTCACTTTGCTTTCTACCCGATCAGGAACCACGCACAGATATCCCCGTAACAGAATTCGCCGGACTGCTGGCCAACCCCAAGGCACTGCTGTGGATCGATTTCGACGGCGAACCCGACGCATCAACAGAACCGATCCTGACCGGGATTTTCCGCTTTCATCCCCTGGCAGTGGACGATGCCCTGCAAGAGACGCATACCCCCAAAGTGGATGACTGGGGTGATTACATCTATCTTGTTTTGAACGCGATGGCTTTCAGCTCCGAAGACGGGTTGGAATTGACCACCAAAGAATTGGATGTGTTCCTGGGTAAAAATTTCATGGTTTCTCATCATGACCAACCCCTCAGTTTCATTGAAAAGGCGCGCACGCTCTTCTTTCTTGATCGGCGCTACACCTCGCACGGACCCGACCACCTGCTCTACAAGCTCATCGATGACCTGGTGGCCGAATATATGCCCATGGTAGAGGCCATCGATGACCAGATTGACCGCGTGGAAGATGAGGTGCTGACCCGGGCAGCCCCCGATACGCTGGAACGCATCTTCACACTCAAACGCATCATCTTATCCATGCGCCGCATCCTCGGACCGCAGCGTGAAGTACTTAACAAGCTGGCCCGCGATGATTTTGAAGTCATCGACCCGCACGATCGCGTCTTTTTCCGCGATATCTACGACCACCTGGTGCGCATGCATGATGTCAACGAAAGCATGCGCGACCTGATCAGCGGCTCGCTGGATACTTACCTCTCGGTGATCAACAACCGCATGAATGACGTCATGAAGACCCTGACCGTGATCACGACCCTATTTATGCCGATCTCTTTCCTGAGCGGTTTCTTTGGGATGAATTTCTTTGAACCGGTCGCCGGGCTGACCTCCTGGACCAGCGGCCTGGCCTTTGGCCTGGCCATGGCAGTCTTTATCTGCCTGCCAATCGGCATGCTGATCTGGATGAAGCGCAGCACCTGGGTGTAAGCCTGGGTTCATCAGCCAACGATCCAATCTGGAATTCCGGTCACTGGCGACCCAAACCAACCCAGATGATTTTTGCAAATTTCCTCTTGACATAGAACAGGCATTCGAGTATTATGTATTTGTAGAACGCATGAGCGGTTAATTAGTCAGGAGTAAAATGATGATGATGGTGCGAAAATCCAAAGGTTTGAGCGATCGGCATATTAAAATCATGGACCTGCTCCAGGAATATGCTAAGAATGAAGGCTATCCTCCCTCTATTCGTGAGATCGGTGAGCGTACCGGGATCACATCCACTTCAGTGGTAAATTATTATCTTGAACAGCTCGAAAAATGGGGCTACATTGAACGTGACCGCCGGATTTCTCGCGGGTTACGTGTTGTCCCCGAGAAACTCTCCGAGCTGGGTAACGTTCTCCATTCCGCAGCTACGGCGGTCAACGACTTCCTGCACATCCCCGTCATCGGGCGCATCGGAGCCAGCTTGCCAATTCCCGTCCCGGCCTCAGACTTTAACTATTACGATGCGGAAAGCGGTGTTGATATTGCCCGCTCGCTCCTGCCCGCCAAAAAAGTTGATGGCCTCTTCGCTCTTGAGGTCGAGGGCGAATCCATGATCGACGCCATGGTCAACGACGGCGATATCGTCATCATGCGCAAAGTCGAAAATAACGCCGAAGCGAAAAATGGCGAAATGGTCGCCGTCTGGCTGCCAGAACGTGATGAAACCACCTTAAAGTATTTTTACAAGGAAAAAGACGGCTACCGTTTACAGCCAGCCAACCCGACCATGGGACCGATCCTGATCAAAAGCACCGAAAAGCTGGAGATCAAGGGCAAGGTAGTCATGGTCATCCGCAAAGTTGGTGGGCTGGCTTTGTAAATTTCTGGCTTATTTTTGACAAAAAAAAGCGCTCCTTGAAGGAGCGCTTTTTTTTGTGTCTTGTGAAGACTAATTATCCGATTTCGACGACAGCGCCAGCTTCTTCAAGCTTCTTCTTGGCTTCCGTCGCAGCTTCCTTGCCTACACCAGTCAGAACTTTGCCACCGGCGGTTTCAGCCATGGTCTTGGCTTCGCCCAGGCCCAGGCTGGTCAGCTGGCGGATGACCTTAATGGTCTCGATCTTCTTCGGGCCAGCATCCTTGATGATGACATCGAATTCGGTCTTTTCTTCAACCGGCTCAGCGACCACGGCAGGGCCAGCGACAGCGGCGGCCACCGGTGCGGCGGCAGAAACGCCCCATTTGGTTTCCAGGGCCTTTACCAGTTCAGCAGCTTCCAGGACGGAAAGCGCGCTCAGTTCTTCAACAATCTTTTCGAGATTAGCAGCCATTACTTAAAAACTCCTTACTTGCAGAGAGAAATATAATTTTGATTAGGAAACGCCTGCGACGTAAGCGTTACGCAGCAGTCGAGGCTTGTTCGGAACGAGCCCCGATGACATAGGCCAGAGAGCGGGCCGGTTCGGCGAGCGTGCGGACGAGTTTGCTGGCAGGAGCCTGCAAAGTACCCAGCAGCTGTGCGCGAACAACGGGCAGCGGGGGAAGTTCAGCCAGAGCTTTAACTTGCGCCTGAGAGAGCGCCTGTTTGCCCAGGAAACCGCCTTTTAGCTTAATCGCTTCCATTTTCACGGTCGCATCGGTCAGGGCTTTGGTGGTCGCAGCTGCATCCTTGAATGCAAATGCGATGGCAGTACTTTTTACCAGATACTCAGCGGGCACAGTCATGCCGTTCGCTTCAAAGACCTTGCGGGCGAAAGTGTTCTTGATAATGTGGAACTCACCGCCGGTATCGCGCAGCTTAGCGCGAATGGTATCCAATGCCGCCATCTTTATGCCGGTATATTCCACCAGCACAACAGCCTGACTATCTTCAATCCATTTCTGATACTGAGCAAGTACTTCTTCTTTTTTCTGTCGTGAGAGAGCCAAAGTTTTTACCTCCTTTCCTTAAAAGTCTTTGCCTGACAATCGCCAGGCAAAGACTTTACACCCCATAATT
>CAZHWV010000140.1:0-11701 GCA_964536185.1 uncultured Anaerolinea sp. | reverse complement strand
TTGGTACCTACATGCTGCCGGAAGTTTTCCCACGCTTAACCGATATCTACGCGCCTGGTGCGAAAGTTATTCATATTGATCTAAACGCCGAACAGATTGCCAAAAACCATCGTGTTGACATGGGCGCGGTGTGCGATCCCAAGTTGACCCTGAGCAAACTTGCTGAGGCGCTGGCAAAGGCGCTGACGCCCGCGCAAAAAGAAGCCGCCCGGCTTCGTGCACAAGCCACTGGCGCAGAGAAACAGAAAAAGACTCAAGCGCAGTTGGAAAAAGATCGAGCCGTGCGCGATGATATTCCGCTGCATGCTTCCCGTTTCATGGAAGAACTGGGCGCGGCGCTTCCTGCAGATGTTGTCATCTTTGATGAGGCATTAACCTCCTCGCCGGATCTCACTCGCTATTTACCGCCTAGGATACCTGGGCACTTCTTCCAGACGCGCGGCGGTTCCCTGGGCGTAGGCATTCCAGGCGCGCTCGCCTTGAAACTGGCTAATCCCGAGAAAACCGTGATCGGCTTCTCTGGCGATGGCGGCAGTATGTACACCATCCAGGCGCTTTGGACGGCGGCACACCATAAGATTGGTGCCAAGTTCATCATCTGTAATAACCAGAACTACATGCTCCTCAAGCTCAACATCCTGCAATACTGGCGCGATCAGGTCAATCTGCCTGAGCGCGAGTTCCCAGCACCCTTTGAATTGAAAGACCCAGTAATTGATTTTGTGGGTCTGGCGCAGGCGATGGGTGTGCCTGGGGTCAGGGTGGAAAAACCTGAACAGGTTGGCCCGGCCATCCAACAAATGCTGGCGACGGATGGCCCATTTCTCGTGGACTTGTTGATTACGGACCAGGTTCCTGGTGCCAAAGTCAAGACTTGAAAGTGCGGACAATAATCGATTATCAAGTGTGTAAGGAGTGACTAACCAATGAAAAATGACCAAACTTTTGACTATATTCTGGTTGGCGCCGGCGCGGGTGGCTGTGTGCTTGCCAATCGTCTGAGTGCCAACAGCAAGCTTAATGTGCTTTTGCTGGAAGCTGGTGCACCGGATAGTGATCCTCGAATGCATAACTTGGATGGCTTTGTGTCGTTGTGGGGAGGTGAAGCCGATTGGAATTTTGCGACTGAACCTCAGCCCGGTCTTAACGGGCGGCAGGTTATGATCAACCAGGGCAAGACCCTGGGTGGTGGAAGTTCTATCCACGCTATGATGTATGTGCGTGGCAACCGTATGAACTTTGACCACTGGAATGCTCAAGGCTGTGACGGTTGGAGCTACGCCGATGTCCTGCCATACTTTAAAAAATCCGAAAATTATGAGCATGGTGCTTCAGAGTATCATGGCGTCGGTGGTCCATTGGATGTCCGTGTCGGGCCGGATCCCAAAGCAGTTTCCAAGGCCTTTCAAAAAGCAGCGGTGGAAGCGGGGCTCCAAGGCCCGGATTGGGATTACAACGGCGCACAGCAAGAGGACGGTGCCGGCTCTCTGCAGTTTAATGTCACCAAGGATGGCAAGCGTGCCAGCGCGGCAACGGCTTTCTTGGATCCGGTTCGTTCTCGGTCCAATCTAAAGATTGAAACGCAGGCTGAAGTGACGCGTGTTCTGTTTGAAGGCAACCGCGCAGTTGGCGTGGAATATCTTCAGGGTGGAAAACTCCATCAGGTTAAAGCAG
Source organism: uncultured Anaerolinea sp. (assembly GCA_964536185.1). Lineage (GTDB taxonomy): Bacteria > Chloroflexota > Anaerolineae > Anaerolineales > Villigracilaceae > UBA5195. The sequence goes on along the minus strand of CAZHWV010000140.1, from coordinate 10,027 downwards.
GGCGCGAAGTGATTATTACTGCCAGCGCCTTCCTTTCGCCGAAAATCCTGATGCTGTCTGGGATTGGCCCGGCGGAGCACTTGCGCGAGCATGGCATCCCCGTGGTGGTAGATTTGCCTGGAGTGGGCCAAAATCTGTCCGACCATCTCCAACTTGCGGTCGTCTTCAAGTCGAAAATTGACCTAGCCGATCCGGTGTTGCTCAGCGGTAATGTCCTTTTCACCCGCACCAGGGATGGAATGAATGCTGCGCCGCCCAATCTGCAAATCATTTTCAGCCCAGGTGTCCCAGGGGCGCTTTCAGCGGCGATTCCGGTGCCTCGGCCGGCTTGTATTTTTGTCCCGATCTTGGCGCAGCCTTATAGTCGGGGCTGGGTGCGTTTGCGTTCTTCAGATCCGCAAGACGCTCCGATGATTAATCCGAACTACCTGCAATGCCAGAGCGATGTGCAGGTACTAGTGGATGCGGTCAAACTTGTGCGCGAGATTGCGAGCAAGCCAGCCTTTGCGGACTTGAACGTTGGAGAAATGGCCCCAGGCGTTGATACAGATCTGGAAGGTTATATCCGCGATACCGCTTCAACCATCTGGCACCCGGTAGGAACTTGCAAAATGGGGCGGGATGCCCTGGCTGTAGTGGATCCGCAGTTGAAAGTCTACGGAGTTGAAGGGCTGCGTGTAGCAGATGCATCCGTGATGCCCACCGTTCCCAGCGGCAATACCTTTGCTGGCTGCGTCATGCTCGCTGAAAAATTGGCGGACCTACTGCTGGAATCGGTTTAACCACGCTATAGAACTGTTCCGATCTGCTTTTCGCCTTTTTCTGCGCCCGAGGACCTGGCGAAAAGCTGGTTGGTTACTGCTTTTTAGAAGTTTAGTGGAGGACCTATGCAGATTTCGATGACCATAAATGGCAAACCGCACAGTGCAGATGTGGAGCCCCGCCTGCTTCTGGTGGATCTCCTGCGGGATACCTTGGGATTAACCGGTACCAAAATCGGCTGTGACACGGGGCAGTGTGGTTCCTGCGTCGTGTTACTTAACAACGTTTCTGTGAAAAGCTGCATGATGCTGGCTGTTCAAGCCGATGGCGCGGACATCACTACTATTGAAGGCTTGGCCCATAATAGGCTGTTGAATACACTTCAAGAAGGCTTCTGGGAAAAGCATGGCGTGCAGTGCGGTTTTTGCACGCCAGGCATGGTTATGTCCATGACAGATCTGCTGCGGCGCAACCCCAACCCCGATGATGCTGAAATTCGGCTTTGGTTGGAAGGGAATCTCTGTCGTTGCACCGGCTACCAGAACGCCGTTCATGCGGTGAAGTACGCCATCGAAAAGACCAACAGCCCGGTGAAAATGATTATAGATACGCCGGCCAAAAGGATGTATGAAAACCGGGTCAAGCTTTTGATTGCCGGTGACGCAGAGCGCCTTGTCGAAGAACATTATCACGATGATGCGGTGTTGGTTTCTTTTGAGTTCATCGTGCGAGGTAAGGATGCCTTGCGCGCTCACTTTCGAAACTTCATGAAGTGGGTCAAGATTAAAGAGGTGATTTCGACCGAACATTTTACCGAAACGGAGGATAGCTTCTTTTATGAAGCGACTGCGGTGACAAATTATGGCGTCGGTCGTGTTTATGATGCTTATCACCTCCGCGATGGCAAAATCATTTACCACTTTACGGGCACAATGAAGTAATTTGCCCCGTGACCGCTTCAGATACAGGAGAACAAGATGAGTGAGAAAATTCTGGGAGCTTCGATTAAATGTCGTGAAGATCCGGACATGCTCCGGGGAGATGCCAAGTTCATCGCTGACATCGACTTGCCCGGCATGTTACACATGGCTATCTTGCGTAGCGAATATGCTCATGCCGAAATTAAAAGCATCGACACTAGTTCTGCGTTAAAAATGCCTGGTGTAGTAAAGATTATCACCGCAAAGGATTTAGGAAACATGATGCCCCTCCCCTGCATTTGGATTCCAGGTGGAGTGGAGAGTCATTTCCCGGCCCATCCCTTTGGAGTGCCGGGGGGCAGTGTAGTTCTAGCCAGCGACCGGGTGCGCTATATCGGCGACCCTGTGGCGGTGGTGGTAGCGGAAACCCGTTATCAGGCGTATGATGCGCTGGAAGCCATCCAGGTGGTTTATCGGCCATTGCCGGTTGTTACCGATCCTGAAACTGCGTTACAGCCTGGTGCGCCGCAGTTACATGCTGATGTGCCGAACAACCTCAATGCCTATATTCCCTACGGCGATAAGGAAGGCGCTGATCGTGCCATTGCCGAAGCTGAGGTTGTGATTACGCAGTCTGTGTATAATCAACGCACGATTAATAGTCCCATCGAACCTCGCGGTGCGGTAGGGCAATATGATCCGGTTTCGGGTGAATATACGTTGTGGGCCACCTCGCAATCGATCCATAATCATCGCCTGTTGCTGGCGCTTATGATTTTGGGCATCCCCTTCAATAAAGTTCGTGTGATTGCGCCTCATATTGGTGGTAGTTTTGGCACCAAAGGCTATATCTATCCTGATATGCCGCTGGCGCTTTTCTTAGCCAAGGAACTTGGGCGCCCGGTCAAGTGGGTTGATACCCGCAGCGGACTGATGCGTTCCACCGTACAGGGGCGCGACCAGCACATGACCATGACCCTGGCTGGCACACGCGCGGGCAAAATTACGGCTTTGCGCGGCCTTTCTTACGCCAACCTGGGTGCTTATCCATCCACCATTGGCCCTGGGGTGGCCACTGCCATGGTTGGTCGTTGTATGACCAGCGTTTACGATATTGAGCACCCTTTCTTTGAAATCTATGCTGCCTTTACAAATCTTGTGCCGTTGGGCGCTCAGCGTGGCTCTGGCCGGGCTGAGGCCACTTTTATGATTGAGCGCATTGTGGACCAATTCGCCCGTGAAATTGGCATGGACCCCGCCGAAGTCCGGCGCATGAACATGGTCAGGCCCGATCAATATCCATTTGATAACCGCCTGGGGTGGGTTTATGACTCGGGCAATTATGGGGCATCGCTTGATCGCGCCCTGGCGATGGTTAATTATGATGACATCGCTGCGCTTAAAGATGAAGCCCGCAAACGCGGAAAACGTTTGGGAGTGGGTATTGGATGCTTTGTTGCAGTCAGCGGTGTTGGCCCCTCACCGCGCATGGCTAAAGAAGGTATGCTGGGCGGCACCTGGGAGAGCGCTTGTATCCGTGTGCATCCCACAGGCGAAGTTAGCCTTTTCATCGGTTCCACACCTCATGGACAGCATCACGAAACTGTCTTTTCTCAAATCGTTGCCGAAGAGTTGGGTGTAGCGCTCGATAAAATCGAAGTGCTTCATTCGGATACGAAACGCTCACCATTTGGACAGGGAACTTACGGCAGTCGCTCCTTCAGCGTTGGCGGCCCGGCGGTTCTGAAAGCTGCGTGCGAGGTCAAAGCCAAGGCCATCAAATTTGCGGCTCATACCTTTAAGGTGTCAGAAAAAGATATTGTCTATGAAGCGGGAAAGTTGTATGCCAAAGGCAAGCTAGATACGGCTATAACGCTTCAAGAGGCGGCTTTGGGGTTATGGTATGCTTGGGACATTCCTAAAAGCACCGACCCAACGTTGGAAGCCACCGTCTTCCTTGACCCGCCCGACTTTAACTACCCATATGGTAGCCAGGTGGCTGTGGTCGAGGTGGATGAGCAGACCGGTCAAGTTGAGATGAAGCGTTTCGTGGCGGTGAGCGATGTCGGTGTGATGGGTAACCCGGCGATTTTAGAGGGTCAGATTCATGGTGGTATTACACATGGACTTGGACAGGTGCTTTTTGAGCAGGCGATTTATGATAAAGAAGGCCAACTGTTGACGCCCACATTGACGGAATATCCGCTGCCGCGTGCCACCCAGGTGCCCAATTATGAATTGGCGCACATGGTCACGCCCACACCTAATACTGCGCTGGGAGCCAAAGGCGCCGGGGAAATTGGTACCGTTGGCGCAGCCGCTGCCATTGGCAATGCCATCTGTGATGCGTTGTTTGACCTTGGCATCAAACATCTGGATATGCCGATGACGCCGGAAAAGATTTGGTGCGCAATGCGCGATGCCAAAGCTGCCCAGGGCATACGGTAAAGATGCAGGAGAAAAGTTTATGATACCCGCTCCTTTCGATTATGCTGCTCCTAAGACTCTCGAAGAGGCTGTAACCCTGCTTAGCCAGACCGAGGGTGCCCTTGCCCTTGCCGGTGGACAGGAATTACTCACCGAACTCAAATTGCGGCGCATGGTTTCTCCGTTGCTTGTGGATTTGCGCCGTGTCCCTGGTTTACAGGGTATTGGTCGCCGCAAGGGTGAGGATACGCTCTATATCGGCGCCATGACGACCAGCAATGAATTGGCTGAGCACCCCGAAGTGCGGGCCAATGCTCTGGTGTTGGCTGAAGCTGCCAAAAATATGGGCGATGCCCAGGTTCGCAATCGGGCTACCATTGGTGGAAACCTTGCTTTTGGGAGTCCAAAAGCGGATCTCCCGGCGGCGTTGCTGGTACTTGAAGCCACTATCTACGTTGTAGGCCCCAAAGGCCCCCGCGCCATCCCCGCCGACCAGTTTTTCCTTGGGCCTTCTGAAACTGTTCTGGAGGTTGGCGAGATAATTACGGAAGTGAGACTCCCGCTTGCACCCGCGTCGAGCGGCAGTGCCTACCAGAAGATTAAGATTCCAGCTAATGGCTATCCCCTTTGTGGGGTGGCGGCAGTTGTTGAAAGCGCAAAAAATGGCGCGGTTGCAAAATGTCGCGTGGCTGTCACAGGCGTTTCATCCCACCCTATGCGCCTTCACCCGGTTGAGAAAGCCCTGGAAGGGCAAAAGCCAACCGCCAAAAATATCGTGGCGGCGGCCAAACAGGCTGGAGAAGGTTTGACCTGCTTTACGGATTTGTTTGGCGTGGCTGAATATCGCGCCAATTTAACCTGCGTTCTATCTGAACGTGCTCTCACTCGCGCCGTAGAACGATCTGCGTCGCATTAATCCTCACCCCACTCTGAAAGGATAATTTCACCATGTCAACAGTAGATTACAAATCCATTGGACGCCGTTTCTTTGAGGACATGCTCGGCACGGCAAATTGGGCTGCTGCAGAAGAGATCATGACCGCCGACGTGGTTATGCACCATCCATCCAGTCCTGTCCCCGTCGCTGGGCGCGAGGCGGTGGTGGGTTTCCTGGGCGCTTTTCGGGCTGGCTTCCCCGATCTGCACATGGTAGCCGAGGATGTTTTTGCCGAAGGTGATAAAGTTGCTGTTCGCTGGCATGTTACCGGTACCCACACCGAATCGCTTTTCGGTATCCCGCCAACAGGCAAAAAGATGGATGTTGCTGGCATCAGTGTTTTGCGTGTGGCTGACGGAAAAATCGTGGAAGACTGGGTCTCCGAGGATTCTCTCGGTATGATGAAGCAGCTTGGCATAATCCCAGCTTAATCTGATTTTAGATTTGCGATTTTTGATCTTTGATTGAATGTCAAACACGATAGCGCGAGGATGTTCTTGACCTTCAATCACAAAGTGCAAACCAAAACAATCGCGAATCGGAAATAGGAGCATCAAATTATGAAAAATGTACCTGACACTGCCCTCGGTCGTATGTACCGCGAACATATTCAATTTATTCTGGATAAGAATATTGAAGCCTTAATGGACCAGTACACAGACGACTGTCTGCTTATCAGCAGCTTTATGAAGAAACCCCTCATTTACAAGGGACGCGAGCAACTGCTAGAACACATGCAGGGCATACTCGGTATTGACGGGCTGGAGACTGACATCGTCTTCTGGGGCGAGACAGAGAACCCGCAAACGCTGATGATTACCGAACAAATTACCATGAAGACCAAAGACGGTGAATCGCACATGCGTTTCGCGGATAGCTGGGTGCTGCGTGATGGTAAAATTGCCATCCATTTCGCCGGGATGGTGCAATATCCCGACGGCTCGTTATCGTAGAAACCAATCAACGTATGGCGTATTCCATATTGTCCATATTGTGCGATTTTTCGGAATACGCCATACGAAACTTTTCTTCCTCAGGATGAAACTTAATGAGCGAACCTATTACTCAGGAACAAATCAAGAAATTGGCAGTTGCCTGGTATTACGCGCTGGATATCCACGCGCCGATTGAAGAGTGCTACAAACTGCTGGCCGACCCGGGTTTGAGGATGATCTTCCCAGATGGAGATATCACCGACCTACCTAGCTTCAAGAAGTGGTATGACCGGGTGACCAACATATTCTTTGATGAGAACCACTACGTTAACAGCGTCGAAGCTAAAATCTCCGGCGATGAGGCCGAATTGGAAATCATAGTGGGCTGGCAGGCCAGTTTGTGGAATCCGCCAGATGCTAAAAGCAAGCGCGTCTCAATGACGGCGACACAAACTTGGAAGGTACGCCGCTCTACAAAGAATGTCTACGGCCTGGAAATTACCTATTACAATGCGACCGCAAAACCGTTTGAGTATTCGCCCGGTTTCGCGTGGTTATAACATCCAAAACCTTTAGGATCTAGCAGATCCTAAAGGTTTCTATCTGCCGAGAAAGAAGCAAGTGCATGAAACTTCAGGGCAAAAAAATTGGTATTTTGATCGAAGGTGATTATTATGAACCCGAGATCTGGTATTACAAGCACCGCTTTGCCGAGGAAGGTGTGGATCTACACTTTTTGACGCGCATGTGGGGTCAGACCTCGGCGGTGATGACCGCGGGCTTCAAGGGACATGAATACAAGATCCCCTTTGACGGCTATGTTGAGAGTTTTGAAGACATGGACGCCGGAACCCTGCGCAGCTATTCCGCGCTGATCGTTCCGGCCGGGATGGTTTCCGACCGGCTGCGTTACACCGAGGATATCAACAAACTACCGCCGGCGGTCGAATTTCTCAAGCGTGCCTTTGCAGAAAAGCGCATTCTCAAGGGGATCATCTGTCACGGCATGTGGTTGCTTGCGCCCGCGCCCGAACTGGTGCGTGGTCGTAAAGCCGTCGTTCATAACAACCTGCTCGGCGATGCGAAAAATATGGGCATCGTTTATGTCGATCAGGATGTGGTAGTCGATGGCGACCTGGTGACAGCGCGCACTGGCGGTCACTGTCACCAGTTTGCGCGCCAGATCATTGACTTACTGGCAGCGGCTTAGCTGTCACTCTCTATGATAGATATCCAGATCAATCCTGATAAGTGCAAAAAAGACGGTAGTTGTGCACTGGTTTGCCCTGAGGCTATTTTCATTCAACATCAAAAGGCAACCCAACCGCAGATTGCTCCGCATGTAGAAGAGTGCATCAGTTGCGGCCAATGTGTCTCGATTTGTCCGCAGGGCGCTATTCAACATTCTGATTTTCCGGAGGGCAGTTTACATCCACTTGATCTGACCTTGCAGCCTTCTGAAGCGCAAATTATGACCCTGTTGCAGACGCGGCGTTCCATGCGTGCACTATGGGAAAAGCCGGTCGAGAAAGAACTTCTCGAAAAAGTTATCGAAGGTGCACGGCTGGCACCTTCTGCGCGCAACCGGCAGGGAACTCAATATAGCGTTGTTCAGGATCCGGCGCGTTTAAACCAGATAACTGCGCTGACGATTCAGTGGCAAAAAAATATGGTTCAAACTGAACCTGACCCACTTCCGGTTTTTATTCGTCTGGTGCGGGCTTTTGAAGAAAACGGCGAGGACCAGATTTTACGTCGTGCACCCGTCCTCTTGTTTTTCCATGCTGACCGGCGTAGTGAATTTGCAGAGGCTAACGCCAACCTGGCTTTGGAAAACGCATCCCTGGTCTGCCAGGGAATTGGATTGGCATGTTTCTACGCCGGTTATATCGTGGATGTTTGCCAGCATGACGACGCCATTCCACGACTGTTATCCATCCCCGCAGACCATGTCATTTACGGCGCATTGGCTATTGGCTACCCCAAACTAAAATTCAAAAACCGTCCGGAACGAAAACCCGCAAGAATAACCTGGTTATAATTGTTCCGCGCCGGTGTTGAAATTGGGACTGTTTCGTATCGAACCTGAAGGTTTACTGGTTTACTAAAGAAAGGATGAACAAAAATGATCCCATCAATTGAACAACCCAAGACCTTTGTACCGACAATCTTTTCGCATATCGGCCTGACCTGCAAAGACCCGGCTGTGATTGAGCGCTTTTACAGCAAGTACTTTGGGTTTAAGCGCGCGCGCGTTATCCCCCTGGGTGATGACCAGATCCTGTTCATCAAATCCGGTCATTTTTATATGGAACTATTCAAGGCCAAAGAACAGTCACCGATTGCTGCCCCCAAGGATGATGGCTACCCCTGGCCTGGCCTGCGTCACCTGGCTTTTGAGGTGGAAAATGTGGATGACAAGCTGGCTGAACTGGGCAGCGCTGCTAAGATCATGCTTGGTCCGGCCGATTTCAGCGATTTCATTCCCGGCTGGAAGGGCGCCTGGGTGGCTGATCCCGAGGGTAATATCATTGAACTCAACCAGGGCTATGTTGACCAGGTAAATCCGGCCACCCCTGGTCTAACGTCATCTTTGCAATCGTCACCAGCCTGATGGTCTCTTGTTTCGGCCTGTTAGTGGCAAAATTATGATTTGGATTTGTTGTCCTTTATAACCTCATCCTCACTGGCCCGGACCTGCTGCACTATACGCAGCTCAGCCTGTCTGCGAAGTGAAGGGATATTAGGATTTGCGAATTTTCAGCAACCGGGACTACCGCTTTTTTTAATAACAATGCATGGCTGATGAGTTGTGCCAGGTTCGCAGGTTTTTTATCTTCCAATAGATAATCAGGAGAAAATAGAATGAACCACTTGAATTTCACTTTTTCAGATTCGCTGGCGGGCTATGTTCAGAACTATGATCGGCAGGCGGATACGTTTACCATAAAAACCAGTGATGGGCGCGATTTCACCGTGCTGCTCAAGTCCCAGACCTATGGTTGGATTGCCAATAATCTGGAAGAACCGCGTGTCTGGACCAGCGGCGATCAGATTCGCAATATGCTGGTGCCCGGCCGCTACATGTTTGTCTACGGCGTCTTCTACCCCGAAGGTGGCGGCTTGACTTTTGAAGCCCAGCACGTCATCTACCTGGGCGCCAAGGAAACATCCTTTGGTTTTGAACGCCCCGATTGGTGGATCAAGCAGATCATTTCGCTCGGCGATTTCTACATCCGCGCCGAGTTTGGCGATGGGCCGGTTGACTACCGCGAATACCGCACCATCATTAACCTGGCTGGGAAGAAAGAAGCTGACAACTACCGCCAAGAGACCGATACCATTTCGCGCCTGGTGTACGGCATGGCCTCGGCTTACATGATGACCGGTGAAGAGCGTTTCTTGGAAGTGGCCGAAAAAGGCACCCAGTATCTGCGCGATCATTTCCGCTTCTATGATCCAGATGAAAAGGTGGTCTACTGGTACCACGGCATCGACGTGCACGGCAGGCGCGAAGACAAGATCTTTGCCTCCGAGTTTGGCGATGACTACGACGCTATCCCGGCCTATGAGCAGATCTATGCGCTGGCGGGCCCGATCCAGACTTACCGTATCACCGGCGATCCGAAAATTCTGAAAGATGCCGAGATGACTGTGGATCTGTTCGAGCGCTTCTACCTGGACAAATCCAACGGCGGTTACTTCTCGCACCTCGACCCGATTACACTGGATGCGCGCAGCGATGCGTTGGGTGCGAACAAGGGTAAGAAAAACTGGAATTCGGTCGGCGATCACGCTCCGGCTTACCTGATCAATCTGTACCTGGCAACTGGCGAGAAGCGTTACGCGGACTTCCTGGAATACACCTTCGACACCATCGAAGGTCATTTCCAGGATTATCAGAACAGCCTGTTTGTGCAGGAGAAATTCTTTGAAGACTGGTCGTTCGACCAGCAGCACATGTGGCAACAGAACCGTGGCGTGGTTGGGCACAACCTCAAGATCGCCTGGAACCTGATGCGCATGAACAGCCTGAAGGATAAGGA
>CAZHWV010000139.1:0-11926 GCA_964536185.1 uncultured Anaerolinea sp. | reverse complement strand
CCACAATTTGGCTTGATAAAGCTCTTTGTGTTTGCATCGCATCGCCAAGGACAATTTTTCCCTGCAAATTTAAACCTGCAAGCAGTTTAGGCGCCACAACTATCTCGTTTTCCTTCTCTTTTTCAACAGGCAACTGTTTCAATGCAATCCCAACTTCTGGTAAAAAGGCTGTCAACACGTGTACACCGAAAGGATCCTTAGGTTTGATTGTGCCACGTAGTGTTTTACCATCTATGACAACTATCTCGCATGGTTTCTTTTCAGACAAATGCGCAAGAAAATTGGTTGTAGCTCGATCCAGTTCTTCTTCATGCGTTTCCATAATACGTCTGTAGGTGCTATGGTGTGGCATGCGCGAATAAGTCAACGATAAAACTGCGCGCAACCACTCACTGCGATTTTTTACCCAATCTGCAACTCCAAATGGTGTGTCTTCACCACACAATTTCGCTAATATCACAAACAACAAGATGACTGGTAGCTCGTATCGTATGCCTCGGCTTTTTCTTGCATCTTTCATTTGCTGTAAATAATTGTAAAAGCTGCCTACTTCAAAAGTAAATTGGGTTGTGTTAGACTCCATTTTGACCTTCCTCGGGCGTGATTTGGTGGCGGAACTCCAAATTTACCGGAGATGGTCTTTTTATTCAACCGTTGCGACTTTAAGAAACCCCTGAAGTGGATATGGCTTGTTGACTAAAATAACCCAGGTGAGGGTATACTCGCTGATACCGTTTCAAATCAATATGACCACGCTTGGAGAATCGCTGAATGAGTAATATCCAAAAGATAGACCCGAAACAAATCGTGATCTTTTCTTTGGACGAGCCGCGCTATGCCTTATACCTGGCGGCGGTAGAGCGGGTGGTGCAGGCTGTGGAAATCACCCTTCTGCCCGTAAAGCGAGCGCCGGAGTTCGTTCAGGGTGTGATCAATTTTCAGGGGTTGGTCATCCCGGTTTTGGCTATTCGCAAACGCCTGCAATTGCCCAGGCGTGATCTGGATTTGAACGATCTATTTATCATCGCCCACACCGCTCGGCGATTGGTAGCACTGGTGGTCGATGCGGTGACTGGCGTTCACGAACTGACCGGTCAAGAATTGGTCAACATTGAGCAGGTTCTATCCGGAACTGAATACATTCACGGTCTGGTCAAGTTGAATGACGACCTGCTTCTCATTTGCGACATCGATCAGTTTCTCTCGATTACAGATGAACGAATTCTGGATAAGGCGTTGTCAAAAGATGTGATCAAGACGGACCGAAAGAAGCATCGAAAAACAGGCGAAGTGGAATGAAAGAAAGTCTGCCTGAACCCCAGTTAGCCCAATTGAGCGAATTTATCGCCGCTCGTATGGGCTTGTACTTCCCACGCGAGCGATGGGATGACTTTGAACGTCATATAAAATTAGCTGCCAGTGAGTCCGGCTTTTCCGATACAGATGCATTCCTGCAGTGGTTGTTATCCTCGCCATTGACCCAGGGTCAAATCGAGATTTTGGCCAGCTATCTGACAATATCCGAAACTTATTTTTGGCGTGAGCCTCAAGTCTTTGGCGCGCTCCGCGAGCAGATCTTGCCGGATCTGATTCGTAAGCGGGAAGCGGGCGAGCGACGCCTGAGAATCTGGAGCGCGGGCTGTGCCACTGGTGAGGAAGCATACTCAATTGCCATCTTACTCCGCGAATTGATCCCAGATCTGAAAAATTGGAATATCACCTTGCTGGCGACGGATATCAATCCAAACATATTACGCCGGGCAGCAGCCGGGGTATACGGCGAGTGGTCGTTCCGTAACACGCCGCCAGAACTCAAACAGAGATATTTTTGCCAGATCGAGGCTGGCAAGTTTGAGATCATCCCCGAGGTCCGCAAATTGGTGACATTTTCCTACCTGAACTTAGCAGAAGATGAATTTCCTTCGCCGATCAACAATACCAATGCCATGGATCTCATTTTTTGTCGGAATGTGCTGATGTATTTCACGAAAGAACGCACCCAGCAGGTCGGGCAGCGTCTTTACCACTCGCTGTTAAATGGTGGCTGGCTGATCGTTGCGGCCAGTGAACTCTCTCAGAAAATATTCCCACAGTTTTCCTCGATCTGTTTTCCAGGGGCGATTGTCTATCGTCGTGAAGGCGAGAATTCCAAACCGCCAGTTTTACCCATTGCTCAGAGCATGGTCTCGAAAAAACCTGATCAGCCGTCGATGGAAGCCGTAGGTGTGGGTGGACGGGCAGCCCAGCCCAGCCGGAAAGAGAAATTACTCTCCACCGAGGGTGTTGAAAAAGCGACTGAGGCAGCCTTGTCGCCAGATGTGGCGTTTTTGGTGCGGACACTGGCTAACCAGGGTAAACTGGATGAGGCCTGGATGGCCTGCGAACAAGCCCTCATCTCCGATAAACTCAATCTCGGCCTGTACTTTCTCGGCGCGGTCATTCTCCAGGAACAAAACCGGGAGGCTGAGGCGAGAGCTGCGCTCAATCGTGCTCTGTATCTCGACCCGAATTTTGTGCTGGGACACTATTCTCTGGGAAATCTGGCGCGGCGCCAGGGGAATGAGGCTGAAGCCAGCAAGCATTTCAAAAATACCCTGGCGCTGCTCGGCACTCACAATCCGGAAGAATTACTGCCTGAGGCGGAAGGGTTGACGGCAGGTTGGCTGAGAGAAATTATTCTGGCTACACGGAGATAGATATCCGCGCTACTCGAACCAGGAGCATTGACAAAATGAACACAGAACCAGACTCAACTGGTGTGAATCAAGACATCGATTGGAGCGAAATCCATAAGCGCGTAGAGACAGTCCGCGAAGCGCTGGAGCAGAGCGCTTCGCCCTCCCCGCAGGAAATCCGCACCATCCTCAAAGCCCGCGCCCGCGCTCTGGCCCGAGAACCAGCGCAGGTTGCCAGCCTACAGAAGGTTCTGAATATCATCAAATTCCACCTGGGAACAGAAACCTATGGGATTGAATCAGCGTTTGTCCGCGAAGTTTACCCGCTGAAGGATTATACCCCGCTGCCCGGCGTGCCGCCTTTTGTGCTCGGTATCCTCAACGTGCGCGGGCAGATTCTCTCGATCATCGATCTCAAGAAATGTTTCGGTATGCCCGAAAAGGGGCTTGGTCAGCTCAACAAACTGATCATTTTGCACAGCGAGCAAATGGAGTTTGGGATCCTGGCCGATGAAATCCTTGGTACAGCCTCGATTGTGTTGAACTCAATCCAAGCTGCGCCACCGACCGTTTCCGGGATGGGCGCGGAATACTTGCACGGCATCACCGCTGAAGGTGTGATCATTTTGGATGCAGAAAAAATTCTTAGCGATGAGAAGATCGTTGTCCACCAGGAAGTCGGGTAAGCCTTTCAAAGTAGAAGAGATCCTAGCATGAATCGCCTTCTTAAAAATCTTTAAACGTGTAAAAGGTGACCAAAATGAAAAAAACTTCTAAAACGAACGTGTTGAACAATATGAGTATCGGCGCAAAGATGATCTCCAGTTTTACGATCATCATTATCTTGCTGATGGGCGTCGCTGCGCTGGGTTTATTTAATTCGAAGAATATCAACGACGGTATGGCCATGCTGTACGAGGATCGGCTGGTGCCAATTACTCAATTGAACCAGGCCGAGTCGGCTTTCTATAAACTGCGCGGCGAGATGTATAAATTTATCTTGATTCCAGATGAGCGCGCTCAAGTCGAACAAGAACTCAACGCTCAGATTTCCATCGTGGAAAAAAGCATGGCGGTTTTCAGAAGCTCGTCCCTGATCCAAGACGAAATTGCCCAATTCGCTGCGTTCGAACTGGCGTGGGCAGCGTATCAGAAGGATGTCGCGAATGTTCTTGCTCAAACCAAAACCAGCAGAAGCGCTGATGTTTTTCCTTTGCTGGTGGATGGCGGCACTCTCGCAAACGATCGCAAAGCAGTTAGCGCAAGCCTGGAAAAGCTCATCGCAATTAACCTGAGTGAAGCAGATCAATTGAACAGGCAGGGCGATGCGACCTTTGCCAGCATGACGTTGATGATCAGCGTATTGAGCGCCATAGCGGTGATCCTGGCTGTGGTAATAGGCATCTTTCTCACGCGCAGCATCGCCAACCCGCTGGCCAGCATGGCCAGGATCGCGGAGCAAGTCGGCAGCGGCGACCTGACGGCAAACCTGCCAGAAGCGCCGCGCCGCGACGAAATCGGCGTGTTGGCGCAAGCCTTTCGCCAAATGGTGGCTATTCTGCGCCACTCGACCGCAGATCTGACCCAGGCGATCAGTCAGCTTGGATCCTCGGCCAGTGAGATCTTGGCCGCCACCACGCAGGTTGCTTCTGGTACAGCTGAGACAGCCACTTCGATCAGCGAAACCACTGCCACCGTGGAAGAGGTACGCCAGGCGGCGCAGCTCTCCTCTCAAAAAGCGCAGAATGTTTCCGATAATGCGCAGCGCGTGGCTCAGGTCTCGCAAAACGGACAGAAAGCCATTGAAGAAACCATGGCCGGTATGGATCGTATTCGGGTACAAATGGAAACGATTGCCCTGACGGTTGTGCGTCTGAGCGAGCAAAGTCAATCCATTGGCGGCATTATCGCTTCCGTCACCGACCTGGCCGATCAATCCAATTTGCTGGCGGTTAACGCGGCTATCGAGGCGGCCAAAGCTGGTGAGCAAGGCAAGGGCTTTGTAGTCGTCGCCCAAGAAATCAGAAGCCTGGCGGAGCAGTCGAAGAAAGCCACAGCCCAGGTGCGCGGCATCTTGAGCGATGTGCAGAAGGCGACCAGCAACACCGTGATGGCCACCGAGCAGGGCAGCAAGGCGGTCGAAGCCGGTGTCAAACAGGCCGCACAAGCCGGAGATGCGATCCGGGTGCTGGCCGAGACCAGTGAAGAGGCGCTGCAGGCCGCCACGCAGATTGCGATTTCGAGCCAGCAGCAGGTGGTGGGGATGGGTCAGATTGGCGTGGCGATGGAGAACATCAACCAGGCCGGGGCTCAGAATGCCAGCAGCATGAAACAGATGGAGATTGCAGCGCATAATCTGCACCAGTTGGGCCAGAAACTCAAGGACCTGGTTGCGCAGTTCAAGGTATAAAGGTTGAGCATGATGGATGCGAAAGAACAAGAATTTCTCAAACGCCTCCAGGCTACCTTTCGGGTTGAAGCTGATGAGCATCTTCGCGCGCTTTCAACGGGTCTCATTGAGCTGGAGCATATCGCCGAGCCGGCTCGGCGCCTGGAGATCGTCGAGGACATCTTCCGCGAGGCGCACAGCCTCAAAGGCGCTGCACGATCTGTGAATATGAAAGAAGTCGAATCGATCTGCCAGCCGCTGGAGAGCGCATTGGCTGCACTGAAACGCCAGGAAATATCCATCGTTGGGGGGTTGTTCGACTTGTTTCATGAGGCTGTGGATACCCTGACGCAACTGGTCTTGGCCCCGGTTGCAGAGCGAACCTCGACCGACCGGGCGCGCCTCAGAGCATTAAGCCGCCAGTTGGTACAAGCGTCCCAGGGAGGCGCGCCGGATGAGGAAACCGCTGCGCAAATCGATCAGTCGGAAGACCCTAAATCAGCAGCAGAAATACAGCCCGCCGGAATCAGGCTGTCCATGCCTGAATTGCCATCCGAAAAAAAACAACCTGCGGCGCTTGGGGTGGGGGAGCTTGATGGCGCTACTATTAAGCAGCCTGCCGCCACATCGCGTTCAGCGGTAGAGGTTGCGCAGGTGGAAACTGTCAGAATTCCCATTGCCCAATTGGATCCATTGCTATTCCAGGCAGAGGAAATGATCCATGCTAAACTAGCCGGTGGACAAAGAATGGCTGAGCTGCAGGAAATCCAGGAGCTGCTCCTGGCGCGGAAAACAGAATTAGCCGATTGGCAGAACCAACACATGCCGCATTCGAACGAGTTACTGAAATGGACAACAGCATTGCTCCAGGTATTGGTTGACAAAGTAACCATCGTTAACCAGGTATTCGAACAGGATCAGCGGTCGTTGCGGCAAATGGTGGACGAGCACCTGAATGCGATGAAACAGGTATTAATGCTGCCGGTCACGACATTGGTGGAAGTTTTTCCCAAGTTAGTGCGCGATCTCGCGCGCGAGCAGGGCAAAGAAGTCGACCTGGTCATTCGCGGGGCAGAAATAGAGATTGACAAGCGCATCTTGCAGGAATTGAAGGATCCGCTGATTCACTTGTTGCGAAACTGCGTTGACCATGGTCTTGAAAAGCCCGAGACTCGCGCCCACCAGCAAAAACCGGCGCGCGGCACAATCGCGCTCATCATCAGCGCTAAAGACAGCCGGCAGGTTGAAATGTTAATTTCGGATGATGGCGCGGGTATTGATGTAAAGCATGTACGCGCAGCGGCGATCAAAGCCGGGGTCATCACCGATGAGGCTGCCGAAAAATTAAGTCCGCAGGAAACGCTCGCGCTCATCTTTCAATCCGGCATTTCCACCAGCGAAATTATTACCAACATTTCCGGGCGCGGCCTGGGTTTGGCGATCGTACGTGAGAAGGTAGAAAAACTCGGAGGCTCTGTAACAGTGGAAACCTTTCCCGGGGCTGGCACGACCTTTCGCCTGCGGATGCCACTGACACTCGCCACCTTCCGGGGGGTGCTGGTGCGCGCGTGCGGACAGTTGTTCATTCTGCCGACCATTCACGTCGAACGAACTGTGCGAGTTCACCCAGACGAAATCCAAACGGTAGAAATCCGCGAGACAATCCGGTTCGAAGGGCAGGTCCTTGCCCTGGTCAAGCTTGGCGACGTTTTGGGATTGCCAGTTAGCACCACTGGAAGCGACCAGAACAATGATTTGAGCCTTGCGACTGCAGACCATATAGCAGTTCTAATTTTGGTTTCAGCCGAAAAGCGCATCGCTGTTCAGGTGGATGAGGTGCTGACCGAAGAAGAGGTGCTGGTAAAGGGGCTGGGGAAGCAATTGAGCCGCGTACGCAACATCTCCGGTGCTACCATTCTGGGCGCCGGTACTGTGGTGCCCATCATCAATGTAGCAGACTTAATGGTCTCAGCCGTGCGCCCTGGGGCTGCAGCACTGGCAAGATTCGAAAAGGTTCCAACTCACATCGCGCGCATCATGGTCGCGGAAGATTCGATCACGGCGCGCTCGCTGCTCAAGACAATCCTGGAAACAGGCGGCTTTCAGGTCAGCACCGCCGTGGATGGCGTGGATGCCTACACCCAGCTGGTCAGTGGAGAATTTGACCTGGTGGTCTCGGATGTGGATATGCCGCGCATGAGCGGTTTTGAGCTGACGAGCAAAATTCGCGGAGATAAAAAACTGGCTGATTTGCCGATCGTGCTGGTAACGGCACTCGAATCGCGCCGGGATCGAGAGCGTGGTATCGAAGTTGGCGCAAACGCTTATATCATCAAAAGCAGTTTTAGCCAGAACAATTTATTGAAAGTAATTCAGAGATTACTGTGAATACGACGACCTGGAGACCAACATGATCAAGGTTCTCATTGTCGAAGATTCACGAGTGGCGCAGGAATTTCTGACCCACCTTCTCAGCTCAGATCCTGCCCTCCAGGTGGTGGGCATCGCCAACGATGGCGCGGAAGCCCTGACCAAAGTACTGGAAAACCGCCCGGATGTGATCACGATGGATATTCACATGCCGAAACTGAATGGCTTTGAGGCTACCCGCGCCATCATGGAAAATGTACCAACGCCGATCGTCATCGTGAGCGCCAGCACCGACGCCAAAGAGGTTGCATCCACGTTCCGCGCACAGGAAGCCGGAGCATTGGCGGTTGTGCTGCGGCCGCCAGGAATCGGACACCCGGAGCATAAGACCGCCGCCAGGGAATTGATCCGGACGGTAAAAATGATGTCCGAGATCAAGGTTGTTCGGCGTCTTACCCGTACGACCCAACCCCGCCTACCCGCGCCGCCGCTTGCGCCGGAGCAGGTTACGGCAACCAGCGGAATCCAACTGGTTGCCATCGGCGCTTCGACTGGCGGACCTCCGGTGTTGCTCAAGATCCTATCCCTTTTGCCGCCTGAGCTGGTAGTGCCAATTCTCATCGTTCAGCATATTGCGCCTGGGTTTGTCGATGGCTTTGCCGGATGGCTGTCTGGCGCCTCACGTTTTCCTGTGCACATCGCCACACATGGACAGCACCTTATGCCTGGGCACGGCTACGTTGCCCCGGACGGCTTCCACATGGGGGTTTCGCAGGGGCCGCGCATAATTCTAAGCAATCATGCGCCTGAGAATGGTCTGCGGCCTTCGGTGGCTTATCTCTTTCGCTCTGTAGCCCAGGTTATGGGCCCGCGAGCGGCAGGTGTGTTGCTCACAGGGATGGGCAGAGATGGGGCCGATGAATTGAAGCTCATGAAGGATATGGGCGCGCTTACCATTGCCCAGGATGAAGCCAGTTCGATCGTGCATGGCATGCCCGGCGAGGCGATTAAACTCGGCGCGGCCATGCGCATCCTGCCGCCTGATGCTATTGGCGCTCTGCTGGCTGGTTTTGTGAAAACCAATGGGGGCGGCGGATGACGCGAAGCGGTAGTTCCTTCAGCGGCAAATTGATCTCTGCGGAACCCCGAATAGAAATTCTCATCGCCGAGGATAGCCCCACACAGGCGGAGCAGTTGAGAAACATTTTGGAGAGGCGGGATTACGCGGTGACGATCGCCAGGGATGGCCGGCAGGCCCTGGCCCTTCTAAACGAGCATCAACCGGCGCTGGTCATCAGCGACATCGTCATGCCAGAGATGAACGGCTATCAACTCTGCCAACAGATCAAAACAGATGAGCATACCTGTGACATCCCTGTCATCCTGCTGACCACCCTCTCCGATGAAGAAGATGTTTTGGAAGGTCTGGCCTGTCAGGCAGACAGTTTTATCACCAAACCATACAGTGCGCATTACCTGCTCAAGCACATTGAACGGCTCCTTGCCACTTGGAGACTAGGCAAAGGCGAACAGGCGCGGGTGGAGGTAGAAATCCCATTTGCAGGCAAACGCCGTGTGATCAGCACACACCCTCAGCAAATGCTCAGCCTGTTGCTTTCCACTTACCAGGCGGCGGTTCAGCGGAACATCGAACTCGCCCAAACGCAGGATGAGCTGACTTTGCTGAACGAGGATCTTGAAGCCAAGGTGGAGCAAAGGACGGCAGCCCTTTCGAATGAGATCATCGAACGCGAACGTTTGCAGGCTGAATTGCGATCTCTATCTTTGTCTGATGAATTGACAGGTTTGCACAACCGGCGTGGTTTCATCCTGCTGGCCGAGCACCATTGGCGGCAGGCGCTCCGCGAAGGGGATGAATTTGCCCTACTCTACGCGGATTTGAACGATTTGAAACAAATCAATGACGCCTTTGGTCATTCGCAGGGCGATCAAGCTCTCTGCGCCATCGCCAGTATCATGAAACAAACTTTCCGGGGCTGTGATACCCTGGCTCGCATCGGAGGTGATGAGTTTACTGCCCTGTTTGCAAATTGCGACTTGGAGACTGCCCAGGCTGCGGTAATCCGTCTGAAAAAGAATCTTGAACAGATGAATGGCAATGGACCCCATCTCCAGAATCTTTCGTTGAGCGTTGGGCTGGCACACTTTAGCCCAAACAACCAGGTCAGTATCAACGACCTGCTGGAACAGGCCGATGCTGCCATGTATGCTCATAAAAAGCAGCTCAAGGAAAGACGTGCATCATGAGCGCCCAACTCAAACCTGTCCAGGATCCGGTCAAAATTCTGGCTGTTGAGGACAGCATCACGCAGGCGGAGCAGTTGAGAAACATCCTTGAGAAACAGGGATACCTGGTCACGCTGGCCAATAATGGCAGGCAGGCCCTGGCTTTCCTGGCTGGGAACAAGCCATCCCTGGTGATCACTGACATTATCATGCCGGGCATGAGTGGCTATGAACTTTGTGCGCAGATCAAGGCAAATGAGAATTCCCGCGACATCCCGGTGATCCTGTTGACTGCTCTTTCCGACAAACAGGATGTGGTCGATGGTCTGGTCTGTGGAGCTGATAGTTTTATCACCAAACCCTATAAAGAGAAATATCTCCTTGAGCACGTTGAGCGCACCCTGCTCGCCTATTCATCGCCATTCGGAGAACGGGCGAGCATTGAGTTGGAAATCTCCATGGCAGGCCAAAAACGTCTAATCACCACCAATCCGCAGCGCATGCTCACCCTTCTTCTTTCCACCTTTGAGGCGGCGATCCATCGAAACACCGAATTAACCCAGGCGCAGGACGAACTCCATTCTCTGAACGATGATCTGGAAAACTTGGTGGAGGCCAGAACTGCGGCGCTTTCGGCTGAGATCGTTGAGCGCCAGCGAGCCGAGGCCGAACTGCGGCAGCACCGTGATCACCTCGAAGAAATTGTCAGCAAGCGGACCGCGGAGTTGGAGATTGCCAAAGAACAGGCCGAATCTGCCAGCCGAGCCAAGAGCGATTTTCTAGCCGTCATGAGTCATGAGATCCGCACCCCATTGAATGGTGTGATGGGTCTGGCATATTTGGCTTTGCAAACGGACCTGAGTGATAAACAACGTGATTATCTCACTCGTCTACAGTCATCCGCTGAAACATTGACGACGACCATTAACGATATTTTAAACTTCTCGAAAATCGAAGCCGGGAAATTGAATATCGAGCGGGTGGATTTCAACCTGGATGATGTATTTCACGACCTCTCTGACTTGCTGGCTGCGCGCGCGCATGCGAAGGACCTGGAACTGGTCTTCCACACCGAAGTGAATGTCCCACGCCTGCTAATCGGTGATCCACAACGGCTGGGCCAGGTATTGCTCAACCTGGTGAGTAATGCCATTAAGTTTACCCAGGCGGGCGAAATTGTTCTCAAGGTCAGGTTGATCGAGCGCGCGAAGCAGTTGTCCCACCAAGCGAAGCGGTTTTCCTACCACGATTTGCTAAGCAAATCGAATCACCAGGCAGTGCTTGAATTCTCGGTGCGCGACACGGGCATTGGAATGACGGAAGAACAAATCTCACACCTGTTTCAACCATTTAGCCAGGCCGATACATCCACCAGCCGAAAATTTGGGGGCACAGGCCTGGGGCTGACGATCAGCCAGAGGTTGGTGAAAATGATGGGTGGAGATATTTGGGCCGAGAGCCAGAGCGGAGTTGGTTCTGTATTTACCTTCATAATTGCAGTGGAGCAGCAGCCCGAACCCAACCCCACGATTAGTCTGGCAGGATCCTTTGGCGCGGCGCAGGTTGTCCCTGAGCTGGCAGGCTTGCGTGTGTTGGTGGTGGATCAGCATGCCGCCACGCAGGAATTCCTGCAAAGCACGCTGGAATCCTTTGCTTTCAAAGTAACTACAACCCAGAGCGCTGAAGAAGGTTTGCTGCTGCTGGATCAAGCCGGGGATGACCCTTTCAGGCTGGTATTAATGGACTGGAAATTTTCTGGTCAGGTCGATGGGTTGGCAGCAGCCCGGCGCATCAAAAGCGATGCGCGTTTGGCTAGTTCGCCAATAATTCTGCTTGGCAACCGGGAAGATGTAGTGCAAAAAGCCAGTGCTGAGGGACTGAATGGCAGCCTGCTAAAACCCATCACCCGTTCGCAGTTGTTTGACACTGTTATGCAGGTCATGGGGCATCAGGCGCTGACCGAACTCCGGCCCAAGCACGAAACAATCTTACCAGAAACGCTGGATAAATTGCGTGGCAAACATATTTTGCTGGTGGAAGACAACGAAATTAACCAGATGGTGGCAGTCGAGATCCTGCAACAAATGGGGTTGCTGGTTTCGCTTGCCGACGACGGCGAACAAGCTGTTCAGATGGCCGGTCAGGGCAGCTATGATGCCATATTGATGGACATCCAGATGCCGGGCATGGATGGCTACCAGGCCACCGCGCAAATTCGCAAAAACCGGCGATCAAATGCCGTTGA
>CAZHWV010000138.1:2912-11980 GCA_964536185.1 uncultured Anaerolinea sp. | reverse complement strand
AACACGAAAAACGCCAGAGAGAATTGGAAAAGAAAAAGAAAAAAGACCAGAAGATTAAGAGCAAGGTAAGCAAAAAACCTGTCCAACCGAAAGAAACCCCACAGCCACCCACGGAAAGCTAAGTTTGCTTAGCCTTGTTTGATAAAGCGGCCCATCCGGCCGCTTTTTTTATCTCGACAATTTGCAACGTAACTCGCGCTGCCAGATGAGCGCTTTACAAGACAATCGTGGTTCAATACAATATTTTCTATGGAAAAAGATATCCTGATTATCGGTGGCGGCCCTGCAGGACTGTCAACTGCCCTGCACCTACAGCGGATGGCGCCGGAACTCTTATCCCGGATACTTGTGCTCGAAAAAGCGCATTATCCCCGCCAAAAGCTCTGCGCAGGCGGGCTTGTTGGGGATGCAGAAATCATCCTGCAGGGTCTCGACCTGGATGTAAGCGAAATCCCGCATGTAGATAGCCAAGCGGCGCATTTTGACTTTGCCGGGCAGGGGCTCACCATTCGCATGCCTGAACAACAACACACCCTGCGCATCATCCGCAGGGATGAATTCGATGCCTGGCTGGCAGCCAAAGCGCAGGAACGGGGCATCGAAATACAGACCGGGGTCACAGCCATAACCGTAAAAACAGAGGCTACTGGCGTAACCGTCGAAACGGATAGCGGGGTTATTCACGCAAAAATAGTTATTGGAGCAGATGGTTCAAACGGAATTGTGCGCCGATGCATTTTGCCGCGAGAACGCGTTTATACCGCCAGAGTCCTGGAGGTGCTAGCACTGCCCAACGAAAACCAACAGCACGCCAGGCAGGATGCGTATTTTGACTTTTTCCCCATCCCGAAAGGTATCGCAGGATATACCTGGGATTTTCCCACCCAGGTGCGTGGTCAATCCATGCGCTGTTGGGGTATTTACGATACCAACATCCTGGCAGGTAACAATCGAGCGGCACTCAAAAAAACTCTGGCGGCCGAAATGGAAAATTTCGGCTATTGCCTCGCAGAGCACGAATTGAAGGGATACCCCATCCGCTGGTTTGATCCGTTTAACAAAATCAGTGTGCCGCGGGTCTTACTGGTGGGAGATACCGCCGGCGTAGATCCAATCTTTGGTGAAGGGATCAGCATGGCGCTCGGCTATGGCAAGCTGGCAGCCAAAGAAGTGGTCAAAGCCTTTCAGCTGGGAGACTTCACTATGAAAGGTTACCGGCAGCGGATATTGTTGAGCCCGCTTGGGCAAACCCTGATCGCGCGTTGGGTTATTGCCTATATCATCTACCCCATGCAATGGAAATGGTTCCAAATCCTGCTCTGGCGGATACTTAAGCCCCTTGTAATCCTGGTCGCCTGGGTTTTTGTGCTCAATTGGGCCAGGCGCATGCGTTGATCCAAAACAACCGGCTGTTGCAGATTGATTCTGTCAGGCACTGATTTTTTTAATAAAACCTGGGGTATTCAAACCACGCTCGAGTAAATAGGTGAAATAGGATTGCATAAGTGTTTCAACTTCCTTCTGAATAGCTGGCGCAACCCTGGCCCGAGCCGCCTCGTTATAATTACTGCGTTGAAAGTGGCGCAAATATTTGAGCACTTCCACCGAAACAGGCCAGAGTCCGGGCAGACCGCGGCCACAATTGGGGCAAATGACACCACCCGCTGAAGGCGAGAAAAACTGATCAACTGCTTGAACAACAGCCCGACAATTGGCGCACTCAAACAACTGTGGGCGAAACCCAAGAAAATCCAGCAGGCGCATCTCATAATAGCGCACGACAACCCAGACTTCCGCAGTACTGCACAAACGAGCCAGAGTGTCTGTAAGCAGGCGAAACAGCGTCAGATTGCCACCTTCCTGCTCGTAGGTAAAGCGGTCGAGCAGTTCCAATACGTAAGATGCATACCCGGTGAGAATAAGATCCTCGCGCAAAGGCAGATAGGGGTCGATGGTTTCTACCTGGGTGACGATAGGAATATCACGGCTTCTGGCGAGCTGCAGGATAATATGTGTGAACGGCTCCAGATGACCCGCCTTATGAGAACGGATTTTGCGGACACCCTTGGCAATAGCGCGCAGCTTTCCCTGTTCGCAAGTATAAAGGGTCAGAATACGATCAGCCTCGCCCCAGTTGGCGTGGCGCAGAACTACTGCTTCGGCACGGAAAGAACGAGGTTGATCGGGCATAGGAAATCTATTGTAATCCTGATGCACTTTTCCCACAGGATTAGAAATTTCTGCGATAATACGCCCATGCCCACTATTGAACAAGCTCGTAACTGGTACACAGATTCTGACCCCGTTCATGATTTTGATCACATTCTGCGCGTTTACAGAATGGCCGAACGCCTGGCGGTTGCCGAAGGCGCGGATATGGAAATTGTCCGCGCTGCCGCGTTGCTCCATGACGCCGAGGGCAGCAACCTTGCTGACCAGGCCAAACGCGCCACACATCATCACGCTTCTGCTGATTTCGCCGCCGAGGTGCTGTCTGCCGAAGGCTGGGACGAACAGCGGATTGCCGCTGTCCAACACTGCATTCGCGCGCACCGCTTCCGCGACACATCCGAACCGCCGCAATCGCTGGAAGCGCAGATCCTATTTGATGCCGATAAGCTGGACGCCATCGGCGCGGTGGGTCTTGCGCGCGTAATTGCTTACTCAGCGCGCGTGCCACGCCCATTCTATGCGCCACCATCCGCTCAGTTTTTACAAACCGGCCAAAAAGAACCAGACGAACTGCATACGGCATATCACGAACACTTATTCAAATTAAGTAAGATCAAGGAACGAATGTACACAAAAACCGGCAAAACCGTCGCCAAAGATCGCCACCAATACCTCGACGATTATTTCAAGCGCTTGATTGCAGAGTGGAGTGGCGAGTTGTAGCTTGCGCGAGAATCGGAGTTCCGATCGACCTGGATGATAGTGAATAGAAGAATCTACACGATTCCGGCGTGTTGCAAGGTCGGATGACACAAATGATAGTAAAATAATTGTATGCGCTCAGGCCCAATTCTCGTGGTGGAAGATGTACCGAACGTCCTCGAATTACTAGAGATTACGCTGCGTTTTAAGGGTTATGAAGTTGTCAGCGCCCATAACGGTTTGGAAGGCCTAGAAATGGTTGAGAAGGCCCGTCCAGCCCTAATTATCACCGATATACTCATGCCCCGCATGGATGGCTACACCTTCATCCAAAAACTACGCACATCAAATTCTAATTCGGGCCGCATCCCGGTCATTTTCCTTTCTGCCACTTTTGTGACACTTGAAGATAAGAATTTTGCGATGAGCTTGGGAGCCACACGCTTTCTCGAAAAGCCAATCGATACGGAAGATTTTCTGCTAACGATCGCAGAGATCATGACACAGGATGCAGTCAACCCTGCAGAGCCTTTGAACATGCAGGAATTTTACAAAGGATACCTGGAACGCCTGGAACAAAAACTACAGCACAAGAATAGCCAAATCGCCCGCAGCGAACGGCTTATCCCCAGCCTACCCGAGGAACAACGCCCAGCCTTCCAATCGATGCTTCAACTCGCTCTCAGCGATCGAGAAAGCATCCAAATCGAGCTGCAGAAAGCCTATAGCGCGCTCGATAATTTTAAAAAATCTTAACCATGATTCGAAAAATATGGGATTACCCTGATTTCCGTGATCTCGAAATCAAGGTAATCCGGTAAAGAAAGAAAATAAAAATCAGGAGAATAAAATATGACCCAGCCGACTCTGGCCGACCTGGAGCGTCTTGCGCGCCAGGCCGGCCAAATTTTGTTTGATAGTTATGAAAAAGACCACCAGGTAGACTTTAAAGGGGTAATCGACCTGGTCACAGAAGTTGATCATGCTTCTGAAAAATTCCTAATTGACGAGATCAACCATCAATTCCCCGGACACAGCTTTCTGGCCGAGGAATCGGGTGCCAGCCAGACACAGTCTGAACACTTATGGATCATTGACCCGCTGGATGGAACAGTAAATTACGCCCATGGTGTGCCATTGTTCTGCGTTTCGATCGCCTATTCCTTCAACGGCCAGGTACTGCTTGGCGCTGTATACGACCCAATGCGCAACGAGATGTTCAGCGCCGAACGCAGCAAAGGTGCCTGGGTAAACGGGCGCCCTCTCAAGGTAACCGGCGTGGAAGAATTACAAAAAAGCCTGATGGTGACAGGGTTTCCCTATGATTCATGGCACTCCAACCCAAGTAACTTTGATTATTTTGCTAAATTAGGCCGGATGACACAAGGCGTACGCCGGCTGGGATCTGCCGCACTCGACCTGTGTTACATTGCCGCTGGACGCCTGGATGGGTATTGGGAGCTTTCCCTCAAGGCCTGGGATATAGCCGCCGCCGGTTTGATCGCTGAACAGGCCGGGGCACTTGTAACCAATGTAAAAGGCAAGACAGATTATTTAAGCTCACCGCAATCAGTGGTAGCCGCCAACCCGGTTCTACACGCAAAATTACTCGAACAGTTACAGTAGCCTACCTATCATTTCCCCTTTGACCTGCGGCGTTGTTACACGTACAATAGTTACAGTATGCGTACTTGGAATCTTTCCCCTGGTGACCCGCTTCAACTGACCATCGCTGCCGACGCTCGTTTAACCACCCCCGACTACGTCAATGACCATATCTGGGATCTGGACTTAAGCGGCGGCGACCCATCGGCCCTGGCGCTGCGCACTACCTTTGGCCTGCGCGCGCGTCTAATGCGAATTTTTCCACGTTTTACCGAAAACGGAAAAGCAACCAACGACCCATCAGAATTTGCCACTCCACCGCGAATAATCACCTTTTATCCCAACTTTCTCTCAATAACATTTTCTCCGTATCCAGACGTGGACGTTACTGCCGATTATTGGGTAGCCGCGTCGCAAGTTGCCGCCGGACGCTTCACCATAACGAACCACTCCCCTATCCAGCATCCGATCCGTTTCGAACTGATTGGACAATTGATACCGCTGGAAGGTCAAAATATGACCACCAACCTGCGCCAATCCGTAACCACACTCGAAGGGCAGGTGGATGATCTTCGCCCGGTTTTATTTCTTACCGGAGGGCCACAGTCTGGACCCGGGCCGTACTCATCACTGGCGCTCATGCTCGACCTGGCCCCTGGCACCTCACGACAGGTAACCTGGGCACTGGCAACGCTAAAAGACACTCAAGATTCGTTTGAGTTAGCACGTAAAACTGTAGCACGTCCCTTTGATGCTGAAAAAGCATTTATTGAAATACTCAACACCAGTCAAACAGTGGAAATTTTCACTGGCGATCCGGATTGGGATGCCGCGCTTGCCTTCACGCAAAAGACCGCCTTCAGCCTGCTCATGGGGCCGAGCAAGCACCTGCCGCATACCAGCTTCGTCTTGTCACGCCAACCTGATCAGGGCTATTCACGCATCGGCGATGGCAGCGATTACCAGCATTTTTGGAACGGCCAGCCAGCCATGGAAGCGTATTACCTATCAACACTATTGCCCGCTGCCCCAAAACTGGCGCGTGACATTCTACTAAATTTTATTGCTGTTCAAGATACACATAACGGCACTATCGATTGCAAACCTGGGTTGGCAGGCCAACGCGGACGTTTTTTGGCCGCGCCTTACCTCGCCAGCCTGGTTTGGCGCCTGGCGTCCCCAGGCCATGACAAAGAGTTCATCGCTTCCGTTTACCCCGCACTGCTGACTTTTTTCTGGGCCTGGTTTTCCCCGGCACGGGATCATGACCGCAACGGGCTGCCAGAATGGCAACACCCCAGCCAGACCGGCTTTGAAGAAAATCCGCTTTTTGACGGTTGGCATCCCTGGTCAAAAGGCACAAACATCACTACTGTGCAAAGTCCGGCATTATCGGCAGCGCTTTACCATGAGGCACAGTGCCTCATAAAAATAGCCGAGCTTTTAGGACGCGCATCTGACATCATTACACTTAAGGCCCAGTCAGAAACACTCCGGCTGGGCGTTCAAGCTTGTTGGGATGTTGATGGCCTGTTCTATCACTACACAGACCGGGACACGCATTTAAGCCTGCCTGGGAAGTTGCTTAGCGAGCGCCAGGCCGCACCTTCAATAAAATTACAAAAAGAATTTAAGCAACCCGTGCGACTCATCATCCGAATCCTGGGTCAAAACGAAGCGCGAAAACGTCCTCGCGTCATCATCTCGGGAGAAATTAACGGACAGGAACAAACCGAAATACTTGATACCCATAATTTTACTTACAGTTCCAGTGGCGCGGTAGCCACCACCGAAAAAGTCTACACCGCGCTGGGGGTTTTTGATTTTGAGGGACTCAACCGCCATGACCGCATCAACATCCAGACGGTAGACCTCACCATTGCTGACCATACCCTGCTTTTGCCGCTCTGGGCTGGTATCCCCAGCAAACATGATGCCCATTCCATGGTCTACCGCACAATTCTTGACGCCAACCAATTTGACCACCCTTATGGAATTCCAGCCTTACCACGTTTTTTTATCAATGAAGCCGATGCAGTCAGCAATAGCGTCCACTTACCCTGGAATCATCTGATCGGTGAAGGTCTACTCGCCTATGGCTACCGCCGAGAAGCTGTCCGGCTGACCGCACACATCATTACAGCAGTCATTCAGAATCTCAAGCGCTCCCAGGCATTTTATCGCGCTTACCATGCCGAAACCGGCGCAGGTCTAGGCGAACGAAATACGCTGCAAGGACTGGCCCCGCTGGGGCTGTTTCTTACAGCCCTGGGTGTGGAAATCCAATCTCCAAAACGGGTGATTCTCACAGGAGAAAACCTATTCCCCTGGCCTGTTACGGTAAAATATAAAGGACTGACGGTGACCCGTCAGATGGGACAGACCGAAGTCATCTTTCCAAATGGAAAACCCGTTATACTGAACGACCCAACCGACGCAGTGGTTTCGTGTGACTGAGGAGTTCTTGATGGCAAAATCAACCAATATCCATTCCATTATGACCGCAGTAATCCAGGAGCAGGATGTAGATCTGGCCCTGCGCGCGCTGGAGCAGATCCACGCTCCGGTAACCCACCTGGCAAGCGCAGGGGGGTTTCTAGGACGGCGGAACGCCACGCTGTTGATCGGCTTACTCGATGGTGAAGAAGAAAAAGTGATGAAGGCTCTTCAGACCTCCTGTCGCCAGAGGGTCGAATATCTTGCGATTCCGCTTGAAGGGTCCCCCCTACCCATGCCAACTCCCGTCCCAGTGACGGTAGGCGGTGCTACAATGTTCACATTGCCAGTCGAGCGATTTGAGGAGTTTTAGACATGAAACTAATTTTTGTCATTCTCAAGGATGATGATGTGGACAATGTTGTCCAGGCCCTGACAACGGATAATTTCCGGGTGACACGCGTAGCTTCCACAGGCGGGTTGTTCCGCAAGGGCAGCACCACCCTGTTAATCGGTGTTGACGACGAACAAGTTGAAGCAGCAATCCAATTACTGCGCAACAAGACCACGGCAGAAGTAAACGAACAAAAACGCGCTACGGTGTTCGTTGTGCCTGTCAGCCGGTTTGAACAGTTATAAATCCACTGCGTTTTTGTAATTTCGCAACCAGATTACACCCGTAGGGAAATCTGAGATGCTTTGCGCGTTGGTTCCTCGTTGCGGATGTGGGGTGCCAGATTGGATGGTAGCACAACGCGATCGTCCAGATTCAGGATGGCAGCTCTTACGCCATGGGCGTCTGGAATAATAAAGTCAGGGGCTGCGCCCGTTGGCACAGCCCCTGACTTTATTGTTTTACTTGAAAACAACCGGTGCTCGGCCTACACGAGGTTACACTTAGCAACCAGATGAGAACCGGGGATATGCACAAACTGTTTAGGGTAGATCTCGGTATGAACCAAGCACGCGCATATAATTGGCGCGCTCAAATGCGGCAGGCTCTTTTACGGCCTGCTGACTCATGCTGCCTTGCATTTGTTGGATGGACGTATAGTCATGTTCTTCCATCCAGGATTGCAGGGTAGCAAGAATGTCAGGAACCCGTCTGTAGCCGTTTTTGAGCAGTTCAGAGGCGATGATGGCAACCTTAGCACCTGCCATCATCGACTTGATGACATCGGTGGCTGTGTGAACGCCGCTGGTCAGGGCCAGATCAGCATCGACTTTGCCATACAGAATGGAGATCCAGCGCAGCGGCAGGCGCAGTTCGTCAGATGTGCTCAAAACGAGGCTGTGAACTACCTCCAGGTTATCCAAATCGAAATCGGGCTGGTAGAACCGGTTAAAGAGCACCAGTCCATTTGCACCGGCTTCGGCACAGCGCCGGGCAAAATTGGGCAAAGCCGTAGTAAATGGATTAAGTTTAACCGACAGGGGAATAGAAACGACAGAGCGAATATCAGCAATAAGCTCGAGATAAGTATTCTCTAATTCCAGCGCCGTCAAATCAGGATCGGCGGGGAGATAATAGAGATTGAGTTCGATGGCATCCGCGCCAGCTTCCTGCATGTAATGTGCATAGCGGGTCCAGCCGCCTTTTGAAACACCGTTCAGGCTGCCAATAACAGGAACGCTGACAGATTTTTTGACAGCCGTCAGGTGATCCAGATATTTCCCTGGACCCATAGCATAAGTGCCAATATCAGGCAGGTATGTGAGGGCTTCTGCAAAAGTGTTTGTTCCACGGGTGAGGTAGTGATCCAGTTCAAGGCTTTCGTGGATAATCTGTTCTTCGAACAGGGAGTACATCACGATGGCGCCCACACCGGCTTCGTCCAGTTTTTTTGCGCTATCAATTTTTTTCGTGAGCGGCGAGGCCGCGGCAACAATTGGATTTTTAAGGGTCAGGCCGAGGTAACGAGTGGAAAGGTCAGTCATAAGAACATCCTTCGGTGAATAGATCCGGTTTCGCAGCAAACAGATAGGGACACGGCGATGCCGTGCCCCTATCTGTTTATTTACTGAGTATCGCCATCATTGGGCTTGGCATAGTGCATGGATGCCATCTGCTGATAGTATTCCCAATGCTTGTTGACATCATTCTGAGCTTCCTTGAGAAGCATTTCAGCGCGGGCTTCATCGGCTTGCACCAG
>CAZHWV010000138.1:0-2902 GCA_964536185.1 uncultured Anaerolinea sp. | reverse complement strand
GCACCAGCATGCGATAGCGGGCTTCGTTGTAGGCATATTGTTCCAGCGGGATGGTTGGTTCCTTCGAGTCAATGCTCAGTGGGTTCTGGCCCTGGGCAATAAGATCTGGATTGTAACGATAGAGCGGCCAGTGACCAGACTGAACAGCCAGCTTCTGCTGTTCGAGACCCTTGGCCATATCAATACCATGTGCAATGCAGTGCGAATAGGCAATAATGATGGACGGGCCATCGAAAGCTTCTGCCTCTAGGATAGCTTTAAGGGTTTGCTGATCGCTGGAGCCCATGGCAATCCGCGCAACATACACATAACCGTAGGACATGGCGATCAAGCCGAGATCCTTCTTGGAGATACCCTTGCCACTCATGGCGAACTTGGCTACCGCGCCGCGCGGGGTGGACTTGGAAGCCTGCCCACCGGTATTCGAATATACTTCGGTATCCAGCACCAGGATATTGACATTGCGTCCAGAGGCCATCACGTGATCCAGGCCACCATAGCCAATGTCATAGGCCCAGCCGTCACCGCCAATGATCCAGACAGACTTCTTGACCAGCAGGTCTGCCAGGCTGAGCAAATCGCGAGATTTTGGATCTGTCTTGCTCACAATCAGCTTTTTAAGTACCTCCACACGCTCACGCTGCTGTTTGATGCCCAGTTCAGTAGACTGGTCGGCAGTGATGAGTTCCTCTGCAAGCGTCCCCAATTCGGCAGACATTTGCTTCAGCAAGAAGTGGATATATTCAGTTTGTTTATCGAGAGTCAGGCGCATGCCAAGGCCGAACTCAGCGTTATCTTCAAATAACGAATTTGACCAGGCCGGACCACGCCCTTCTTTGTTGACGGACCACGGCGTGGTCGGCAGGTTGCCACCGTAAATGGACGTACAGCCAGTGGCATTGGCAATGATGGCGCGATCACCAAAGAGTTGTGAAACCAGCTTGACATACGGGGTTTCACCGCAACCTGCACATGCGCCGGAGAACTCAAACAACGGTTGCAGCAACTGCGAATTCTTAATTGTGGCGGGGCTGATCAGGGTACGGTCAACCTCAGGCAGCTTGAAGAAAAAGTCCCAATTCGCAGATTCGCTTTCGCGCAGGGGCGGCTGAGCCGCCATATTAACAGCTTTGCGACCAACCTGGGTCTTGTCCTTCACCGGGCAGGCTTCAATACAAAGGGTGCAGCCGGTGCAGTCTTCAGGAGCAACCTGAACGGTATATGCCATTCCTGGAAATTCTTTGAACTTCGAGTCCATGTGCTTGAAGGTAGCCGGGGCATCCTTGAGCGCAGCAGTAGCATAAACCTTATGGCGAATGACTGCATGCGGGCAAACAAACACGCATTTACCACATTGGATACACAGGTCTGGTTCCCATACTGGAATTTCAAGCGCGATGTTGCGCTTTTCCCATTGGGTCGTGCCACTCGGGAAGGTTCCATCGATCGGCATGGCCGAAACGGGCACTTCCTCTCCTTCGAGAGCAATGATCGGTCCTAAAGTCTTTTTGACAAAATCGGGTGCTTCGACGGGGACCCGGGCACGCATGGCGATCAAACTGCTGGCTTTAGCCGGAACTTTGATCTCACACAGGTGAGCCAGGGTCTGATCAACGGCTTCGAAGTTTTGCTTAACAACTGCTTCACCTCGTTTGCCATATGTTTTTTCGATGGAATGTTTGATCTCAGCAATGGCCTGTTCGCGCGGCAGTACACCAGATATAGCGAAGAAACAGGTCTGCATAATGGTGTTCACCCGGCTGCCCATGCCGGTCAGATCGGCTACTTCATAGGCATTGATGTTGTAGAACTTAAGTTTCTTGTCAATAATGACCTGCTGAACTTCGACGGGCAGGTTGTCCCAAACATCATCCGTGCCAAAATTGCTATTAAGCAGAAAAGTCCCGCCTGGTTGGGCATACTTCAAGATATCGTAGCGTTCCAGGAAACTAAACTGATGGCAAGCGACAAAATTGGCTGTATTTGCGGCAATCAAGTAAGGCGCCTTCAAGGGTTTGGGGCCAAAGCGCAAATGTGAGGCGGTCAAAGTGCCCGACTTCTTCGAGTCGTAGTAGAAGAAACCCTGGGCATAGTTCTCGGTCTCTTCACCAATGATCTTGATCGAGTTCTTGTTCGCGCCGACGGTACCATCTGCCCCCAGGCCGATGAATACACAGCGCACAGTTTCGGGGAATTCAACGCTGAAAGATGAATCGACATCCAAACTGGTATGTGAAACATCGTCATTGATACCTACCGTGAAGTGCTTCTTCGGTGCAGACTTGCTCAGCTCGTCCAAGACTGCCTTTGCCATCGCCGGAGTAAATTCCTTGGAAGAAAGACCATAACGACCACCGATGACTTTGATGTCGCTGCGGCCCGATTCGAACAGGGCGTTGATGATATCCAGGTACATGGGTTCGCCTGACGCGCCAGGTTCCTTGGTGCGGTCTAGCACAACAATTGATTTGACACTCTTCGGTAAAGTTTTTACAAAAGCTTCCATATCAAAGGGACGATAGAGGCGAACACGGAGCACACCAACACGTTCGCCTTTTTCTACCAGGTAATTGACCGTCGTCTCGAGGGTTTCACCACCGGAGCCCATCACGATGGCAATTCTTTCAGCTTCGGGATGACCCACATAGTCGAATAGGTGATACTGGCGCCCGGTCAGCTTCGCGAATTTATCCATCTCCGCCTGGACAATACCGGGGAGAGCAGTGTAGAACGGGTTGACCGTCTCACGTCCTTGGAAGTAGACATCCGGGTTCTGCGCTGTGCCACGAATAAAGGGATGATCCGGGGAAAGCCCGCGGGCGCGATGGGCCTGAACGAGGTCCATATCGATCATCTCGCGCAGATCATCATCGCTGAGCTGTTCAATCTTGGCAACTTCATG
>CAZHWV010000137.1:0-12079 GCA_964536185.1 uncultured Anaerolinea sp. | reverse complement strand
TTGTCTCCCCAATTGAAGCCAGCCGAGACAAGTTTTCCCTGCGTATCCCGCAGCAACCAATCAGGGTGTTCGCGATAAATTGTAGAAGATGGAACTACCAGGAGCGGGGCGAGCCACAAACCGGCTTTTCGGCCTGTCGTCTTGATCTTTTCGGCCAGGTCTTTCATTCCTGATGGGAATTTTGTATTGCTCTGCCAATCACCAATGCAGGTTTGCCAGCCATCATCAACCTGCAGGACGTCAAATGGAAGATCACCAAGACCATCAAAGATAGTGTGCAAAATATTTTCATCAATGGCTGTATACAGGCTGTACCATGAACACCATACACGCTGTGCTGTTTTTGTTTGGCTGAGCCCAAATTTTTGACCTAAAAGCTGCGCGTATGTGTGAAATACATCGATTTCGGCGCCAAAGCCAACAAACCACTGCTGCGCGGTGGATTCGCCCGGTTCATTCTCATACCAACCTTGGAGTGTTCCGTCGCGCAATTGGACATGGCTATCGAGACCGAGAGCGCCGAGCAGCAGGATATTGCCATCCACAAATTCTACAGCTCCCAACCAGGAGCCGTTAGGAGATGGGTGCTTCGCATAGACCGGGTCGACTTGCATTGGATTAAGCAGCGCAGGCTTTGGGTGGGGCAGCCTTGTCAAGCCGGTCCAGGCTGCCAGTGACCAGGATTGCCAACCATGAGAGTAGTAAGAACGGGGTGTTGGCGGAGTTTGGAGCGAGACATTTTTCCCGCTCAGGATGGTTCCGCCCATAACCGCGGTGTGATCGTCAAATTCAGCTATAATCTGCAAGTTTCCAAATTGAAGAACGGACATTTTAATTCCTGACAAGATGAGATGAATACTATTAAATTGAATTCTAAGCCCAAATCTCGAATCTCACGGCGGGATTTTCTGAAGCTCTTGAAAATTTCCGGGCTGGTTATGTTGGTTGCGGCAGCTGGTGGTGCGTA
Source organism: uncultured Anaerolinea sp. (assembly GCA_964536185.1). GTDB lineage: Bacteria > Chloroflexota > Anaerolineae > Anaerolineales > Villigracilaceae > UBA5195. The sequence continues at coordinate 11,112 of CAZHWV010000137.1, read as the reverse complement.
TTTTCTTAAGGATGAATCTGACTGGCTGGATGTTCAGCAGGTACGCCTGGTCTTGCCGCGTTTGCCGGTTTCGTTTTCCGGGATTCGGATTGCACAGGTCAGTGATATTCACCTGGGTGGCTGGATGAATATTGAGCGCTTAAAGCAGGTATTTGCCATTGTAAAAACGCTTGCTCCTAATATCGTGGCGCTGACTGGTGACTTTGTGCTCAGCCGCTTTGGTGAATCTACAAGCCAAGCGGATTTGCGTGGGATGGAGGCGGAACTGAAGAACGTGGCGGCACAGTGCCAAACGCTGGCAGTGTTAGGGAATCATGATCACTGGGCTGATACTCCGAAAATATTATCGATGTTTCAGCGCAGCGGGGTGCGAGTGTTGGTCAATGCTGTGCAAACTGTTCAAATTGGAAAGGAATTTATAAATTTCGCGGGTGTTGACGATGTGTATGTTGGCCAGAATCGAATTGAGAAAGTGCTGGAAAAACTGCCTGAACAGGGCTGCGCAATCTTGATGGTCCATGAGCCTGATTTCGCCGATGAAAGCGCAGCCACGGGTCGCTTTGATCTGCAGATTTCCGGTCATTCGCACGGCGGGCAGGTGAATTTGCCGCTGCTCGGGGCGCCAGTTTTGCCACGCTTTGGTCGTAAGTATCCACAAGGGTTATACCAGGTTGGATCCATGTACCAGTACACCAACCGGGGAGTTGGGATGACCCCGCCTTATATCAGGATTAACTGCCGGCCTGAAATTACGGTTTTTACCCTGGAAAGTTTGTGAGCGCTTGCCCTGCAAGCCCGAACTGGGTATAATACGGCGAAACAAAGGTGATGATGGAAACGAGTAAGTCTGTGGATCTGCCAGCGAGTTCGGGTTGGTGTGAGCCGAATCAGTGAGACAGGCCGAAAATCCTTCCGGAGCTTCGATCTGAAAGCGAAAGCAAGTAAGAAAGACGGTTTCGTTCCCGTTAAAAAGACGAGAGGCTGCGGAAACAAGTCCTCGTTAAAGTGCCTGCTGTGCAGGAAACTGGGTGGTACCGCGTGAGTGTATCTGGCTCTCGTCCCTGAGTGGATGAGAGTTTTTGTTTTCTATCGGAGGTGTGTATGTCATTCAAACCAGTCTCTCCCAAGTTCGATGTCCCGGCTATGGAAGAAGCCGTGCTGAAATCCTGGAAGAAGGAAAAAATCTTTGAAAAGACGCTCTCGACGCGAGAGGGTGGTCCGGAATATGTCTTTTATGAGGGACCACCGACTGCCAACGGTAAACCTGGGGTGCATCATGTCCTGGCGCGCGCATTCAAGGACATGTTTCCGCGTTATAAGATCATGCGTGGTTACCATGTTTCGCGGCGCGGTGGCTGGGATACACATGGTTTGCCGGTCGAAATCGAAGTTGAGAAACGCCATGGTTTTACAAATAAGCAGCAAATCGAGGAATACGGCATTGCTAAATTTAACGAGGAATGCCGCAAATCCGCATTCGATTACATCCAGGATTGGGAACGACTGACAGATCGCATTGCTTTCTGGGTCGACTTGAAAACTGCCTATGTTACTTTCACCAACGATTATATCGAGTCAGTTTGGTGGATTTTGCGCCAATTCTGGGATAAAGATCTGCTTTACCAGGGTTTCAAAGTTGTCCCGTATTGCCCGCGTTGTGGAACGCCGCTTTCTGATCACGAAGTAGCCCAGGGTTACGAAGATGCGGTCGACCCGTCTGTGTTTGTGCGCCTGCCATTGATGGATGAACCCGGTACTTCGCTGCTGGTCTGGACGACTACGCCCTGGACGCTGCCCGCTAATGTTGCCGTGGCTGCTGGGGCAGACGTGGATTACGTCAAAGTGGAGCATTCACTTGGCGAGGGCGGTACTGAAAAACTAATTTTAGCCCAGGCCCTGTTGGAAAAAGTATTCCGTGGTGAAGAAGTTAAAGTACTGGAAACCTTTAAAGGCAAAAAGCTGAAGGGCACAAAATATAAACCCCTTTTTACATTTTTGCCGCCAGAAAAACCCGCGCATTTTGTGGTCCTGGCAGATTTTGTGACCACCGAGGATGGTACCGGTCTGGTTCATATCGCTCCGGCGTTTGGCGCGGACGATATGAAGGTAGGCATGGAATTTGACCTGCCAATTATTATGACCGTCGCACCGGATGGCACTTTTATCCCCGAAGTGACCCCATGGCGAGGCGTATTCGTCAAAGATGCTGACGAATCCATCCAGACCGATTTGCGCAACCGGGGTCTGCTTTTCCGGGCTGAGTCATATACGCATACTTATCCTTTCTGTTGGCGCTGCAAGACGCCATTACTCTATTATGCGCGCGAGGCCTGGTATATCCGCACCAGCCAGTTCAAGGACAAACTCGTCCAGTTGAATCAGACCATCAATTGGGTGCCGGATCACCTCAGGGATGGCCGCTTTGGAAACTGGCTGGCGAATAACATCGATTGGGCGCTATCACGTGAACGTTATTGGGGTACGCCGCTGCCGATTTGGGAGTGTGCTGATTGCCGGCATCAGCACTGTATTGGTTCGCTGGAGGAGCTTGGCCAATTGACCGGGCGCGATATGACCAATCTGGATATGCATCGCCCTTATGTCGATAGCGTCCACTTTGCCTGCCAGCAGTGTGGCGGTAAGATGTCGCGTGTTCCTGAGCTAATCGACGTTTGGTTTGACTCGGGCGCGATGCCTTACGCGCAGTGGCATTATCCATTCGAAAACAAGGAGAAATTCGCACAGCAATACCCGGCGGATTACATCTCCGAAGCAGTTGACCAAACCCGTGGTTGGTTTTACTCGCTGCATGCCATCAGTACCATGTTGTTTGAAAGTGTGGCTTTTAAAAATGTTATCAGTCCAGGCCATATTCAGGATGCTGAAGGGCGAAAGATGTCGAAATCATTGGGGAATATTGTCCAACCCTGGGATGTGTTAAATATTCATGGCGCGGATGCTCTGCGTTGGTATCTTTACACTGCCACGCCGCCTGGCAATGAGCGCCGCTTCTCTCTAGACCTGGTGGGCGATGCATTGCGTAACTTCACGATCCCACTTTGGAATGTGTATTCGTTTTTTGTGACTTATGCCAACCTGGATGGTTGGCAGCCTGATCTTACCCAGGCCACAGGGCGAGGGACTCTGGCTTATAGCAACCTGGATAAATGGCTGTTATCTGAACTCAACACCCTTGTCCGTGATGTGACTGAGGCTTATGAGCGTTATGACCCAACCGGTGCGACCCGTCCCTTGGAAAAATTTGTTGAAAATCTTTCAACCTGGTATTTGCGCCGCTCGCGCCGCCGGTTTTGGAAGTCTGAATCGGATACTGACAAACAGGCTGCTTATGCGACCCTTTACACTGCTCTGGTGACAATGAGTAAGTTGATTGCCCCGGCTATGCCGTTCCTGGCAGATGAGCTCTACCAAAACCTTGTGCGTTCCTGCGACTCGCAAGCCCCTGAATCAGTTCACCTGGCTAATTGGCCAGAAGTGGATGCCAGTTTTGTGGACGAGAAGCTAAATCGTGATATGGGACTGATCATGCGCCTGGCTTCACTTGGTCATGCGGCGCGCGCGAAGGCCAATCGAAAAGTGCGCCAGCCGTTGGCAGAGGCTGCCTTTTCAATGGCTAGCAACAATGAGCGTGGTGTTGTCAAGCTATATGACGATCTGTTAATGGATGAACTAAATGTCAAAAAGGTCCGGCTGTTGGATGCCAGCACCGAAGCCTTGCAGCACACCGTTAAGCCCCTGCCCAAACAGTTGGGACAGAAGTACGGTAACAAATTCCCGGCAATCCAGAAAGCAATTTTAGCCTTGAACAGTGAGCTGGCTGCGCATTCACTCTTGATGGATGGCAAACTGATGGTAGATGTAAATGGAGAGTCTTACGAGATCCTGCCCAATGAAGTTGAAGTCAAATCGCTAGCCAAGGAAGGTTTTGCTGTGGCCGAAGAAGGTTCGTACGTGGCCGCGCTGGTGACGGAATTGACGCCTGAATTGGCGGCTGAAGGACTGGCGCGCGAGTTTGTTCGTCGTCTGCAAGATTTCCGCAAGGAAAGTGGCCTGGATGTGGCCGACCGTATTCGGGTCTACCTGGATGCTTCGCCCGTGCTCAAGGATGCCATCTTGAGACACCGTGAGTACATTACTGGTGAAACATTGACCGTTGAACTGAGTTTCGCCAGCGCTCCGGTACAAGCGAAAGTGATTTCAGATACTTTTGACGGCGAAACGGTGACCATTGGTCTCTTCAAAGCCTAACAATTGACCAACAGGCGTATCCGACCATTGGGTACGCCTGTTTTATTTTCTCAGGCCTGTCTTCTTTGTCGGTCGCAATGCTGGTCTCACAGGGTATAATTTGGGCTGATACTCTCGTTTTTTTTCAGTTATCAGTGCAGAGCAGGATGACAATGACAACAAATCATCAATTGCCTTTACATCGCCAGATTTATGCCCATGCTGTGCATTTGTTCACGGCCAGTGGGGCAATCTGGGGCTTTCTTGCGCTTCTGGCAATTTTCGAGCATGAATGGAAACAGGCCATTTTTTGGATGATCCTGGCCATGTTTGTGGATGGCTTTGATGGTATGCTGGCGCGCTGGGCGGATGTCAAGACATACGCCAGCGGCATCGATGGTGGATTGCTCGATAATATTTTGGATTATTTTAACTATGTTATCGTGCCGGCGCTTTTTCTGGTGGAAGCTGACTTTCTACCTGATGGGTTTAAACTGGCTACAGCGTTTTTGATTTTACTCACATCTGCTTTTCAATTTACCCAGGTGGATGCAAAAACAGATGAGACCAATGACTATTTTTTCAAGGGTTTCCCTTCCTATTGGAATGTGGTCGTTCTGTACATGCTGGTCATGCGCTTGAACCCCTGGCTCAATCTGGCATTTCTGGTTCTTTTCAATATCCTGGTGTTTGTCCCGATCAAGTATGTTTACCCGAGCCGGGATACACGTTTGAAAAGCCTGACATTGGTACTCTCATACCTGTACGGCATTATCGGTATTTGGGCAGTGATGCAATATCCGAACGTTCCGTCCTGGGTGGTGTGGGTCTCGTTTATTTATGTTGGATACTATGCGCTGTTGAGTCTCTGGCCCAGAAATAAATTGCAGGCAACAGCTTGAAGAGTGCGCTATGAATCATTTACATTTATCGTCTTTTGCCACTGAACGCGATCTACGCCTGTCCATTATAGAAGCGGGTCGTATTTGCTACGCTAGTGGGCTGATGCATGCTAATGTTGGTAATATTTCTATGCGCCTGGGCTATGATAGGGTGATTATTACGCCTTCGAAATTGTGCAAAGGCCGTTTGGAGCCGGATGATTTAATTGTCATTGATCTGGATGGCGCCATAATCAAGGCAAATGCGGTGCGCAATCGCAAATATTCTTCTGAAGCGCCCCTCCATCTTGAGGTTTACCGGCAGCGCGCAGATATCCGTGCTGTGATCCATGCCCATCCTGTCAATGCAACTGCATTAACCGTATCTGATACCCCATTTCCGATTAATGTTCTGCCAGAAGTGTTGGAAGGTCTTGGCCCAGTACCGACTACTCGCTTTGCCATGCCTGATAGCGGGGTTGACTCGGGTCTGGCACGCAGCGCTGACAGCGCAGAAGCCATACGCGAGCATGTCAAAGACCATAACGCAATCCTGATGCGTAACCATGGCGCCATCACATTTGGCGTGGATCTCGAGGAAGCTTTAAACTATCTGGAGCAGCTTGAAAGTGTAGCCAAGACGGTTGTGGCCGCGAAATTGCTGGGAAAAGTCAATCCCCTGCCAGCCGAGATCATGTCTGTTCTGCGGGATAGGTACCGCAGGACGCAAGGATAAGATCTGAAACGGATTATTGATATCACTGGGAAAATATTCGTGGATAACATATTTATCAGCCGCGTCGAGAGTGTTAGCCCAGCGTTATTGACTGCTTTCGAACGGCTTGTTCCGCATTTGACGAAAGCCCCCATTCCAAGTTCAGAAGATTTGCAAAGACTATTGGATTCGCCCAGTATTTTGAGCGTGGCGCGCGCATCTGGCCAGGATGGTCCGATTATCGGCGCGGGGACTTTGGGTGTCTTCCGCACCCCCAGCGGTATCCATGCGCATATCGAGGATGTCATCGTCGACGAGAGCCTGCGCGGGCAGGGTATTGGCGAAGCCTTGGTGAAGTATTTGTTGCAGACAGCTCGGGAAATGGGGCTGAAGGGCGTTTCATTGACTTGTAATCCGCGCCGTACGGCGGCCAACCGCCTGTATCAAAAAATGGGCTTCAAGAAATGGGAAACCAATACCTACTGGTATGAGTTATAAATTTTTTTGCGCATGTCAATTTCTTTTATAAATCATAACCCCTGCGCGTTGAATATGCTCGATAAAATCAGGGTTTGAGAGTTGTTCAAAAATGGATAAATCGATAGTATAGGGGAGGAGCAAGTCATCGAGTTCACGGTCAATTTTATACAGGATGTCCAGAGTCAAATCCTTGTCGCCTTGCAGGCTCAGGTCAATATCTGAACCGTTTTTAAAATTACCTTTAGCGCGTGAGCCATACAGCACGGCTTTTTCTACTTGTGGATATTTGGCCAAAACCTGCTGAATTTTTTGGATTGTTGCTTCAGAGAGGCCGTATTTCACGAGAGGTCCTCTTCCATAAGTTCCGTTAGCCTGGCATGCAAGTCTTTAAATTCGCTGAAGTACTGCTGGACGATAATATCCGCGATTTTTCTAGCGGTGATTTCATCATAGGTATGTGTGGTCAGATTGCGGCTGTTGACCATATCCATCCATGTTTCGCCGTTTTCAATCAACCCCGCTTTGAAGGCTTCGCGGGTTGCATCTCTAGAACCATACATGTTTTGAACGCCGCGATTTTCTAGAAAATCCTTCAAAGTGTTCCATGCCAGTTCATGGGTATATTCAAATGCCTGAAGCAATCCCTGTTCCTCAAGTTTAGAAAGTTCACGCTGTTCCGCAAGCTGCACGGCATCACTTAATTGGGAAAAGGCTTTGTTAAAATTATTAAAACGCTGAAGCCAGCGCACATCTTTTTCAGACATGATAATCTCCTCCTGGGCTTGCTTGCTGATCTCCGTGTTTCTGTTAGACAAATTTCCGAACTCTGAAAATGTGTAAGTCGTTATTCGCGTTACTTGCAATCTATTTGGCTGACATCGTATACCACAAAAGCAGAATTTTCGTAGGCCAGCGGCAGTGGGTGCTGGGATGGTTTTTCTCTGACGATGTACTGCGTGTCAAACTGGCAAGAGGCGCTAATCAATTGTTCGGTTGATAAACTCGTATAAGCCTGGCGGGTAACCTCTACATTCGAGAAGTAATCACCGTTGAAGCGCTGCAGCGCTCCGGGAGCAAGCAGGTCAAAACGCGGTGCCCATTCAATTTCATAGCCGGGCTGAAAGGCTGCTACCAGGAGTTCTGAGAGCGTGACAGCGCTGGCGCGCTCGGAATGTACGCGCCAATCCGCTTCCTGTACGCCCCATTTTTCGGGAGGTGTAATGAAACGCGCACTGATCGGGGTATTTTCGCGAGCCCAGTCCTGAACGTCCACCCAGGGGGAATTTTCTCCGTAGATATAGATACCGGGATGCCAGAAACCAAGGGCCAGGAATAAGACACAACTTGCCAGGAAAGTGAGCGCAGTTGCCACCGCAGCGGTTTTGATAACTTTGTCGTTTTTTGCGTTACGCACGAGCAACCAGATCAGTAGCGGCAGGATTGGGGTTGGCGAAACGATAAAAGTAATCACCAGCAACCAAAAGGCAGACGGTAAGAGAGTTTTCTCTTTGTACAGCCTGGCGAGAAAGTTTGCGAAACATAGATAGGAGAGAATCAGGGTCCATAGCCCGATGCGCGCGATCTGAGATTGGATAATGATGGTGACCGGCAGCCAATTCACCGTGATGACATTGACTGCCAGGACGATGATGCCTGCATAGATAAAGTTGCGCAATGTGATGGCTGACTGAGGCAAATCTGCTTTGGGAATGGCTCCGCTTCCAATAAAAAACAAAGCCAGGGCGCTTAGTCCGCTTAATATGATCCCCCAGGTCCCAGGGTATGTGCCGACCATGGCGAAAATGTGCCGGAACAGGGTCAGGTTTAGGAAGGCTACCCAGGTGGGGCGCAGCGATAGATCGACCGGATCACCACCTGCCTTCCATAAAAGCACAGGCAGCGCGGCCATGATGAACACGGCGATACCAGGTAAAATTTTTCGCAGGCCGATGCGCGAGAATTCTAGCAGGCAGGCCAGTCCGAACATTGCCAGGATGAAGTTGACTGAAACAACATGGATGTTGTACATCAACCCGGCAATAAAAAAAGCCAGGATGACGCGCCCTTTGAGGAACTGATTCATAGCAACCAGTAAAAACGGGAGCACCACCGTGCGGCTGAGCGGGGCAAACTCAAAAACTGGGAACCCAACAAAACTGAAGTGGGGCACGATAAATGCAATTACACCGATCAATGAAGCCAGATGGTTGTGAAATAGTGTTTCACTTAATTCCCAGATTGCCCAAAAACTCAAGTAGATTGAAACAATATGGACAGCAAAAAGCACCAGCTCAAGCCAACCAAGCCTAAGAAAAGGGATAAAAAAGAGCCAGAAATAGGAATAATAAATATTGTGCAGGGCCAGCATTTTATCACTAGGATAAAGCGCCGGGTTGGCCATGTCTTTGAGAAATGGGATGTGCATGGCTTCGTCAAAGGTGCCAAATTGGTATCCGACGAATAGCACGGTGCAAACTGTGGCGGCAAGAAAGAGCAAATGCCGCTTTAACCTAGAAGCGCCAAGTTGAAGAGTTAAATCGGAAAGCATCAGGATCATCGGATGGGAAATGGCAACAGGGCAGCCGGCTCTACCAGGCTGCCCTGTTGAGAGTTTCTACCTGGTTTTGTCAGCCAGCCAGGTTTTGACACTGGAGAGGGCCTCAGCCAGCTTCGAAAGGTCCTTGCCGCCGCCAAAAGCCAGGTGCGCTGCGCCGCCGCCGCCAGCTCCAAGCTGGCGCGAGATGTGACCGACGAGGTCACCAGCTTTGACACCACGTTTGATCAAATCCTGCATTACGGCGGCCATAATGATGACACCATCCGCGTTTGTGGAGGCGATAACGCAGACGCCATTTTCGGGGTATTTGGCGCGAAAAGCGTCTGCCAGACGGGTGAGGGCGTCTTTGTCGACAGATGAGAGCTGTGTGACCAGCAATTTCACACTACCTGCCATTTCAATATCGGCAAGCTGTAAGTTGAAGTTGGATAAGGCTACTTCGGCGCGGGCTGCCGCCAGTTGTTTTTTCGCAGATGAAAGCTCATCCTGTAAAATTTCCACTTTAGAAGGAACTTCATCCACGCTTGACTTCAATGTGGCCGCGACAGTTTTTAAGGCCTTAAAGCGCTTTGCTATGAGTTCATACGCTCCACGCCCGGTGACGGCTTCGATGCGCCGGACGCCTGCTGCAGCTGATGCCTCGCTGACGATGATAAACGCGCCAATATCGCTGGTACGCTTGAGGTGCGTGCCGCCGCATAATTCATACGAATATTTTTCGCGAGACTGACCAGGGGCAGCTTCAGATCCTTCCGCGTTTGCTTCCATGATTGTGATGGTTCTGACCACATCACCGTACTTTTCGCCAAACAGTGCCATTGCGCCTTCGGCAATGGCCTCTTCGCGCGATTTTGTGCGCGCGTTGACGGCGTAATCAGCAGCCACGGCCTCGTTGACGATCTTTTCGACGCTTTCAATTTGCTCGGAGGTCATCCCATCTGGATGGTTGAAGTCGAAGCGCAGGCGATCCGGGGCTACCAATGAACCAGCCTGGCGCGCATGTTCGCCGAGTACTTTGTGCAGGGCGGCGTGCATCAGGTGTGTGGCGGTATGGTTGCGCATGATATCGTGACGGCGCGAGTGCTCAACTTCAGCAATGGCTTTATCGCCCAGCTTCGGTTTGCCGCTGATCACTTCGCCGATATGTGAGATCAGGCCAGATGCGGGGCGACGGACTTCACTGACCTCGATTTCCCAACCCGCTTCATCCTTGGCGCTGCCCCCGGCAGTTGGCAGGCGGCGAATAATGCCGGTATCACCCATCTGACCGCCGGACTCGATATAAAAGCCGGTCTTGGGCAAGATAACCTCAACTTTATCGCCAAACTGGGCTTCATTGACGCATTGACCATTGACGACCAGAGCCAGGATTTCACCTGTCGATTGTGGGCTGGTGTATGGATCATATTCTACCGAGTCTGCCAATTTTCCTTTTGACTGCAAATCTTTAAAGATAGTGGCGAAGAATTCGGTATCGGTGCTGCCCATGGAGCCCATGGCTTTGCCACCGCCAGAGGCTTTGCTGTGCTCCTCGCGCGCGGCGCGGAAACCAGCTTCTTCCACATCCATCGACTGTTCGCGGGCGATATCGCGGGAAATTTCGAGCGGCAGCCCGTACGTGGCATAAAGATCAAAAGCTTTGCGACCGTCTAATACGTTTTTACCGTCTCGTTTGAGTTCGTCGAGCATGCCCTGCAGATAGGCAGTCCCCGATTCAACGGTCCGCGCAAAACGGATCTCCTCCCTGGTCAGCGAGTCAATGATCGACTGTTTGTGCTGAACCAGTTCCGGGTAAAATGATCCGTAGGCCTCGACCACAGGGGCCACTACTTTCGCCAGGAACGGCTCGTTTAGACCGATTTTGGAGGCGAAGCGGGCCGCGCGTCGAATGATCATGCGGCAAATGTAGTTGCGCCCGGTATTCCCCGGCACCACACCGTCTGCGATCAGAAAAGCAGCCGCGCGGGTATGATCGGCGATGACGCGGTAAGGCGTAAAATCAGCATAGACCTGTTCCAGTGAATGCCCGCTGAGTTTGCGAATGACTTCCAGCATCGGCATGAACAGGTCGGTCTTGTAATTGGAATCGACGCCTTGCAATACCGAGACGATGCGCTCAAAGCCCATGCCGGTATCAACGTGCGTAGCGGGCAGAGGTTCCAGCGCTCCAGTATCGAGCATGTTGTATTGGATGAAAACGTTATTCCAAAGTTCCAGGTAACGGGTGCAAT
>CAZHWV010000136.1:360-12108 GCA_964536185.1 uncultured Anaerolinea sp. | reverse complement strand
ATGCCGTGAGTAATTTTTATTCGGAGTACAATGGCAACTCGAAGAACTGGAGATGGCGTAATGGAGTTTGCAGATTGGATGTTTCATAAATATTCCTCATGGCGCGGTAGCTCGCGCAAGTCAGTTTCAGCGTTTTCCAGGCATCTGGGCGTCTCTCAATTCACAATTGCGCGCTGGATGAATGGCACGCGGGCAAGCCCGGATGACTACACAGTCGTTGTTGCCCTGGCCCACAGCTATCCCGATGCCTACCGCATCCTGGGGCTGCCTCTGCCATACTGAGACGAAATTCAGCAGATTGCGGATGCCAGGCTGGCAAGGTCTCTATCCAGCCAGCGGGTAAAAACGGTCAAGTCGGTCAGATAGCCGCGCACGGTGGCGGGCGAACGGTCAAGAGATTGCATGTATGCTTTGAAGTCGTTGAGTTGGGTCATTGTGGCTCCTAAAAGTAATTCGTGAGTAAGTCTCTTGGATGAATTCAAGTTTGGTCAGGCCGGACGATAGCCCGAACATAACCGGCCTTAATATTTTCTTCGTATTCATCACCGTTGATCATCAAGGATCCCCTTCTCAGGGTTATCGCTCTTATGTTTTGGAGATGCCAACTTCCCGCGCGCGTAGCCCTTCCAGGTGCGCGCCATCCGCTCTGGATCCTTGCCGGATAGTCCGTACCTTTCGACAATCGCACCCGCCGGAGCATCCGCCAACCATCCGTAGTCACTCTCCGGAACATCCGACCACATAGCGCCCAATTTTGGGTGACGCCGGATACTCTCCGCTGACAGTCCGGAGACCATCCGGAGCGTTTGGACGGCATCCGGCGACTTCTGTTCGGACTCCTGTCCCCAATGCTCTTGTTGGGATACCCTCCGGAGACCATCCGCCCGGGCTTTTTCCAACTTACGGAGAGCATCCGCATCCTGGTTCTTTAACTCGAGCTCGTGTTTCATGCGCAGTTCATCGGCTTGCATCTTGCGCTGATGCTCCAGGGATTCGCGCTGCAGCTCAAGTTGAATTTGCTGCTGCTGGTCGCGGTCAGCCCGGGCTCGCGCAGCGTGGTCAGCTTCCACCTGACGCGTGCGGCTCTCGGCCAATTCCAGCGACGCGCGCCTTTTCGAGAGCTGGTTTCGCAGCGCCACCATCACGCCACCCAGCACCCCAAAGGTCGAAAGCAGCCCACCGGTCCAGATCTTCGCCGGATTTGCCGACTGATCCAACACCGTGTTGATCACCAGCACAGCCCCCAGATAAAGCAATACGCTGCTCAGAGCAATCCAAAACGAGCCGTCGTAAAGGTGGGTCTGTGACCCAGCCTGCCATGTGTTCGCCTGCAGGCTGGCCTGCTCGGCCCGGTTGTGTTCATAGATGTCGATCACCGTTGTCACAGCCACGAACCCCATGCCTTCCACAACCCCTGCCACCACAAATGCCTGCCAACCCACCAACCCGGCCATTTGCAAGTTCTGATACGTCAGGGTTGCGGGTATAAGGCCGCCAGCCCAGGGCAGGGTCATTGCCACGCCATCCACAAAATTCGCCATCGTTGAGCCTCCATTGCTCCTTTTTCTGCATACGTGCGTGCGTACATGCGTTATTCAGGCTTTTTAGGCGCGTTCTGAACCCGGAGTGGGGGAGGCCATGATGATCTGGCTCATAGCTTCCACACCAGACCGGGTCAATTCGTAACCCTGTTTCGATGTTTTCGGGTTGCGGAGTTTCAGCAAATGCCGGGCCAGCATCTCATCCCGGATCTCGCGGAACTTTGCCAACGCAAGCAGCTTTCCCGGTCCAGTCCACTCGGCTTCCGTAAACGGCTTGCCGCGCAGCAAACCCATTGCCAGTTCACGCATCACTTTGTCAGTGGCCATAAAACGCGCAACCGTAACGCGATGAGCGCCATTTTCCGTTTCGTGGACGTTCACGCGCACAGTGTGAACCGTTTCGGTTGGCGCCGGACGAAAGCCAGTCACTGTATTCTGGCTCAGGTCGTCACCACTCCAATCATCCAGACGCGTCAGGATCAACAGCCGGTACTGCAATCCCATCCAGGTGGCCGCCGAGACCAGAACAAACGCGACCAGCGCAATCTTCCAGGCATCCTGCACCCGGCCCACGAATAGCAGGGCAAACAGAGCCGCACTGAAAAAGAACCCGGTGCCAACGCTTTGCAGGAAAGGACTGATTGCCGCGGCTTCCCGGGTGTGCAGATGAGCCTGTTTACTGACATCGTTCTCAGCCATCGTCATGCTCCTGTGCGGAACCATCAAACAAGACCTGGGCCTGGTACCAACCGAGAGCCGTAACGCCCTCTGGCCTGGTCTTGTGGGATGCGGCATTGCGGGTGATGACCCCGGCGAGTTGCACCTGTCCGACCGCGGCGATACGTTCGCGATCCGCCGGGTTGGCCGTGTTGAGCAGCAAGGTCTCGCCATTATTCGGGTTGGTCAGGGACACATACCCGCGGCCCACATACTGCAGCAGCGGATATTGCCCGGTTTTCTGGTTGAGCTCGATCTGGTTAGCCCGCAAGTTAGCAGCCTGCCCGAAGGCTTGCCCGATGCGCACACCCGCAATGCCAAGACCAATGCCCCAGCCGCTCAGACCCAGGGCCGCGGCGATAGTCGCAAAACGCAGGGTAACTTTCAGCGCAGCCACCATTTGTTCAGTAATCCGTGCGCGCTCGGCCAGTTTTAGTTCCCATTCGGCCTGTTGCTGGCTGCGCTTCTGGGCTTGATCCGCGGCATCTTGTTGAGCCTGGATGCTGGTCGCTTCGGCGTCCGCCTGGTTTCGTGGATCCGGTGCGCAGGCGCTCAGCAGGATGACCAAAACAAAGGAGCACAAAAGTATTTTGTTTTTTGTCATGAAACCTCGAATGTGTATTTCCGTTCGTTACTTCATCGTATAAACCTTCTGGCTGTGGCAAATGCTACAGGTGTAAATTTCATCTGGACCGCTCTCCAGACCAATGTGGCACGTCTCGCACCCACATTGTGGGCAATATAGGGTCTGCCGCCATGTCTCACGAATGATCTGCAAAAACTGTTCAACTGCTCTGCTCATCTCAGGCCTCCTGTCTAACTACGCTCTCTTTTGCGCTCTCAAACCTGACACAGTGCCCGCGCCAGACCGTATCGACAATGCCAACCGGGCCACCCCGGTGCTTTTCGACCAGCAAATGCCGGATATTCGCCTGGGTATCATCCTTCCAGATGAACATGACCACGTCCGCATCTTTTTCACCACCTTCGTTCAAATCAGAAAGACGTGGGCGGCGATTATTTTCTTTTTCTGCCCCCCGATTCATTTGGGCGCAAACAAAAACCGGGACGCCAAAACGCATCGCAACTTCGACCTTGAGTGAATTCATCAGGTAGTCAAATTTTTCAACCGTCTTACTGAAACGCTCATGCGTGCGCAATTTGTCCAATTGGTCGATATAAACCGCGCTCAACAAGCCGCGCGATTGCAACATTTCGCACTGCAGCGCAATATATTCCGGCGTCATCCCAGCGGTATAGTCGATGTGCCACTCGGTATGGCTGCTGAGGATACTGATGGACTGGTTATAGAGCGACCATTCCTCATCCGTAAACGCGGCTTTATGAATGACCTGCGTATCCATCCCGGAAATTTGAGCAACCATGCGCTCCGAAACTTCGTCACTGTCCATTTCCATGCTGAAAATCGCCGGATGATAGCCCTTCAAAATCGAGCGGACGGCCATCCCGGTCAACAAAGCCGATTTGCCAGTCCCGGGGCGCCCGGCAATACAAATCACTTTGCCTCCTTCAACCCCACCGCCAAAAAGCTTGTCGAGGTCGTCATAGCCAGTCGAGACCCCTAAAACCGCCCCGCTCTGGCGCGCCATGATGCGGTCATCCATCTGCCGGATGGCCTGCTTGCCACTCAACAGGCGGGAACGCGTAGCCTGGTTGACGGCTGTCGCCAGCGCGCCGCTGGCCATGGCCAGGGTTTCATCCAGAGATTTCCGCTCGTCATAGGCCGCTGTGGCGATCTCATTGGCCGCAGTCAACAAGCGGCGCCGGGTGTAAGCTGCGTCAATCGTCCGGGCATATTCGTCCACATTCAGGGAGGATGGACACTGATTGAGCAGACCGGTCAGAAAAGCCGGTCCCCCAACATCATCAAGCCGCCCGCGCCGGGTAAGTTCATCCGAGACGGTCAGGCTGTCGATGGGCGCATTGCGGTCACTCAAGGCCGTGAATGCTTCCCAAATAAAGCGCAGCCGGTGGATGTAAAACTCTTGCGCGCCATGCGGCAGTTTGCTGGATGCCTCAAAATAGGCGTTCGGGCTGAACAAAACCGCGCCAAGCACCGCTTCTTCTGCATCCCGGCTGTGCGGCAACCCCGATGGAATAATCTCGGCTCTTGCTTGGGATAGATTGTTCTCGCTCATGCATGCACCATTGCCCTTTCCACGCCGATCCCCAGCCGTTCACGGCGCATCAATTCAGTTTCAACCGGAATGGCATCCTGCGCAACAAGCGCCTTCCCACCTGAGTCCTTGCCCTGGGTTTGCCAGCGGCGCAAAATACCTTCCACATAATCCCAACGGAGCTTATTGCGCAGCGCCGCAATGCAAATTGCTTCTGAAACCCAACCGGGTGGATTATCTGCTTCTGCCAATTTGATCTTCTCAGAGACGGCCGAGGTCAAAACGCCGATGTTGGCCTCGTAGGTGGCATAAGGATTATCTGCTGCCGCCGCTGGAGTTTTTTTCTCTGCCTCTCCTTCTTTTTCTTCTTCTACTTCTCCTTCTTCTTCTGTAACTTTTTCGTTTCGATTGCGTTTCGCATCCGTTTCACCTGCGCGGCGTTTTTGTGTCCGTTCCGTTGCGCTCATGGCCGCCTGCCGTTTCGCAAAATTTGTAACGACCCAACTTCCGTGTTGCGTTTCGTGCACGATCCCGTTTTTTGCCAGGGCGTTGAAATCGTCAAGCAGGTTGGATTTTTTTACCCTGAGAATCCATTCCATCTCTTCCATTTGCGGCAGTTGCCCGGTCGTTCCCGTACTCCCCGCAAGCATGAACAACTCGATGGCGCGTCTCCACAAACGATCATCCAATCGTCCCATCTTTGGGTCGCTCAAGATTTCAGTATAGAGTTTGATCCACGTATAACGACCCATGCTCACCTTCTAAAGGTTGTACTTGGATAGACCTGCCAACAACCGAGGTCTGCCCAATTTGATTAACGATAAACATGCATGCTCTCAATCTCGCCCAGGAGAGGCACAGCGTCGCTGCGCCTCTCCTGGCGATCATAAGCGCCTCGGTCTGGGAACCCGATCAACCTGCCATCGCCCGTCGCCAGACCCGCAGGTTGCGCCCCTGGGTAACCAATCCGGGTGAAATCGGCTTGATTTTCTCGATGACAGCATACATGGCATCACCCCCCAGGTTCTTCCGGGTAACCGCGAGTCCCCTGGTGCTCAACCGTGCGCCCCCCAGCCCTGCCAGGCGCACATAACGCACAATACGTCGGTTAATTTCCTGGGGAGAAAGCGGTTTGCGCGCGCCAGGCTGCACTTTCGTAGGCGCACCACCAAACCCCTCGATGGCTACAAACAGATACGCTCCTGCCGGCAAGGAAACAGACCCATGCAAATGCCTGACACAGCGCACGATCATGTCCCACAGGTTGCGAGGCAGCGGGATGCTTCCCTGGCTATCGCGCAACTGCACTTGCCCAGCACGCATGACAAAATCAGCCCAGACCAGGGTGCGCACGCGCTCAACGCCCCAGCCAGTGAGCAGCAGGGTGCCGATCAAGGCAAAATCCTGGGCGCCGTGTGGGTTATCCAGATCAATCGCGCGCAACAGTTTGGTAACCTGCCCGGCGCTATCCAGGTTCGCCGTTTGCGGGACCGCCCCTGGCGTGGGACGTTTGATACCCTGGGTCGGGTCGTCGTGCATATCAAACAGGGCTGAAACAGCCGAAAGCCGGGTGCGAATCGTGCTGGCAGACAGCCCGCGGACGAACATATCATCCACCCAGATCTGAATGTCGCCTGTGGTCATCGCCATAAAACGGGTTTCCGCCTGCCCCAAAAGGCGCCTGCCACCCTGGGGAAGAACCGGATGAGGTCCGCCAAGAAAATTCAACAGGTCGCGCCAGGCCTGCTCATAGGCGCGACGCGTGTGCGGTTTGACCAAGCGCAAAACATCGACGGTATTCTTCATAGTAGCAATCCAGATGTGCTATAAATCGCGTTCACAAAATCCCAAGCATCGTCATCACTCAAAAATGGTACAATCGGCCTATCTTCACAGATGAGGTAGCAGCCATCGGCGGCATGCAAGATCTGCATATCGCGGCTGAGTTTGCCGGCACAAAAGTGCAATCTGGTTTGCTCCAAGCCTGAAAACATTGTGTCTGTAGTTTCCAGGAAGCCCATTTCGGGAGCAGTCACCCACCAGGTATGGCAACCTTCAGCACCAGGCAGATCGCGCAACTGTTGGCGGACCGCATAAAATTGTTCGTCCAGAATTTGCGCATGCAGAACTTGGATGTGGTTCATGGTAACGATCCCTATGGCGCTCATATCATCGCCCCTTATGCCGGTTCCACCGAGGTAGGCCTGGATGAAGCGCTGCGGCGCTGCTCGTAAATCGAGATGAGCGGCTTGTGCTTGTCTTCTATCGGGCAAGGTAAACTGGAAACAGTAGCATTTTCGAGCATAACGTCTGTCACCAAACCAGCTTCTTTTGCGGTTTGCCAGGCGGCTTCGACAAGGTCACCAACCAGGTCATACTTCTTTGCGCCCTTGGCGGCTGCAAGAATATCCACCTGAGTCTTGACCACCGATTTCACTGCTACTTTCAAAAATTTGTCGTCCATAAGAACTCCTGATTACGCCTCGTACTTTGGTTGATTTTTTACTAACTGCATTCAATATTATAGGCAAAATGGGAATTTTGTCAACCGCAC
The DNA here is from genome assembly GCA_964536185.1 of uncultured Anaerolinea sp. Lineage (GTDB taxonomy): Bacteria > Chloroflexota > Anaerolineae > Anaerolineales > Villigracilaceae > UBA5195. The sequence goes on along the minus strand of CAZHWV010000136.1, from coordinate 5,158 downwards.
TACAGTAATTAGTTGAACGAATTCAATAATAAATCAAGGATAATGTTGAATATGGTTGACGAATTAATGAACTTTCTTAACTGGCTCAATGGCGTGATGAAAGAAAAAAGCATCAGCCAGGCCGACATAGCGCGCACTGGTTTTGTTACCACGGCGGCCGTTAGCAAACTATTTACCTACCAAGTTAAAACAGTGGGGGTGGATATGTGCAAAGCGATTGCCGCTGCGATCGATATCCCACTCGTCACGGTTTATCGCAAAGCCGGCCATTTGCCCAATATCCCACTGGCTGACTCGGAAATGGACGAAATTGCCGAATTGATGGCGGGAATCACTGATCCTGACCTGCGCCAGGATGCACACGAACAATTGATGCTTTTAAAACAAAAACAAAACCGGCGAAAAAGTGCCGAAAGCAATATCATCCCAAACACAAGGACGCCATAACAACATGTTCCCCTTCGAACCACGCGACCTCAATGATTTTAAAAAGCACTTGCGCTATTTACGTTTTAAACAAAACCTGCGGAATTTCTTTTGCAATTTCCCGATCATAGGGCGGCGTCTAGCTTTTACGCTTGCCCCCCAGACGCGGCTTGTTTCTAATACTGAGCTGTCCGTTCTGCCTCTGGTGTTTCGGAATCACATCATCATAATCAGCACCTTCCCGTTTGCACTATCCCTGATGTTGATTAGAACCCCCGTAATGATTCAAAGCGTGATCAATGTTGCACCGTTTGCCTTGTGGCTAGGCGCTGCCGGTCTGTGGCTCGCCCGCCGCAGAGGGATTCGCGTAGAAAACCGGTTCCTGGCTTTGATGCTGACTTCCTTTGGAATCTCCCTTGCTTTTATCGCCCCGATGATAGCCGCTGACGTTTTTTCGAACAGCCTGCCCCCGCTGTTGAGTGTTTCGTTCCTTTATGGTGTGACGCTGGCAATATTTTTAATGCTTTCTTTCGGTCTGTATGGCATGGTGGTAAATTTCAAGAAACCCCTGGGGTTGGTGGCTGGGGGGTAGGTATCCAATTATAGATCGATGGCTGTCCGGAGATTTCTGACAGGTAACACCCATCCACTTTGTCTGGACGAACATATTTGACCAGGAAATCCACCTGCCAGCGGCGTTCGCTGCCACCAGGCCGGATCAGTTCATTGCGTTCCACTCGCCAGACTGCGCCTTCCACCGGATCAAGCGCACCGTGGAAGCCGTAAGTTCCCAGGATGATCAATGCCTGTTCAATGCTTAAGGGCAAGCCATGCTGGATCAGATGTGGGCTGGTGAAATCCCCCAGGCCAATCCGTTTAATAAACTCATCAAACACCAGGCGGGTAGCGCCAGTCATCAAATCAAAAGCCACAAACGGTTCATGCTTGAGCTCATAGCGGGTGCCGTGCGCCTGCATCAACCACTCGCCGCACAGCCGCTCACCTTCACCCAGAACGGCCAGAAAGCGGTTTTTGTTTTTCTTTACCCAAGTTTCAAAATGATGGTGCTGCTCATAAGGTGAAGTGGATGCCAAATACCCGGCGCGCGTCAGGGCATAGATTTCGCCGTTCAAACAGGCAATACCCACGTTGGAACCATCCAATTTTTCCTGGACGATAATCTGGTCATGGCGATCGCGGGCCTTTTCAGTGGCGATGCGCTTTTGCCCGTCATGGCACTTGTGATCGCCCACGCCAATGCGGCTGCCAGGCAGGTGGGCGATGCTGCCATAACTCTTGATACCAAGTGGTTTGCGGGGTAAGTCAGCGCTCATAGCTTTGGTTTCCATGTAAAACTGCTCGGGGCTTTTCCGGGTGTTTGCGCCAATTTTGCTCTGCGCTTTTCCTGGTACAGGTGCAACTCTTTTATCAGTGGGTTATCATCCACGATTTCCAGTTGGGTCAAAGAACACAGCACCGGCTTCGCGTGATGGAATAACTGATGGAAATACCGCTTTGCGTGGTGGTTTGCTCGGGTGAAGTAATGGCTTATGGGCAGCTTCGAGACTCTGCTTTTTTTTAGATGGCGATCGGTCACATCGAATTCTTCCTGCCTGTCAAACTCAAAATCCAGAAACTCCGGTTCCGCAGCCAGGCTGGCAGAATTGATCAGGTAATTCTACCCGAAAACCCCGCTTCATCTTAATCCTGAAGTGATAAAATGAATTTTATACTCCTTTGTAACCGATACCCATGAACACTGACCAATATACCGTTGAATTATCCGAATATGAATATGCCGTTTTGAAAAACAACCACCTGATCTCAAGCGTCTGTACAAACCAGTTAAATTCGACCACAAAAGTTGAAGAAGGAATTGACTTATCCTTAACCCTGGCTGAACTGTCCGAGCTGATTGGATTCGTTGCTGCTGAAGCAAACCATGCGCGCAAGAAAAGAGAGCGCGAAGATTTGAACTCAATTTGCGATTATCTCGAGGAATTGGAATTTGATATCAAGAGGGGTCGATAATAAAACACCCCCGGCGACATCGTGCTGTGCATCCGTTCTCTTGGAATAATCCCAGCTCTTGCTTGGGGTGGAACGGAAGGCAGTAAGGGTACAGCGACGCTGTACCCCTACACCTGGCTACCTTGCAGCAAGGTGCTACGGGTTGTGCATTACTTTTAGGGAAAGGAGCGCAACAATAAAACTAGTACACGTTGGCGCAGATAGTGGATAAGTTAGGCATTCAATGCTTTGCCCTGGTAAGTCCACTTGAACGGCTTTGCCATGGTGCGGTTGTAATATTCGATAAAAGCCAAAACCTTGCATTTCAAATTATCCACTGAAGTGAAGTTACCTCGTTTTAGAACTTTTCGGACCAGGATACTAAACCAAATTTCGATTTGGATCATCCAGGAAGCATGTTTGGGCGTGAAATGAAAAACACTGCGATGCGTTGGGTCACTCAAAAAGGCCGCCCGGGAAACCATGGATTTCAAAATGCCCGATTCGCCTTTGACACCCAGATCGATAGTCAGGTCTGATTCTTCGGCGACATAGCAAACCAGAGATTCAGACATGTGCGTATTCAGGTTATCGCTAATAAAATGCCATTGGCTGACTCGCAGATCTGAAGCAACTCGACCTTTGATATGCTCCAAAAAATCCTGTTCGTTGCGAGTATTCCCGGCTGTGCAGGCCGCCAGTTCACCTGTGGCAACATCGAAATTGCAGGTAAAACACAGCGTACCATGTCGGATGTATTCAAACTCACGTCGTTCTACTTTTCCGGGCTACATAGGCAGACCAGGATGTTTGCGTTCCAAGGCTTGAACACCTGTCATTTCATCGACGCTTTCAAATCGCTGACCTTGTTTGGCTTTTTCAGGAGCGTGTTTGTAGACATCGTTAATATCAGCAACTTTTTCATCAAAACCATCTTCGTAAGCGGGTGGCAACCAATAACGATTCAAATGCGGTTTGATATCAGCGTGTTTTTAAAAGCCTCGCGGCATGCCGGGCCGAGATACTATCAACAATCTTACGTTTCAGCACTTCATCGGCGATTTCTCGCGCTGTCCACTGACTAATCGGTCGTTCTGAATTCTCAGGTGTTTCACAGGCCAGTGCTTCAATCTTGCAGCGTTGATCAGCGGTAATTCGGCTGGGTGCTCCAGGACGAGGCCCATCTTGCAACCGATCTTCAAGGCTCAAATCGTCGTAAGAAATAGTTTGTGCTTTCGCAAAACGATTACGCCAGCGTTGTGCCGTGTTGATGCTTACCTTTAGATCTCTGGCTATTGAGCTACTGGTATGCCCTTGCCCAGCGGCCAAAATGATACGAGCGCGTAAAGCAATTTGCTGACCTACGTTGTGGCGACGTACCAATTGTTCCAGGCTGGTTCGTTCTTCTTCACTCAAATTTACTTCTGTTGCTTTTGGATATGGCATTGTTTGTCCCTGCTTTTAGTTTTCGCCATAGTGTACCGGCTACTAATTCCAGGGTCAAGCATTTTGAACACCTTATTTACCATTTACGCTTTAGTGTACTAGAACAACTGGTGCAAGCCCGACGTGAACAGATTTTAGCGATTGCGCACAAGAATGGGGCGCATGATGTGCGTATTTTTGGGTCAGTGGCGCGCGGTGATGCTCGTCCCGACAGTGACATTGATTTCCTGGTGAATCTCGAAGCTGGGCACAGTTTACTCGATTTAGCGCGCTTGCTGCGAGAACTGCAAACACTGTTGGGTCACAACGTGGATGTTGTGACCGAAGCTGGTCTGCGACCGCGCATTCGCCCACAGGTGCTCAAAGAGGCGCGACCGCTATGAGAAGTGATCGCGAACGTCTTCTGGATATTCTGGAAGCGATTGAGCGCATCGAAAAATATGCGACGCGTGGCAAGAACGCCTTTGAAGAAGATGAACTCATCCACGCGAAGCGGTAGTTCCATCAAAACTGGATGGTTAATCACATTGCCACTATCGGTGAAGCCTGCCGCGCTTTGCCAAATGAATTCCTAGCGCGCTACACTGAAGTACCCTGGGCAGATATTATTGGTATGCGCAACCTGCTGATCCATCATTATTTTGGGATTGATACAAATGCAGTTTGGTCGGTGGTAGATCGCGATATTCCCGATTTAAAGTTCAACATACAGACCATTTTGAGCAAGTTGGAGAAGTAAATCCCGGAAGTGGGCCGTAAAGCACCCCATGATCTTCGGAGTATAATTCGCTCATATTTTCTACGAATTGGGATGCAGATGACACAATATTACCATCTTGACGATTCAGGCGACCCCGGGTTGGATGGCCAGGCAAGTTCAACCAGCCATTTTGTTCTGGCAATGGTGCAATTACCT
>CAZHWV010000136.1:0-350 GCA_964536185.1 uncultured Anaerolinea sp. | reverse complement strand
CTGAACGTATACCGCTTCATGCGCTTGTTACCTTACGTAAAGAGTTAAAACTGCCCCCAACTTTTGAATTTAAATATCACAAAACAACAACTGCGCAAAAGGATCGTTTTTTCAAAGCAGTATTGGCTGTTCCATTTAGAGTCCGAGCCGTGGCAGTGAGCAAAGCCAACTTGCTCGCACCACTTTTGAACATGACACCACAGAAATTAACGATTGAATTGATAGTCCGGCTGACTTTGCGTGCAAGCGAACTGGATATCGCCAATGAGATTTTGATTGTAGACGGCGCAACACCCACCTTTTGCCGTGATTTGCGAGTGCATTTCACCGAACTCTGCAAGCAAGAAACA
>CAZHWV010000135.1:9606-12182 GCA_964536185.1 uncultured Anaerolinea sp. | reverse complement strand
GAGCGAGTTTTTGCCGTTTTGAATCACCGAATCCCCGACCGGATTCCGCGCTTCGAGGTCTGGATTGACGCCCTATACCACGAGCTTGGCGTCAGCGATCCCTATAGCGCCTACGCCGAACTTGGGCAGGACGCCGTTTTGATGCCTTCCCAATCCCCGGTAGAGAGCAATGCCTGGAAAAACGGTGTGGACGAATGGGGGCGAATCTGGAAAGACGGGATGTACTTGAACGGCGTGCTTGAATCCGCTTCAGATTTGGAACGCTTTACTCCGCAAGTCTCCTATGCAGAACGTTTTTTCGACCCCCTAAAGGTGACGGCTTTGCGCGCCAAATTCCCTGAGCATTGCCTGTTTTTTGGCACCCACATTGGGCCGTTCATGAATTCCTATATGGCGATGAGTTTAGACCGTTTCTGTCTGCGGATTACCTCGGACGCGGTTTTTATTCACGCCTTGATGGAGGCGCGTACCGAGTGGTGTCTGGCGGTTTTCAGGCGCGCGGTGGAACTGGGCGCAGAAGTCATCATCATGGGGGATGATGCCGCGCATCACGGCGGCCCCATGATTTCACCCAAAATGTGGCGGGAATTTGTCCTGCCCTATCATCGCCGCATTGTGGAGAGTCTACCCGTCCCGGTCATCTGGCACAGCGATGGGAAAATTGCCAAACTGCTGCCGATGGCAGTCGAAGCCGGTTTCGCCGGGATTCACGGGTTGGAGCCGTGGTCAATGTCGCTGAGCGCGATCAAAGCCGAATATGGAGAGAAACTCATCCTGCTTGGCAATGTTGATGTTCGGTTGCTGTGTGATCCAGATATGGATCCAGTGCGAGACGAAATCCGCCGCTGTCTGGAGCAGGGCGGGCGCAGCGGCTACATGTTTTCATCCTGCAATAGCATATTTACGGGTATGAACCCGGCTGCCGTTCGTGAATTTTTCCGTTACCAGGCCGAACTCATCGAAGCGTGAAAGGATATTCCATGTCAAAAACCACCAAACCCGGGCAACCCACCTTTATTGAGGAAGCCCGCCGCAAACAAATCATCGATGCTGCCCTGCAAACAATTGCTGAACAAGGTTACTCTCAAACATCCTTTGCCGAGATTGCCAAAAACCTGGGCATCACCAAAGGCCTGATTGCCTACCACTTCAACGGCAAACAAGACCTGATTGCCTCGGTCCTGCACACCATCATTGATAACCAGGCCGCCTACCTGCGGGCGCGGCTGGCTGAACAGGCCACCGCCACCGAAAAACTGCGCATCTATATCCTTGCCAGCCTGGAATATATCGAAACCAACCGCTCTCATTTCGTGGCCCTGGTGGATTTATGGGGCAGTTTCACCTCCCCGGAGGAGAAACATGCCTTCAACAAAACCTTTTATGGACCGTGTATCTCCCAACTACGAGACATCATTCAACTTGGCCAGCAGACCGAGGAGTTCGGTAGTTTCGACTCGAAAATCCTGACCCATATCTTGCAAGGCGCATTGGATGGCGTAATGCTCCAGTGGGTCTTTGACCCCAACATCTACAGGCTGACGGATTGCTCACCTGAACTGATTGAAACCTTTTTACAGCAAGCTATCCGCAAATCTTGAGCCACCCCGAGGGTAACTATGAAAAACCTTCCAGAAATCGAGCACGTTTTTTCCAAAACCCTGGCCGAATGGGGCATCCCCGGCGGGGCGCTGGCAATTGTTGCCAACGAGGAAACCTTTGCGCAGGGCTATGGCCTACGTGCTGCCAATCAACCTGCGCTGGTGGATGCTGAAACTATTTTCGCAATAGGTTCGACCACCAAAGCCTTCACCAGTGCGGCGGTTGGCATTTTAGTAGATGAAGGCAAACTCGGCTGGGACGATCCGGTGGTCAAATACCTGCCCGATTTTGCCCTCGCCGACCCGTGGGTCACGCAAAACGTCACCATCCGCGACCTGCTCTGCCACCGGCTGGGGTTGGAACGCGCCCAGCGCCTTTACTATCACCAAGGCTACAGTCAGCGCGAACTGATGCGCCGAATGCGCTTTCTCAAGCCAGAAGCCGGGTTCCGCACCCAATTCCGCTATGCCAATCAGCAGTTCGGCGTGGCTGGATTAATCATCGAAGCAGTCAGCGGCCAAAGTTGGGATGATTTCATCAGCGAACGCATTTTTAAGTCTTTGGGGATGTCCCGTTCCGCGAGCGGATTCGATCGCCTGGGCAACTCAACCAATTGGGCGCTACCCCACGCTTCATTGGATGAAACCTACCCGGCCGGGGTACGCTTTCTGGGAGAAAAAGCGTCTCTTCCCTGGTTCGCACTCAGCCATGAACCATCCGGGTCGATTCAGACCACTGCCACTGACCTGACCTACTGGCTGAAGGCCTTGCTTGCGAACGGTGCCCATCTCTTGAGTCCCGCCTCCTTTGCCGAAATCACCTCCCCTCAGATGGTGATGCAAGATTTGGAAAACTCCGAACTTGCGCCACTCTACTTCCTTCAGCCGGGTACTCACTTCTGGACCTATGGCCTGGGCTGGTGGGTGATGGATTATCATGGCGAGAAGGTGTTGATGCATGGTGGACAGATGCGG
>CAZHWV010000135.1:0-9596 GCA_964536185.1 uncultured Anaerolinea sp. | reverse complement strand
GTTCTATCCCGAGCGGAAGGTAGGTTTCGCGGTTATGCTTAACGTCCACCAGACGCTGGCGCACGCCGCGCTGTTTTATGCTCTCAGTGATATGTTTCTTGCCGAACCGAGCCGCGACTGGAGCGGGGAGTTTCTCCAGGTGGCAGGCGGTTATATGGAACAGGTCAAAGCCGGGGTGGACGGAATGTACGCTGCCCGTAAAACAGAGCTGCCACCCTCCGTGGGGCTAGCGCAACTTGTCGGCGTGTACGCAAGCGACTTGTACGGCGAGGCGATTGTCGGGTTGGATGGAGGGCGGTTGACCTTCCAGTATGGCAAAATCTCATCGACCTTGGAACACTGGCAGGGCGATACCTTCCTCGCCAAATGGAATCTGCAAGGTTTGCTCGAAGATGCGCTGATCGCTTTCCAGCCTAAAAACCAAACCCTGACCATCATCCATGACCGCGCCCAATTTAATAAAATCCAATGAACCCAACCGAACACATTCTCGAACGTTTTGCACAAATTGCGGCCATTCCTCGATGCACCGGGAACGAGACCAATATTCGCGCCTGGCTTCAGGCCTGGGCCAGCGCGCGCGGATATTCATCCCAAACGGATATGGTGGGAAACCTGGTCATGCGTGTGCCAGCCAGCGCCGGATACAAGCAGCATCCCGCCCTCGTATTGCAGGGGCATCTCGACATGGTCTGTGAAAAGACCCCCGAATCGACCCACGATTTCACGCGCGACCCCATTCGGTTGCTGCGCGAGGGCGATTGGCTTCATGCCGACCAAACCACCTTGGGCGCAGACAATGGGATTGGGATAGCACTGATGTTGGCGCTGGTTGAAGACGAAAGCGTGACGCACCCAGCGCTGGAATTGCTGCTGACGGTTGCAGAAGAGAACGGCATGGTTGGCGCAGATAATCTTGAACCATCCTTAATTACCGCCAAAACGCTGATCAATTTAGATTCCGAAACAGTCGGCGTGTTTACGGTGGGCTGTGCAGGCGGCGGATCGGTCCACATCACCCTGCCCGTGACGTGGACAACTCAATCTGCCGCTGAAGTTGCCTTTGAATTGCGCGTGAGCGGTTTGCAAGGCGGACATTCTGGCGAGAACATAAACAGTCACCGCGCCAATGCCAACAAACTGCTTGCCCGTTTACTGGATGAGATGCAGCGCGCTGTTGAAATTCGTCTTTCGGTCCTCAAGGGCGGTACGGCGCGGAACGCCATCCCGCGCGCAGCGGAGGTAGTTTTCATTTGCCCTGCGGCGCAGGCAACGCTCTGCCGCGATGTGTTTGCCACCAGTCTGGCATATGTTCAGGCTGAACAAGTCCTGCTCGAACCGGGAATGTCCATCATGCTAATTGAGCATGGAAGTGAACCCGTTCGCGCCATCAGCCACACCGAAACCGTGACCGCTATCCGGATCCTGGTTGCCCTACCACACGGGGTAGCAGCCATGTCGGCGGTGATGACAGATTTGGTTGAAACATCCAACAATATCGGGGTGGTGGAACTGAAAGAAGATGGATTGTCCATCATTTCCAGTCAGCGCAGTTCGGTTTTATCGCGTTTGGAAGAACTTATCCAGCGCATTGAAGCGTTGGCCTGGCTGGCGAGTGCGCAGACTGAACGAACAAAAATCTTCTCCCCGTGGCAGCCGAACCTGGCGTCGCCCATACTCAAAAAATGCGTTGAAATCTATCAAATAGTGGCAAACGAAGAACCAATAGTTCACATGGCGCATGGCGGATTGGAATGCGGTCTCATCAGCAAGCGCTGCGGTGGGCTTGACGCGATTTCGCTGGGTCCGAGAATTGAGAATCTACACTCACCCGACGAGCGTTTGCTGATCACATCCCTGGCACCGACCTGGGAATTCTTGGTGGCGTTGCTCAAATCCCAGGCAGATTAGGGTTTTTCTTGCAAACTATTCTCTTTGGTCTGGCCTCCGCCTTTTTTTGGGGTACCTGTGATTTTTCTGGCGGGCTGGTTAGCCGCCGGATTGGCGCGGTGCGGGCCACGCTGGCGGTGCAAGCGCTGGAACTATTGCCGCGGCTGCTAATAGCTTGGTTGACCGACCAACTCCGGATGTCGCTGTCCAATTGGCTGTGGTGCGCCACAGCGGGCGTGATCGGTTCGCTGGGTTTTGTGGCGCTCTACCATGCCCTAGCCGAAGGGCAAATGTCTACGGCGGCGCCAGTTGCCGCGCTCACTTCGGCCAGTTTGCCGGTTCTCGTGGGCCTTTGGCTGGATGGCTTTCCTTCCAGCTGGATGCTGGCGGGCTTTGGGATAGCCTCGGTTGCCATCTGGTTTATCTCTCAGACTGAAAACACCGATGCACCAGCCCGCTTCGCATGGAAAGATCTAGGGCTGCCGTTCCTGGCCGGATTGGGGCTGGGGGCTTATTTTGTTTTAGTCAATCAGGGCAGCCAAACCAGCATTTTTGCTCCGCTGGTGGCAGGGACCATAACTCTGCTGATTTTTGCTGCACAACAGAGAAAACTGCAACTGCCCTCCCGCTCGATTTGGCCGCTGATGACACTCAACACTGCCCTGGATATTGGCGGCAGCCTTTTTTATATTCTTGCGGGCCAATCTGGCCGGATGGATTTGGCCGCGCTGCTGGCCTCGCTCTATTCGGGCGTGACTGTCTGGCTGGCCTGGCTAGTCTCGCACGAAAAAATCTCCAGTAGACAATGGCTGGGAATTTTGATGACGCTGGTAGCGATTATTTTGATAACCAAGTAATCGATTTGGGTGGGCGAAAACCAGCAGACAGTACTTTGTGCCCCACCCAAAACAACGACTAATCACCGTGTAGTAAGGGCATTTTTGTTAACCACGAGTAAGCATGGATTAGTTAATCCGATTGATCAAAGTAGGACACATGAAATACTGTAGTCAGCAACACCCACTACGTGCCGCGCCACCCAGATACGTCGATTTTGTACTTCACTCATCTGGGGTAATTCTTCCGGCTTTTCTTTTGGCAGCTTGCTCGGTCGGCCACTGCGAGGAAAATCATCACGCTGTTCATCGCTTTCGAAAGGTTTGATCCAATTATGGAGCATTTTTTCATGGATTTGTTACTTGAGTTTTATGGCTGGCAATTGACCCCGAAATGCTTTCCGGTACGATGGACCGTGAAGGGGCGATGTTCAATGCCGGCGTGGCTCAACCGGCACGCATCTCGTGCTCAAGGTATCCGATTAAAATCCAAATAAAAATGTCAGATCGTTGACGTTCGTTCCGGTTGGTCCTGGCTTGAGTAAATCTCCAAGAGCGCTAAAATAAGTGTAAGCATCGTTATCTTCCAAAAAAGGTTCCGGGGAAACCCCCTGTTCCTGACCCAGCTTGAGGGAATCTCCGCTGACGACTGCGCCGGCTGCATCGGTGGGACCATCCTCGCCATCGGTGGCAAGAGTAACCAGCAGAGCATTTGGCAGGTTAGCCAGTTCGCGAACGGCAGCCAGGGCTAATTCCTGGTTGCGTCCCCCGCGTCCCTGTCCACGCACGGTGACTGTAGTTTCTCCGCCGGCAATATAGCAAAAAGGGCGCTGGTAGGATGTACGTTTAAGAATATTGGTGAGTTCCCTGGATACATCCCGGGCTTCACCTTGCCAACTATTTCCCAACGCCATTGTGTGGAAACCTTCAGTTTTTGCCTGATTCAGCGCAGAATCTGCAGCCAGGACATTGCTGCCAATAATGACATTTTGAACATGTGAAAAAATCGAGTCGCTGGGTCCCGGCGGTTCTGGCGCGGTTTGAAATATCTGGTAAAGCTCCGCTGAAATTTGATCGTGCAGTTGATATTTATCCAGCACTTCAAACGCCTGGGCGCGAGTTGACGGATCTGGGGCGGTAGGCCCGGAAGCAATTGCTTCCAGTGGGTTTCCGATCACGTCCGAAAGGATCAGGCTGACAACATGCGCTGGGGCTGCCATCTGAATCAGACCGCCACCTTTCAGCAGGTCAAGTCGCCGGCGTAGGGTGTTGATCTCATCGATGCGGGCGCCACATGTCAGCAGTTTACTGGTCAGGATTTGCATGTCGTTGAGTGAAAGACCATGGTGCGGAAGACTCATCAGTGCAGAACCTCCGCCGGAAATCAGACAAATCAATAAATCGGTTTCATCGAGGTTCTGCACTAGCTGCATCGCCTTTGTTCCGGCCCGAAGGCTGTTTTCGTTGGGGATTGGATGCCCGCCAGGTTGGATATCGAAGCCGATCAGGGATTCTGCTGGTGCGTGTTTGGGGATCAGCAAGCCGCGAGGTGCATGGTCGGCGAGTAAATCTACCAGTGGCTGGGTCATCGCCAGAGCCGCTTTCCCCAGGCCCAGGATCAGGATCTGCCCAGTTTTATCCAGATGATATTCCTGCCCGGCGACAATCAGGGATTGTCCGGAACGCTGAACATGGTGGCGGACAGCAGTTTCTGGCTCTACCACCTGGATGGCCGATGCCAGGATGCGCGTAACAGTATCACCATGAGGATGACTGTCAAGAGTGTGGGATCTAAAGGATGAGATTGATATTGGCATATGGAACCTCTTATTCATTAAAATACATCTTTTCCATTCTTCTTGCGTCAGTCAAAGGTGTGATTATGGCGGTTGATTTGCTATAATCACACCTATCAAAGGATTTCCTGTGACCGAAAATACTCTCCTGATGGCTAAATTGCATATCCCGCCTTTGCGCTCTGATTATGTGCCGCGTCCGCGATTGGTGGCGCGTTTACAAGAAGGATTGGGGCGCAAGTTGACAGTTCTTTCTACCCCGGCTGGATTTGGGAAAACTACTTTGCTGTGTGAATGGCTTAAGCAAACCAACTTGCCGGCGGCCTGGGTATCCCTGGATGATGGTGACAATGATCATGGGCGCTTTATCACTTATGTTATGGCTGCCTTGCGTTCATTAAATATTGGGTTGGATGAACCTATCCAGGCTATTTCGCAGGCTGTCGTGGATGGAATTCCGCTCGATTCACAAATGACAGTTTTGCTGAATGATTTTGCGACATTGGCGGCAGAGACTACGGATGTAATCCTTGTGTTGGACGACTACCATGTTATCCAGAACCCGATTGTCCACAACTCAATGGCCTTTGCATTGGAATATCTTCCGGATAGATTGCATATTGTCATCGCCAGTCGAGGCGAACCTCATTTGCCGCTTGCTAGGCTGCGCGCGCGCCGTCAGTTGAATGAATTACGTGCTGCCGATTTGCGATTTACCCCGGAGGAGACAGAGTTATTTCTAAATCAGTCCAGCCGGTTGGCACTTTCTTCGGCGCATCTGGCCGCGCTGGAAGACCGTACAGAGGGATGGATTGCCGGATTACAGCTGGCAGCGCTAGCCTTGAGCGGTCGCAGTGACATTGATACCTTTATGCGTGATTTCACCGGTAGTCACCGTTATATTCTGGATTACCTGGTGGATGAAGTATTTTCTCGCCAGCCTCAGGATATTTTAGATTTTCTATTGAAAACTTCAATTCTAGAGCGATTGACGGCTGGTTTGTGCGATGCCGTGACCGGTCAGGAGAATGGGCATGTCATGTTGGGCCGGCTCGAGCGCGAAAATCTTTTTATTGTTCCGCTGGATGACCAGGGGCAGTGGTATAGATACCACCATCTGTTTGCCGGTCTGCTTAAAAACCGGGCTGGACAATTGGCTTCACTTGAGCTTGCGAGCCTGCATCGTAACGCCGCATTGTGGTTTGATGCACATAATCAGCCTTACGATGCCATCCAACATGCCCTCGATGCTCGCGATTATGACCTGGCAGTTCAAATGATGGTCATGGCCACCCCGGCTCTGGCCATGCGCAGCGAAACAAGTACCATGATGAAGTGGTTGGATGCCCTGCCGCGCGCGATGACGCTTTCCAACCCACGTATTCCATTGATGTTTGCCTGGGCGCATTTTTTTATGACCGATATCGATGCGGTTGAGCCGTATATCTGCGATGCGCTGCGTATTCTAGGACTGGATGCCGATGACCCTGAGAATTGGCCGGCTGCAGTGGAGATCCCATCGCTGACTCGGGAGATGATGGCACAAGTATTTGCTCTGCGAACCTTTGTGGCCGTCAACCAGGGTGATCCTGAGAAGGGTATTCATTTGGGGCGTGAGGCTTTGGCGCATTTGTCTACCGGAGAAAAGCTGGGGCGGTTTGCAGTATTGGCGGCTCTTGGTGATGCTTATCGCGACTCGGATAATTTTGCTGCTGCCAGCCAGGCATATTCAGAAGCCCTGACCATCTCGGAAGTCATCGACCTTTCGGCTCACACGGCCAGCCTGACCATGCGGATGGATTTGGCGCGTCTGCGGGTGAAAATGGGCCAGTTGCGCTATGCAGAGACAATTTGTCGGGAAGTGATTGCCTGGGGCGCTGAACGTTATCATCCATTATTCCCGGTCGCGCAAGCTTATACCTTGCTCGGGGATATTCTGCGGGAAGGCAATAAATTGGATGCCGCCGAACTGACCCTGTCCACCGGTATCAACCAGTGTGAATGGGCCGGTTATCAGCGTTATCTCGTATATTGCCTGGTCTCACTGGCTCGCATAAAGGCGGTCCGTGGAGATATTCCAGCCGTTGAAGTTTCCCTGCAGGCTGCAAGCCGCGCAGCAGCAACTTCAGGCAGCGAACCGCTACGTGCTTGGGTGGAGCAGTTCAAAGTGCGATTGCTGAAAAAGGAGGCAACCGCGTGGATGGATTTACATCCATTCGCTGTCCATACGGACATTCCTTATCAGCGAGAAGATGAGGCTTTAACCTTTACCCGGCTTCATCTTGAGCTGGCGCGCAGCGGGCGGTCTGCCAGTGCTCAATTGATTTACGATTCCCTGGAACGCATGCTTTCTGCCGCCCAAAAATCCGCTCGCACCGGCAGCGCCATTGAAATTATGCTGCTTCAAGCACAGGTCCTACAAGGGCTAGGGCGCAGTGCCGATGCCTTGAAGAAGTTTACTCAGTGCCTGAGCCTGGCAGAGCCTGAAGGGTATATGCGCCTGTTTATAGACGAAGGTGCACCTATTATTGAATTCCTCTTGTTAGCCATTCAACACAATATTCATGTCGATTATGCCGGAAATTTACTCGCTCTGATGCAACAGGGTTCTCCCGCTGCGGGTAATCTGCCTGAACCGCTGACAGAACGCGAAGGGGAAGTCCTTCGTATGCTGGCAACCGGATTATCCAACCAGGAAATCGCCGGAAAATTGGTTATTTCGTTGAGCACCATTAAAACCCATATCACACGTATATACAATAAACTGGATGTCGCCAGCCGAACGCAGGCTATTGTCAGGGCACGAGAACTCAAAATCATCTAAAATATCATCCTCTCATATCAGACCTTCGGTTGATGAAACCGGAGGTCTTTTTTTGTATGCTTAACAAGAAAAATAATTCACAATCGATAAGTGTGCAAAATACTCTGCGTTCAGAAAGTAAAAACTACGATGGAAGAAAAAATTATTGCTTTGGATGGTAACGAGGCGGTTACTCATGTAGCCTATCGATTGAACGAGGTAATTTCGATTTATCCAATTACCCCATCGACGGGCATGGGTGAGCTCTCGGATGCCTGGTCGGCTGCCGGGGTGAAGAACGTCTGGGGGACGGTGCCTTTGGTGGTAGAGATGCAGTCTGAAGGTGGAGCCGCCGGAGCCATTCATGGAGCTTTGCAAACCGGATCTTTGGCGACCACGTTCACTGCATCCCAGGGACTGCTTTTGATGATCCCGAATATGTATCGTATCGCTGGGGAATTGACATCAACGGTCTTCCATGTGGCGGCTCGTGCGCTGGCTGCAGGCACAACCTCCATTTATGGGGATCATTCGGATGTCATGGCGACCCGCAGCACCGGGTTTGCGCTGATGAGTTCATGCTCGGTCCAGGAAGCGCACGACATGGCACTGATTACTCAGGCTGCGTCTTTAGAAGGGCGTATTCCTTTTGTGCATTTTTTTGATGGTTTTCGGACTTCGCATGAAGTGGCAAAAATCGTCGGTCTTTCGGATGAACAGATGCGCGAACTGATTATGCCGGTTTCCGTACATGCGCATCGTCAGCGGGCATTGTCTCCAGAGAATCCCTTTATTCGTGGAACTGTTCAAAACGCTGATGTTTGTTTTCAGCAGCGCGAAGCAGTTAATCCATATTATCTAAAATTCCCGGGAATTGTGCAGTCTGTCATGGAGCGTTTTGCCGGGTTGACAGGGCGCTCCTATCACCTGTTTGATTACACCGGAGCGCCGGATGCGGAACATGTTATCGTGTGCATGGGATCGGGCGCTGAGACAGTGGCTGAAACAGTTCATTGGATGGTAGCCCACGGTCAAAAAGTAGGCCTGGTCACAATTCACCTTTATCGCCCCTTTTCGATTGAGCATTTTCTGGCTGTACTCCCACCAACTATGAAGCGTATCGCAGTTCTCGATCGCACCAAAGAGGCCGGCAGTCTGGGTGAACCTGTGTACCTGGATGTGATGACTGCCGTTGGGGAAGGGTATCACTCCGGGCAGTCACCCTTTCGAGATTTACCTCAGGTGATTGGTGGGCGCTATGGCCTGGCAAGCAAGGAATTTACGCCAGCCATGGTCAAGAGTATCTTTGAAGAACTGGACAAGCCCAGGCCCAAGAATCATTTCACGGTGGGGATTCTGGAGGATGTCACCCAAACCAGTTTGACGTATGATCCAGATTTCTCGATTGAATCTCCCGAAACAATTCGGTGTATTTTTTTTGGGCTTGGTTCGGATGGAACGGTTGGGGCCAACAAAAATTCGATCAAAATTATTGGTGAAGAAACCCGAAATCATGCCCAGGGGTATTTTGTTTACGATTCGAAAAAGTCGGGCTCGGTCACTGTTTCGCACCTGCGTTTTGGACCACAGCCAATTCGTGCGCCTTACCTGATTGGCTGCGGTGATGCAAACTTTGTAGCCTGCCACATGTTCTCTTTGCTTGAGCGCATTGATGTGCTCAAGTATGCTCGCCCCGGCGCGATTTTTCTGTTGAACAGTATGTATGGACCGGATGCCGTCTGGGAAGCGTTGCCTCGTGAAGTCCAACAACAGATCCTCGACCGGAGTCTGCGATTTTTTGTGATCGACGCGAACAACGTAGCCAAACAAACGGGCATGGGGACCCGCATCAATAGCATTATGCAGACCTGTTTCTTTGCGCTTTCCGGTGTGTTGCCGCGAGAAGGAGCATTGACCCAGATCAAGAAGCAAATTCGAAAAACTTACGGCAAGCGTGGAGAAAGTGTCGTTCAGCAGAACTTTGCCGCAGTGGATGCCACCCTGGCCAATTTGAGCGAGGTGGATTTGCGGGAAAAACAGGCGACCAGTGTTCTTACCCGCCGCCAGGCGGTTTCTCCCCTGGCACCTGAATTTGTCCGACAGGTGCTGGCGCCGATCATGGCCTATGAGGGAGATGCCCTGCCGGTTAGCGCCATGCCGGCCGATGGGACTTTCCCGGTGGGGAGCGCGCGCTGGGAAAAACGCAATATTGCCTTGGAAATCCCTGTCTGGGAAGCGGACCTGTGTATTCAATGCGGAAAATGTGTGTTT
>CAZHWV010000134.1:0-12194 GCA_964536185.1 uncultured Anaerolinea sp. | reverse complement strand
GGCGCGTAGATATCGGTTAAGCGTGGGAAAACTTCCGGCAGCATGTAGGTACCAACAATCAGGTTGACATCGCCCTTAGAAGTAATTGGGTAACTGCTCTCGCCGAACATATGGCCGGTTTGCCCCATATAGAGGGGATGTGCATAACTAACATTTAATTCACCAGAATCCACACCCCAGATTTCCGCGCCCAGCATTTCAGCCACCTGAGTCAACTCGTCTGTTGCGCCAGAGTAGGCAATACCATCGCCCATAAAAATCATTGGTGTGTGGGCACCGGCCAAAATAGTAGCAGCATCTTTAATGAAGCCATCATGCGGCGCAACGCGCGTGGAGGGGATAAATGTGGGCATGACTTCTTCGACGCATGGTTTATCGAGCATATCTGCTGGTAAGCAAATATAGACCGGCCCCATCGGTGGTGTGGCCGCCAACTTGATGGCGCGCCGGAGTGTGCGCAGCAGTGAGCTGGGATCTTGCACCATTGTGGCCCACTTAGTGACTGGCCGGGCAAATGCCACCAGATCTCCATACATTTGCGCTTCCATCGGAACGTATTTCAGCCCTGCATCGCCGCCGATGATGACGAGCGGCGCGTGACCGCGATATGCTTGATAGATGGCCCCGATGGTGTTACCCAGGCCGGGAGTACTGTGGATTTGCACCAGCGCAGGTTTCCGTGTGGCGCGGGCATAGCCGTCGCCAATGAGCAGAGCGACGGTTTCTTGCAAAGTCAGGATATATTTCATCTGCGGGTAATCCAGCAGAGCATCCAGGAAACCCTGTTCCACGGTACCTGGGTTGCCAAACATGTAATCCATTCCATCAGCCAGGCATTGTTCGATAATCGCGGATCGTCCAGTTTTCATAACTTTATCTCTTTCTTACCACCCGTAACGGCGGAGGCCTTTTTCCAGCACTTCTACCATCAGTTGGCCAACAAGTTTTGAATCTTGCGTCGAGCGTCCAGTGAGGAAGGGGTAATCCAAAACTGTAGAGATGGTGCGTCCGACGCCGCCGTGATATTGGCCAGTCGGTCCTACCGCGTCGCGCAGGATGAGTTCAAGCGGGTAGAAGGGCGGTCCAAAGTTCGCATCCACACCGAGGACACCAGTACCATCCTTGTAATCATATTCCAGCGCGTGGCCGGTAACATGCTTGCCCAGGATAATGCTCTTGCGATCAGTCCAATCACGCGCAAAGGCCAGACAGGTGACACAGTAGCATTCAGCAGCGACGAGTTTGTTATGCGCCACAAAACCCAAAATGACATCGTGCAGTTGCTGATTATTGACCATATCAATCATCGGGCCGCTGCCGCCAGGCAGGAGCAGCGCGTCATACTCGGCCAGCTGTTTCCAACACTCATCCCGCAGATTGTAATAAGCCTCGAGTTTAGGACCAAAATTCGGCTCATTGAAGAAGGGCCGCACCGGGAACCAGGTAGAAAGGTTGATGGGATTATCCAGACGGGTTGAGCCGTCAATATCTCGTGTTTTGGCTGCATAATATTCATCGGTAACGACTTTGTGGAGCGGCGGATCGTAGTAGCCGGCTTCCGCGCTGGGCGGCAGAGCATGAGCGCGCCTGCCTTTGGAGGTCATGAATACTGATTCGTAACCTTTTGCATCCAGCGTTTCCAGGGGGCCAACCAATTCTTCACCCCAGTAACCATATTCAGAAATGCACACTAAGATTTTCTTTCCCATGTGGATATTCTCCTTGTTTAGGTGGAGCCGATTAAAAAAAGCACATCACATTTAGCGCAAGTTTGGAACTCGCGTTAAGGGTGATGTGCTAGACTTTCTGAGTGAAAGAACATATAAGTGTCATTGGGTTAGAATCTTTTGCTGCGGTGATATATGTTTTAGCGTTTGCACTTATTAATAAATTTTTTCTTTTTCGTAGATCATAAAATCACTACCTATAATTGGAACCATAGCAGAAAAAAATAGCTAACGAACAAAATGCAAGGCCCCCTGACAAAACGAAGATGCAATTGTGGGTTTGGCAGAAATGTTAACAACGATAATTCGGGCATGAAAAAATAACGTCAATGCCTTGGAAAAAAATACAGAAATTTTGGGACTCACCGATAAAAGTGTAACATTAACCCACATACTTATAAAAATCATTTACCGGAGAGCAATTCTGTTTAAAACTGAAGGTCAACCCATTTATTTGTTATGATCTGAAAATTATTATAGCATGTAATTGATTCGTTTTCGATAGATTTTTTTGGAAATCTCTCGTCTTATCGAAAAGCTCGACGATTGTTTATTAACCCGCCTGAGAAACCTGGATGAAATTAACGCCTTACAGCCCTACCTGGTGAAGTTTCAAGACACGCAGGATATAATCGCTCAGTTGCCTGCCTTGCCGGTTGGCCAGGCGCGCAGCGATTTTGAGCACTGGATCCGTGGTGTTTTGGGGGTTGGTTATTTATTGTATTTTTATTACAGAATCATCGCTTGAGTGCTAATATTATTTTGGTTACTTTACGTATTAGCAAGGAAACCATGCTCCAGAAGCTGACGGCGGGAGCCGATGATATTTTTCGCCAAGTCCTTCGAGCCGGACGAAGTCTTGGTCCGCTTTCCCTGACCATCAGCATCGGCATCGCCCAAACGAAACCCGGGGCCGGACAATCTGATTCAATCGAAAACCTGTTCCTGCGCGCCGATCAAGGCCTGTACGCCGCCAAACAAGCCGGGTGCAACTGCACCCTGATCTTTGATCCAGATAAAACAGGAACGAGTTGATGCCATCTCCCGAAACAAGCGTTGGTCTAAACCAGGCATGCAATCCCAAGTTAGATCCAAGCGTATGCCTGTTGAACACATTTTCCAACCCATGCTTGAGTCTCAGTCGGCGATCATGTTGCTGAATAAGCCCAAAACGGGAGAAATTCTGGATGCGAATCAGGAGTAATACCATATCAATGAATGAAACGCCATTAATTCTCGTTGTTGACGATGACGCGCTCCTACGAGCCGCTACGGTGCGCGTGTTAGTGCAGGCCGGCTATCGCACCTGCCAGGCTAATGATGGTCTAACCGGTCTGCAAATGGCGCTCGAACATAAACCCGCCCTTATCTTGCTCGACGTGAATTTGCCCGATGTCAGCGGAATTGAAGTTTGCAATCTCATCAAAACTGACCCCGTTCTCGCGGGCTGCTTTGTCGTATTGCTTTCCGGCGCGCGCATCGACTCGCAGAGCCAGGTGGAAGGACTCGACGGTGGAGCGGACGGTTATGTCACGCGCCCGGTGACAAACTCAGAATTGATGGCGCGAGTGCGTGGAATGCTGCGCATTCAGCAATCCGAACAGGCTTTGAGGGCAAGTGAACAACGTTATCGATCCATTCTCAACGCATCTCCCGATATCATCTCGATCACCGATCTGGATGGTCGCATCCTTCTGGTTTCACCTGCGGCCTTAACCATGTTCGGTTACGAACGGGAGGAACAACTGCTCGGACACCTGATCGTCGATTTCATAATCCCAGAGGATCGGGATCGCGCAGCCTCAAATACTATCATCATGTTTCAAGAAGCCATGTCGGGACGATTTGCAAAACAAATCGGTGAATATCGTGGACTGCGTATGGACGGGAACACTTTTGATGTAGAAGTAAACGGTGAGTTTATCCGGGGCGCTGAGGGGCAACCTCTAAGTATAGTCTTCGTTGTCCGGGATATCACCGAACGCAAACATGCGGAGAACTTAGCAGCTCAACAGAGCGAACAACTTCGGATTCTATATGAAGCCAGCCAGCGATTAAATAGCACGCTTGATTTGGATGAGATTTATCAAGTGATCTGTGATGTCATGTCCATCATTGCTCCTAATGACAGCTTTGTAATTTCCAGCTTTGATCACGCTACGCAATTGATCACCTGCCGCGCCTTCTGGATGGAAAATAACTGGCTGGATATCAACGTCTTCCCACCCATTCCGCTTTCAGCAGAAGGCGAGGGCACGCAAAGCATTGCCATCCGCACGGGTCAGGCCAAACTCATCAACGATGTTCAAGAGCAACTGAAAACAGCTCAGAACACGTATTATGTCGACCCCGAGACAAATGAGGTTAATCAAGAAATACCCCCAGATGAATTTCTCACACGTTCGGCGCTGATCGTTCCGCTTAAAATTGGGGGTAAGGTCACCGGGGTGCTCCAGGTGATGAGCTATCGCCAGAATGCCTATACCGAAAACCAGTTAAAACTGCTGGAGGCACTGGCATTACATATCGCATCTGCCGAGCAAAACGCCTTGCTCTACGCCCAAGTACAGTCTGAACTGAATGAACGCAAGCACGCGGAAGACCTGGTTCGCGCCCAAGCCGCCCGCCTAGAAATTCTAGCCAGCGCTTCGCAGGCATTTGCCGCGGCAGGCCAGGATTATCAAACCGTGCTCGAGCAGGTGGCGCGCAAGGCTGCCGGAGCGCTTGGTGATAGTTGCTATATCCGGCTGCTTTCAGTCGATGGGGAATGGCTGAATCTCGCCGTTCTGTACGATGCGGATCCTGAAGCGGTGGAGACCGCTAGCATGTTGCTAACTCAGGCGCCAGAGCGAGCCGATGATCCCGGGATCGTGCCTCGAGTCTTCCGTACTGGTCAGCCTGCCTTCATTCCGTTCATCACATTGGAGCAATTGCGAATTTCGAATCCGCCAAAACTCTGGCCAATCTATGAGCGTTTCGCGATACACAGTATGATTGCAGTGCCCTTGCTCGTCCAGGAGCGCTGCATCGGCGTCTTGGGTGTTAACCGCTATCGGAGTGAGCGACCAGCCTTCACAGATGAAGATTTGAGACTAGCCCAGGATTTGGGTAGCCGCGCCGCCCTGGCTATCAATAGCGCGCGGCTTTTCGGACAGGCACAAAACGAAATTATCGAACGCAAGCAGGTCGAGAAGATGCTGAGAGAGAGCGAAGCAAGTCTGAAAAAGGCCCAGGCAACAGGAAAAATCGGTAATTGGATTTATAACCTTGTAGACCGGGTCACATGGTCAGATGAAATGTATCGACTTTTCGAAGTCTTGCCCGATGTGTTTATCCCGACTGCCGAGTCCTTCATCAACCTAATCCATCCCGATGACCGGGACGCAATGCAGACCTGGATCGAGGCCTGTGCCGCAGAAGAAACACCAGGGGATTTAGAGTTTCGCGCGATTCTTGCTGGCGGGGCTATTCGATATATCAGCGGCCGCGGTGAATTGATCTACAGCGCAGATGGCAGGCCAATTCATATGTCGGGCACCGCCCAGGATATCACCGAACGCAAGCAAGCCGAAGAAAACCTGAACCGGCGCCTGGCGGAGCTGGAATCCCTGCGCATTGTAGATCAAGCCATTACCTCCAGTATCGATTTGCATTCAACACTCGCTGTCTTGCTCGAGCAAGCTATGACCCACTTGAAAGCCGATGCTGTCGCCGTTCTCTTGCACCAACCACACCTACATAGCCTCGAATACTTCGCTGGACGTGGCTTTCATTCGCGCCGAGTGGAAGACATCCACATGCGGCTTGGCGAAGGTTTTGCGGGGCGCGCCGTCCTCGAACACCGCGCCATCCAGGTGTCAGATCCCATCCCTGCCCAAGACAATCTTCAAATCTCCGCTCTCTGGGAAAGTGAAGGATTCATCTCCTATTTCGCGACACCTCTGGTTGTGCAGGGCGAAACTAAAGGCGTGCTCGAAGTATTCCATCGAACTCGCTTGGATGCAAACCTGGGCGGACGAGATTTTCTTAACACGCTGGCGGATCAGGCCGCGATTGCCATCGCTAACGCCCAGCTTTTCGAAGGCTTGCAGCACGCGAATATGGATTTGGGGCTGGCCTATGACGCCACAATCGAGGGCTGGTCGCGAGCCATGGATCTGCGCGACAAGGAAACCGAGGGGCACACCCAGCGCGTGACCGAAATGACCTTGCGTCTCGCGCGCAGCCTGCGCGTGAACGAAAGCGAACTCGTGCATATCTGGCGCGGAGCTCTGCTACACGACATGGGAAAGTTAGGCGTACCAGACCACATCCTTCTCAAACCGGGCAAACTGACCGAAGCAGAATGGGTAATCATGCGCCAACACCCACAATTGGCTTATGACATGCTATCTCCCATCGCATACTTGCGCTCCGCGCTGGACATTCCATACTGCCATCATGAAAAATGGGACGGCTCGGGCTACCCGCGCCAGTTAGTCGGCGAGCAAATTCCACTGGCGGCGCGGCTTTTCGCGGTAGTAGATGTGTGGGACGCTCTTACCAGTGATCGCCCCTATCGCAAGAAATGGACAAAACAAAAAGCACGACAGCATATTCTGGAACAGAGCGGCAAGCATTTTGACCCGCGGATTGTGGATATTTTTATGAAATATATCGAACAAGAAAAAGGTTGAAACGCCTTTTTGTAAATGCAAATGGATAATTTCCTGACCCCAAAAAATAACAGCCGACTCTCACAGGGTGACTTCAACCTTGCAGTGGTGATCCATTTCACCGCCCTGGTTGGGCTGGCCGGGCATTTCCTTTTCATCTTCCTGTTTTTCTGGCTGGGTGTGAACCAGATGGCCTGGTTGAATATTGGCAGTTGTGCCATTTTTTTGGTGTGTTTCTGGCTTAACCGGCGCGGAACTCCTCACCTGGCCTTGCTGCTGGGAGCTTTTGAAGTATCGGCGCACGCTATTCTGGCCGTGGTCTTTATCGGCTGGGAAAGTGGCTTCCACTATTACATAATCGGACTGACTCCACTCATCTTCTACTCCCAGTCCTGGCGGCTTTCCACCAAACTGCTGCTCACCAGCCTGCTTTGTGGGTTGTACACCGCTTTGTATTTTTATATCCTGGAATCACTCCCGTTGGTTGCCTGCGATCCAACCCGCTTGCGGATCATTGGAATGGTAAACATCATCACACTCTTCATCGTTTTTTCGGCGCTGGCCTATTATTACCGTCTGGCCGCCACCAATGCCGAAATCGCTCTGACCCAGGCAAACCTGAAATTGAAACTTCAGGCCCACAACGACGCGCTGACCAACCTGGCTAACCGGCATGACCTCACCGAGCGCATTGAAGCGCTGGTGACTTCTTATCTGGTCGACCCCGATCCATTCTGCGTAATTTTGACCGATATCGATAATTTCAAGATGTTTAACGACACCTACGGGCACAATGCTGGTGATTTGATCCTGGTCCGGGTGGCTGATGCCTTGCGCGGCTGCATGCGCGAGCATGACCAGATCGGTCGTTGGGGTGGGGAAGAGTTTCTTGCCCTGCTGCCCGGAACACGCACAGATGGCGCACAGCTTGTCGCCGAGCGTATGCGCCAAAAGGTTGCCGCCATGCTCATCCCCATTGGCACAACTGAAACCAATATCACAATGACCTTTGGCATCGCCGAATACAACAACGATACAGACTCCGCTGGCTGCATCAATCGCGCAGACCAGGCCATGTATCAGGGCAAAATCAGTGGCAAGAACTGCGTGAAGATCGCATCTTGATGGCTGAAGCCCATTTTGGGATATGCTCGAGTGCGCCATTTCGTACCATCCCAGCCAATAGCTTTAACCCAGTTTTGAGCGCGTACTCTATCGAAGCATGTTTTCGTTCGATGTACTGCACTGTTTCGGCATATTCTTGCCTGGCAAACTGCGCAAGTGTGGGATCGCTGTGGCTCTGGCGATTTTCGTACCATTTCAAGTATTCCTGTGACTATTCCTGTGACATGTTGAGAGGTGGAGTCCATGCGATGCCTTTTTCCACGGCCAGGTCAATCTCTTTCGGCGTCGGCGTGCCGTGCTCAAATGTATCCGCGCCAGCCTCGATGGCCATGCGCTGCGAAGGCGGTTTGGATGTA
Organism: uncultured Anaerolinea sp.; assembly: GCA_964536185.1. Taxonomy (GTDB): domain Bacteria; phylum Chloroflexota; class Anaerolineae; order Anaerolineales; family Villigracilaceae; genus UBA5195. The sequence continues at coordinate 4,331 of CAZHWV010000134.1, read as the reverse complement.
TGACAGGCAACCTTTTTGCCTTGCCGGTGGGCTTCATCTACGGCTGCGTTTAGCTCTTCTTGAGTGCAATCCTGACCGTTATTGGCCAGTTTGAAAAAAATCGGCTCCAGCCCGGATTTCCTGACGCACGGCACTCCTAAAACCGATTGGTCCATCCGTTTGAATAGCCAGTCCCGGCAACAAGCACGCCTCGGGTAAATCCAACAATTGCGCACCGGGGAACTCGGGCGCATCCAATGCCGTTCCGGCATAGACAATCTTGTTCTCGGCGAATGCAAGCAATCCACGCGAAACCGGCTGGCCTCCCAGGCCATCAATTAACATTTTGGCGCGAATTATGAGATTTACGCGCTCAACCATCATTCTCTTTGTATCATCAGTATCCTACAACCCTTTGAGTCCCGGCTGTTCTTAGGAAAATGAGTGCGCCGCATCGATAAGTGCATCAATGTGGCGAGGGTTTGTGTCCAATGGAAATGGGCTGCCTGTGCTGACGATAAAGCCGTAGGCCTGAGCGCCGATGCCCGCCTGGCGCTCGACTTCGCCGATCACATCTTCCTGAGCGGCGTGTAGGCCAAAGCGCACAGCATCTATGTTGCCAAAAACAGCGGCGCGGCCGGCAACCCGTTCGATTACATCAGCTATGTCGATGTAAAAATTCTTTTTGCTTTCCTCCACCGCCACGGCGGCAATGTCGTACTCAACCATGCGCTCCAAACGGGGGATCACGTCGCCGCATACATAGTGAATGGGCAACAAGCCCAATGAGCGCATGCGCCGGAAATACGGTTGGTTGTACGGAAAAACAAATTTGTCGTAGCTGCGCGGCGAAAGCATGTCTGCACCGGTGAATACTTCTTCCACGTAAACGCCATGAACGCCCGTAGCCGCCCAGGCCCCCATGACCTCTTGAGTCTGCGCCAGCTTGCGCTGCAATATATAATGAAATAAGTCGGGCCGGTCATGCTGAATCAACATGAGTCCCTGGAAACCTAGCAAATCATACGCATCCGAAAACGGTGTATCCAGAATCGTCGAGACGAAATACTGGTCGCCATAATCGGCCACCACCTGCCGGGGCAAATCAAAATCACCGCGCGCCAGCCATTGTTCTGCAGTCAAAATAGGCAACTTCGTTTTCACGTCATCCTGGCTCAAGATCTGCGCGGAAATATCCCACAAATCCCGAGACGATGAACTCCACTCTCTCAAGGGGCTGTCGCCGTTAGGCATTGGGATCGTGTGCATGGGAACGCGCACTCCAGACACTTTTTCTTGGTAACACAAGACACCGTCGAGCAAAATAATCTCGGTGCGTTCAGCCCAAGCTTTGCTCGCACCTGGGCCGACCTCGATCCAATCCGGCGGGGTTTTAAAGACGCCATAGGATTGACACAACGCCTGCGCGCGAAAGTGAGTATCCTGGGCATGATCCACCGGGATACACAAACGTCCCTTTAAGCAGCGGCGATACTGCTCGATGTAATAAGCACGCTCAAAATCGGCCAAGAAAAGCGAGAGATAGCAAGGCGCAGCGGGCAAGACATCCGATTTTTCGCCCCGTAGGGCTTTGAACATCCTTTCCTTTGGAGTCAATGAGTGTCCCATCTTCGTTCCTTTTGAGTCAGATACTTGCTAAGAGAAATTGATTTTCGAGCGAGGTCTTGATATCATTTTTGTTCTGGTTGGTTGTCATAACTTGGAATGCTTGAGTTTTAATTATGCCAAATTTGCAGAACCTTTACAAGTGCGTATTCAGAGCATACGGAAAAGCTGGCTCATAAAATGTTGTTGGGTGCTAGAGTTCATACGCAAGAAAACCTTCCGCAAAGAAGGGTGCGTACGTATTAGATTTTCTCTACCCGGCTTGATATAATCAAATCAGGAAAACCATTAAGGCTTGTATCTGGCACTACCCTACCAGTAATATAATATCTGCGAGCCACATGCAATAAGATCCAAGACTTTCAATCCTCAGGAGCCTCTTATGCCCACTCTGATCAAGAACGGCACACTGATTACCGCTTCAGAAACTTTTCAAGCTGATATTTTGATTGAAGATGAACAAATAAAGCTGATTGGCAAGGATCTTACTCATCCAAATGCTGATATCGTCGACGCATCGGGCAAATTCATCACTCCCGGAGGGATCGACCCACACACGCATTTCGACCTGCCGATGTTCGGCACAGTGTCTTCGGATGACCATTATACCGGTCACAAAGCCGCGGCTTTTGGCGGCACGACCACCGTTATGGATTTCGTCGTGCAGGAACCCCAGGGATTCAGATATTCGCTGGATGTATGGCTTGAAAAAGCCCAAAAAGCAGCCGTTGATTATTCCTTTCACATGAATCTGACCAACATGGATGCGGCGACGGTGGCAGACATCCCAACCTTGCCAGAAATGGGCATCCGCAGCCTCAAGGTTTTCACGGCTTACAATGGTCGCCTGCGCCTGGACGACGGTGGTATCTTCCGCGCGCTGCGTATCGCCAAGGAGAATGGCATGCTGGTCATGTCACATTGTGAAAATGGCGATGTGATTGAGCAGCTCATCCCCGAAGCCCTGGCGGCTGGTCACACCCAGCCCGAATGGCATGCTCTCACCCGCCCGTCCTGGGGTGCAATCGAGTCAACCCTGCGCATGTGCGCGATGTCCCAACAGGCAGATGCGCCCGTGTATATCGTCCACATGAATGTAGGCGGCGAAGCAGATATGCTGAAATATGCCCGCGAGCGCGGCCTGAAAGTGATGGGTGAAACCTGCCCGCCTTATCTATTCTTCTCGATTGACGACCTGCGCCGCGAGGATGGCGCAAAATGGATATGCTCACCACCCATGCGTTCCGCCGCTGACAACGCCCGCCTGTGGGCAGCGCTCAAAGAGGGTACGTTGCAAACCATTGGCACAGATCACTGTCCCTTCTTCTTCGATGGCACCCAGCCGATTTGCTATGAAGGCCAGGAAATTGCCATCCCCGGCAAAGAATTGGGCCGGGACAATTTCACCAAAATTCCAAACGGACTGCCCGGTGTCCAGGATCGCCTGCCAGTCTTATGGACCTACGGTGTCAGAACTGGAAAGATCAGCGCCAATCAGTTTGTGGCTCTGACCTCGACCAATGTGGCCAAAATTTTTGGGTTGTACCCGCGCAAAGGCGCACTTCTTCCCGGCGCTGACGCAGATATTGTGGTCTGGGATGCAGATAAACAGATTAAATATGGCATCGCCCACAGCCACCAACGCACAGACTATAACCTGTACGAAGGTTGGGAATTGGTGGGCTATCCCCAAAAAGTATTTTTGCGCGGCAAATTAATTGTGGATGGTCAAAAGTGGCTGGGGAAAGCCGGTGATGGGCAATTCTTGAAACGTGGAGAAGGCCAGGTAATTTAAAATAATCCCCAAAAGCTGCTGCTCCAGCATGTCGCTATTTCGCGATTAAATAGGCCCCCAGCCCAAGGACAACAATGCCCAGTACGCGAGTCAGATCAATATGTCGGGTAACGACGCCCAGCAGGCCAAAGTGGTCAACAACCACCCCGGTCAGAAGCTGTCCAACTATGATCAGCACCACCATCATCGTGCTGCCCAAGCGCGGCAAGGTCACGTTAATGGTCAAGTACAAAACTAGGCCAAAAGCCCCCGCCAGCAACATGTACCAGGGCAGCGTGTACCAGTCCTTAATCTTCTCACCCCCACGCAGGAAGAGAAAAAGCCCTGAAAGGATGGCCCCGCTGATATGAATAATCAGGCTGCTGGAAATCCCACCCAGTCGCTGCCCCATAGCCCCAGCGATTGGCGATTGTAAGCCCACAGCCACGCCACCCATTAACCCGATCAGAATAACCAGCCCAATCTGCATTATTTTTATTCCTTGTCAGCTATGCTACAAAACCGGTTTTTGCTCAACGCGATCGTCGAGAAGCTGTTTTAACCTCGGATGCCCGGCGTAAATCCCACGGTAACGTTCAGGCAAGATGACCGCAATCTGGCACATGATTTCGTCGGTATACTGCTGCAGGGTGGCATCTCGATTTTCCTTGGGGATAGGCGGCAGCCGAAACGGTACACCAGCCGTCAGCGTGACCCTGGATTTCCGCAAGTGTTTGAGGTTGGCAAGCAAAACTCTGTCCTCGGTGCCGGTGATGGCCACAGGAATGACCGGAAAACCGGAGCGCGCTGCCAGATAAGCCACGCCGGGTTTGCCTTCTATCAGCCCACCACTGCGAGAGCGCGTACCTTCCGGGGCGATCACCAGCGAGTTGCCGTTCTGCATCAATCCGATCATTTTGCGCAAGGCTTTTAAATCCGGGGTAAAACGATC
>CAZHWV010000133.1:0-12578 GCA_964536185.1 uncultured Anaerolinea sp. | reverse complement strand
GGGCGCGTTTTTGGGTGATTATGATCAGCACCTGGTCCAACATGGGTTTTTACACACTGATTCTCCTGGCCGGGCTGCAATCCATCCCAACAGAGTTGTACGAAGCCGCCCGCATGGATGGGGCCGAGGATTTTCAACTTTTCCAGAAAATTGTCCTGCCGCTGCTGATGCCCACCATGCTGGTTGTCCTGGTGCTATCGCTGATCCGTGCCGTGCAGGTGTTTGACGTGGTTTTCGCCTTCACCGGCGGCGGTCCGGGCAGCGCCACCACGTATCTGGTGCAGTACATTTACAGTAATGGTTTCTCCAGCCCGGTGAAGTTGTTTGGTCTGGCTGCCGCCGCTTCGCTACTGATGGCAATTGTCCTGGTTGTTCTCACCCTGGCTCAGTTAAAGCTGCGCAATGAGGAGGCTTAAGATGGGTGCAACGCTCGATTTTCTGACCCGCACGCGTGGCCGCAAAAAGCTCGATATTGCCGATATTTCAACGTATTTATACCTGGCAGTTGGCGTCATTGTCATGTTCGGCCCGGTACTCTGGCTGCTGCTTTCTTCATTTAAAACGTCCGCAGAAATTGTGCATTTCCCGCCGCGAATTTTACCCTATCGTCAGGATATGGTACAAGTTGAAGGCTATGAAAAACCGCTTCCGCTTTACGATGTCACCATGAAGGATGGTTCCGTTGTCCGCCTTGCCGAAGTTTTTCGCATTGGGCTGGAATCCCAATTGGTTGACCCCAAAAAACCGGCAGAAATTATCAAGGTCAATATCAAACAACGCACCGCGGTCGAACACGTCGATTTTGGGCTGGATAACTATACCGAAGGGATTAATAGCTTCAATTTCAATGTTTACTTGTGGAACAGCGTGATCGTCACGGTGGTCGCCACACTGCTTACTTTGCTGGTTAACAGCATGGCCGCCTTCGCGTTGAGTAAGTACAAATTCCGGGGCAGCAACGCCATTTTCCTGACCATGATTGCCACCCTGATGGTGCCGATTTCCACCATCCTGGTGCCGATTTTCCTGGTGATAACCAAGCTGGGCTGGAACAACACGTTGACTGGAATCATCATCCCGACAGTTGCCACGCCCACCGGCGTCTTTTTGCTGCGCCAGTATATGTTGACTTTGCCGGATGAATTGATTGATGCCGCTCGCATCGACGGTGCCAGCGAATGGCGCATCTTTGCTCAAATCATTCTGCCCCTCGCCAAACCGGCTTTGGCGGTACTGGCAATTTTCTCTGTTATGTGGCGCTGGAATGACTTTTTGTGGCCCCTGGTAGTTCTCAGCCGCAGTGAGTTTTTTACCCTGCAAGTAGGTCTGGCCTCTTTCCAGGGTGAACTTAACGTGCAATGGAACCTGATTCTGGCGATGACCGTACTGACCTTGCTGCCCATCTCCCTGATTTTTAGCATTTTACAGGAAAATATCACCACCGGCATTGCCACGACGGGCATGAAATAGGTCATTTTTCAAACGTGACCTTCTATTGGATGAAAACCTATGCTATTCGACCAGGAAGCCAACAAACTTCAAACTGATTTCAACCGCCTGGAATGTCTGAAATTTATCAATCTCGTGGATGGAATTGCCCGTTTTGAGACCGCTGCCGGGACTTTTGAAGTCAGCGCGCCGGGCGTGGATTTGCTGCGCCTGCGCTTTCTGCGTACTCCCGTGCCAGATTACGGTATCCTGGTTGACGAGGGTGGTTTGCCGAAAGAAACCATCGGTGTGGAAGATGTTAACGGCGAGATGCGCGTCAAAAGTGGGCAGTTGGAACTGGTTTTCCAGCAGAAACCCCTGCGTCTGGCGATTTTTCGCGCCGGGAAACTGGTGCTCGAATCTGCCACTGACCGCACCATCAGCGGCACGCTGCGGCTTGCGCCGTTGGCAGCCAGCCCTGACCAATGGTTTTTGTCGCTGGCGCTCGCCAGCGATGACAGCGTCTTCGGACTGGGCGATAAATTTGGTGGGCTGGACAGGCGTGGACAGTTAATCGAAAACTGGAACCGCGACGCCACCGGCGTCAATGCTGAAATTTCTTATAAAAACGTCCCTTTTGCCTGGAGCCCAAGCGGTTGGGGTGTTTTCATCCATACCCCGGCGCGGGTGACGCATGGCGTGGGTTATGCGCCCTGGTCACACCGCAGTTATGTGATAAAACTCGATGACCCCACGCTTGACCTGTTCCTGCTTTTTGCCGATTCGCCAGCAGAAATGATCTCTAAATACACCGCGCTGACCGGGCGGACGGTGCTGCCGCCAGTTTGGAGTTATGGCGCATGGTTCTCACGTGCACTGTACCAAACATCCGATGAAATTATGGACGTAGCGCACAAATTGCGAGAGCGGCGCATTCCCTGTGATGTGCTGACCCTGGATGGGCGCGCTTGGCACAAATCGGAGACGCGCTTCGATTTCGCCTGGGATACTGACCGTTATCCTGACCCGGCAGGTTTTGTGAGCAACTTGCGCGAAATGGATTACCGCCTGTGTCTGTGGGAATATTCCTATCTTTCGACACTCAACCCAATGTTTGATGAGTTGGCTGCGAAAAAACTTTTTCTACAAACAGCGGAAGGCGGGACTTACATCCACCGCTGGTTGCCGCCGCCAAATGACCGCTCGATTCCGCATTTGCAGCCTTCAGGATTGCTGGATTTCACAAACCCGGCAGCCTATGCCTGGTTCCGCGACATGCACCGCGATTTGTTCGAGATGGGCGTCAGTGTGATGAAAACCGATTATGGCGAAGCAGTCCCAGAATCGGTGGTTGGTCATAACGGCGATACGGGCAAACGATTGCACAATATCTATACCCTTCTTTACAACCGCTGTACCTTTGAAGCCTCGCAAATGTACGGCGATAAGGATGGCCTGGTCTGGGGCCGTTCCAGTTGGGCTGGCGGGCAGCGTTACCCGGTGCAGTGGGGCGGCGACCCGCAAGGCGATTGGGAAGGACTGGCGGCCAGCATCCGCGGCGGGCTTTCGTGGGGAATGTGCGGCGGAGCGTTTTATGCGCATGATATCGGTGGGTTTTATGGCCCGCAGGAAAGCGGTGGCCTGCTTGGCAATGGAATGCCCGACCCCGAACTTTACATCCGCTGGATGCAGGCCGGAATTATGTGTTCACACACCCGTTTCCACGGCACCAGCCCGCGCGAACCCTGGTACTTTGGCGACCAGGCGGAAGAAATCGCTCGCAAGTGGCTGGGCTGGCGTTACCAGTTGATCCCTTACCTGCAAGGCTGCGCCCTGGAAGCGAGCAAAACCGGGATGCCGGTCATGCGCTCAATGGTGCTGGCATTCCCCCAAGAGCGCCTGGCCTGGCAATTTGACCACCAGTATATGCTTGGACCATCGCTGTTGGTGGTTCCAGTGCTCCGGCCGGGCGGGAAGGTTCGTTTTTATTTGCCAGCCGGGAACTGGTTCGGCATCTGGAACGAGACCTGGATACAGGGGCCGGGACTGATCGAACAGGAAGCGCCGCTTGACCAAATCCCAATTTTCGGGCGCGAAGGAACCATCCTTCCGCTTGGGCCAGCCGTCCAGCACACGGGTGAACTCAAAGCGGGCCTTGACCTGGAGCAGATCTGGGCGTTTGGGTCCCCGCGAAACGGAATGCAGTTGCCGGGTCTGGTTTTGAGTGTTTCATCCGCAAGAAAATTGGAAAATGTTCCTGCGGGTGTGGACATAAAGATCAAGTAGTTGATTTTGGGAAATGAGCGACAAAAAATATGTGTTGCGCGTTCCGCTTTGAAAATTTGAGTAAAAGGAGTGAAGGATGCAGTTTTTTTTGGATAGCGCTATTACGAGTGAGATTGAATACGCCCTCGATACATTCAACATCGACGGGATTACAACCAATCCGCGACATGTGCAGGTTTCGGGAAAGCCGTTTCTAACGGTGATAAGCGAGATCGCGAAGTTGGTCGAAGGAACTGAGAAGACCGTTTCGGTGGAAGTCAACCCGCATTTTATGACGTATGCAGAGATGATGCCCGAAGCTGAAAAACTGGCGGCGATATCGCCCAATTTTGTGATTAAGCTGCAGTGCGTCGAACCGGCGTTCAAAGTGATCGAGGCGTTGGCGAAGAAAGACATCCGCGTGAATTGCACATTGATTTTCTCGCCGATGCAGGCTTTGCAGGCCATGCGTTCGGGTGCCTATTTCATTTCCCCGTTTATAGGCTGGAAGGAAACCAACGGCGAGGATGTGCATGGTTTTATCGACGATATTGTGACGATCCGCGATAACTATGATTTTGACTCTGAAATCATCGTCGCAGCGGTGCGCAATGCCCGCCAAATTGTGGATATGGCTGTACTCGGCGCGGATATTGTCACGGCGGGGCTGTCAGTTTATCAGGAAGGTGTGCAACACCCGTACACCACGGATGGCATTCAGCGTTTTACGCAGTTTTGGGATAAGACGCAGTACGAATAAACCCAAACTAGCCCGATCCTGGCCGCCCCAATATTCCCAAAACCGGGAAATATTGAGGCGGGGAATCCTTTTTCCTTTCGGGGTTCAGCCTTTTCCACTAAATCCTGTTCTTGGATTTGGGGGAAGGCTGGATGGGCAGTTTAGAAATTTTATCAACCAATCATCTACGAGGAGACAAAAGATGAAAAAAGGAATTTTGTTGCATGAAGCAACCGATGATGTTGGCGTGGCCGTCATTGATTTGAAGGCTGGCGAAGAAATCGGTGTGGCGACCCTCGAAGGCGTCGATGTCAAGCAGATTAAGCTGGTCAGCGATGTGCCGTTGGGTCACAAGGTGGCGATGAGCGACCTGGCACAGGACAAGCACATTATCGAGTATGGCCGTGCGATTGGCTACGCCTCCGCAAAAATCGCGGCGGGCGAGCATGTTCATATCCACAACATCAAAAGTTTGCGCTGGGCTGCCAGCACATCCAAAGTTCTGGCGAAGTAGGAGGTCTCATGGCTACTTATCAAGATTTTCCCATTACTGGCTACCGCCGCGAAAACGGACGGGTTGGCATTCGTAATCACGTCCTGATTCTCTCGGTGGATGACATTTCCAACGCGGCGGTTGAAGGCGTGGCGAACCTGATCCGCGGAACCGTGGCCCTTCCGCACCCGTATGGCCGCCTGCAATTTGGCGCTGACCTCGACCTGACCATGAATACTTTGATTGGAACCGGCAAAAACCCCAATGTCGCCGCTGTGGTCGTGATCGGTATCGAGCCGAAGTGGACGGATTACATTGTCAAGGCGATTGCCGAAACCGGCAAACCGGTGGCGGGATTCAGCATTGAGCGCTACGGCGACTTGAAAACCATCGAAATGGCGTCACGCAAGGCCAAGGAATTTGTCCAGTTTGCGACTGAATTGCCGCGTGTGCCCGTTAAATGGGAAGAAATCTGGGTTTCGACCAAATGCGGCGAATCCGACACTACCAGCGGCCTGGCCGCCAATCCCACGGTGGGTCGTGTTTTTGAGAGACTGGAAAAAAGCGGCAACACCCTGTTCTTTGGTGAGACTACCGAAGTGACTGGCGCGGAAGATAAAATCATGGAAAACTGCGTCACTCCCGAAATTGCGGCGCAGTTTAAGGCCGCTTTCGATGATTACCAGGCACTGGTCGAGTCGCAAGGCGTCAGCCTGCTTGGCACGCAACCAACTGAAGGCAACATCCGGGGTGGTCTTTCGACCATCGAAGAGAAGGCGCTTGGCAACGTTGAAAAGATGGGACGCTGCCCGGTTTCTGGTTTTCTGCAACCCGCCGAAGAACCCAAGAAACCCGGTTTACATTTCATGGATTCGTCCAGCGCCGCTGCTGAAATGGTGACGTTGTGCTGCGCCGCGGGAGCGGTCTTGCACCTGTTTCCAACAGGCCAGGGCAATATCATCGGTAATAAAATTGAGCCGGTGATTAAACTCTCCGCCAACCCTCTGACAGTTGAAACCATGTCTGAGCACATTGATGTGGATTTGAGCGGCATGCTGCGCTTCGACTTCAACCTGGACGGCGCCGCCGACCGAACGCTGGAAATAATGGCCCACACCATCAATGGCCGCCTGACCAACGCCGAGACGCTCCATCACGATGAGTTTGTGATTACGAAACTTTATCGCAGTGCGTAAATGATAATATCAGCCCCATCCCCCTGAAAACACCGGAGCGAAACAGCCCCGCCTTCCCCAAATCCACCCTGCCAAAAATATGGGGCAGCTAGCAAGATTTAGGGGGGGGGTAAACCCGTGTAACGCACGAGGTCTGTGCCTCACCCAAATACCCAAAAAATGAGGTGTTTGGGTGAGGCCGGGATGGGGCTGACGGCTAACGCAAAGCGAAAAACGGGCAACTTTCCTTCGTGCTACCTGGTGTCCTTTGCGGTGAAGATTTTCGTTTTATCCATTATTCCAAGGGCCTGATTCACCATGTCCGCATTCAAACAATTCTGGCAGACTCTCATTCACGAACTGCGACAGGCGCAGGTTGGCCTGCATCTTGTCCTCGGAGTGGCTCTGGCCGCCCGTTTCCTGCACGGGTTGATTTCAGACCCCACGCTCAACAAATCCATCAGCGAAATTTTGGTGGCGGTGGTTTTGGGCTTGTATTTGCGCAACTGGGTCAAAATCGGCGACAGCGCCAAGCCAGGTGTTAAATTTTCCATCCAGCGCTTGCTGCGCTTTGGCATTATCCTGCTCGGGCTACGCCTGAGCCTGCAAGACGTGGCAGCCACTGGCGTCACTGCCCTCATTTTGGTTACGTTATGTATCACGGCGGCGCTCATTCTGGCCTATTTCGCCGGGCGGATTTTTAACGTGCCCCCGCGTCTGGCCGCACTGATTGGCGTTGGTACTGCAATCTGCGGCAACACCGCTATCGTTGCCACCGCCCCGGTGCTCGATGCCAATGACGAGGAAGTCAGTTTTGCTGTTGCCACGATCACGCTCTTTGGGCTGCTGGCGGTGCTCTTTTACCCGCTTATCGGTCATCTGCTTGCGCTTTCCGATCGTGCCTTTGGCCTGTGGGCTGGAACCGCCGTCAACGACACATCGCAGGTTGTGGCAGTCGGCGCGATTTACAGCGAAGCCGCCCTTAACATTGCCACTGTCGTCAAATTGACTCGCAACACGCTCATGGCTCCGTTAATTGTGCTTTTCGGCCTGTTCTACACGCGCGGGCTGAACAAAAAACTGAGCGCTAAAGCCGCGCAAGCCGCGCACCTCGATTGGGGCAAACTCATCCCAGGTTTTGTGATCGGCTTCCTGCTCATGTCGCTTGTCCGCACAGCGGGGGTGGCGTTGGGTGTTTTTCCGCAAAGCGTCGCGCATCCGGGTAATTTACAGTTGGCCGCCACCATACTGACCATTTGCGACGAAACTTCCAAGTTTCTCATTCTGATGGCATTGGCCGGGGTGGGCCTCAACACAGACCTGGCCAGCCTACGTCGCATGGGTCTGAAACCCCTGATTGTAGGCACTTTTGTGGCCCTGCTACTCGCGCTCGTCAGCCTCGGACTGATTTTATTTACCCCGCTCGGAGCTTAATATATGCAAATTCGCGTACCGTATGGCCGTTCCATCCTGAGCGCCACAGTTCCCGACGAATTTGCCGTAGATTTGATTGAGCCGCCCGAAATCGCTGCGGCGGCCGAACCGCTGGCAGTCGTCCGCGCGGCGCTAGATGATTTGTTGGGCGGGCTGATGTGGAACGATTTTAAAAACGCCGCTTCGGTGGGAATTGCCGTGAACGATAAGACTCGTCCCGTGCCTCACCCTTTGCTTTTGCCGCCGTTATTGGAGCGTCTTTCTGCCCTTGGCCTTCCCGATTCCGCTATCACGTTTTACGTGGCGGTTGGCACGCATCCGCCGATGACGCCCGCCGAATTTCCCGCAATTTTGCCAGCTGAAATTCTGAGCCGCTATCGTGTTGTTTCGCACGATTCTGAAAACCCCAATCTGCTCGTTCACCTTGGCGAAACCTCGCGCGGAACGCCAGTCTGGTCGAACCGCGCTTACGTTGAATCTGATTTCAAGATAGTGGTTGGTAACCTTGAGCCGCACCAATTCGTCGGTTTTTCGGGTGGAGTCAAAAGCGCGGCAGTGGGGCTGGCAGGCCTGACGACCATCAACCACAACCACGCTCTCATGGCGCACCCCGATTCTCAGTTGGGTGAATATGAAACCAACCCAGCTCGCCAGGATGTGGAGGAAATCGGCCAGAAAATCGGCATCCATTTGGCGCTGAACACCATCCTGAATCAGAACAAACAGATTGTCTACGCCCTGGCTGGCGACCCGCGCGCCGTCATGCGGGCTGGCATTCCGCTTTCGCGCAAAGTTTGTCAGGTGCGTGTCCCTGCCCGTTACGGGCTGATGATTTCATCACCCGGCGGACATCCCAAAGACATCAACATTTACCAGGCCCAAAAAGGACTGGCGCATTCGACACTGGTCACGCGCCCTGGCGGAACGGTTATCCTGGCGGCGGCCTGTCCCGAAGGCACGGGAAGTCCGCACTACGAAAATTGGGTCTTGGGCAAAACTTCGTCTGCCGAAGTCATCGAACGCTTCAACGCCGAAGGCTTTCGCATCGGCCCGCACAAAGCCTTCCAAACTGCAAGGGACGCATCCAGGGTGCGCTTTCTCTCTTGCTCCGAAATGGACGAGTCCTTCGTGCGCGCACTGCTGCTCAACCCGGTCAAAGATTTGCAAACCGCGCTCGATTTGGCTCTGGCTGACCTTCAACCAGGCGAGCGAATTGGCGTTTTGCCACACGCATCATCGACGATTCCATACATTCAAAAGTAGGTTACGTTTCTAATCTGACCTCGTACTCACCAGGAAACCCCATGAACTCTCTTGAAGAATTCCAAGCCAAACTCTCCGTCATCCGCGCCCTGCTTGATAAATACAACGCCGATGGCCTGCTGTTGCGCCGGGTAAGCAGTTTTGCCTGGGCTACTTGTGGCGCGACATCCTATGTCAACACGGCTACCACCGAAGGCGCGGCCTCGCTTCTTGTGACTCGCGATTGTTGTTTCCTGGCGACCAACAATATCGAAGCCCCGCGACTGGAGCAGGAATCCGGTTTGGTGGAACAGGGCTGGGAGTTCCGCATTTCCCACTGGACCAATCCACTCCTGGAACTGAACAAACTGGCCGCCGGGCTTAATTTAATTGCGGACGTATCCTTTGGCAGCGCGAAGGATGTCAGCGCGGAGTTATCCAGGCTGCGAACAAGTCTGACTCCCGCCGAGGAGCAGCGCTTTAGGGAACTCGGACAGTTCTGCGCCCAGGCAATGGATTCCGCTGCCCGGGCGGTCCGTCCACAAATGACGGAGTACGAAATCGCCGCTTTGCTGGGTGGGGAAGCGCAAAAACGCGGTGTCCAAGCGATTGTCAACCTGATTGCCACCGATGAGCGCATCTACCGCTTTCGTCATCCGCTGCCAACCGAGAAAAAACTGGAAAAGTATGCCCTGCTAGTGCTGAGTGGCCGCCGCTGGGGGCTGGTCTGCTCCATTTCGCGTCTCGTCCACTTTGGCCGAATTCCGGCGGATGTGCAGAAACGCATCGACGCGACGGCGCACGTTAACGCCGCATTGATTGCCCACACCCGGCCCGGTCGCTCGCTCGATGAAATTTTCCAGCGCGGACAGGCTGAATACGCCGCGACGGGTTTCCCCGACGAATGGCGCTTCCACCACCAGGGTGGGGCTGTAGGCTACGAGCCGCGTGAGTACCTGGGCTTGCCTGGTTCAACGAATATGGTTTCAGTTGGACAGGCTTATGCCTGGAATCCAACCATCGCCGGTGCTAAAATGGAAGATACCATCCTAGTTGGAATGCTATCCAATGAAATTTTGACCACTACTCCCAACTGGCCGGTCATTTCGATTAAAATCCCAGAAAAGGATGGTGAAATCGACTGTCCTCTGGCGTTGGAAATATAACCCACCAACCAAAAACGGAACATGCACAGCGCAACAATGTGGAGGCCACATGGCATACGGAAGTACAGCAAAAATTTTACGGGTCAACTTATCTGATGGTTCGATTAAAACCGAAGAACTTTCTGAAGATTTTTACCGTCTTTACCCTGGGGGCAAGGCGCTGGCAGGGTATATTCTCCTGAATGAACTTCCCGCGCACACCGAACCCTTCGCGCCCGAAAACGTGCTCGTGATTGCAAACGGCCTGCTGACCGGGGCGCCAGTTTCCACCGCCACGCGCTATGTCGTTTCAGCACGTTCGCCGCTGACTGGTGGTTATGGCGAATCGGAAGCGGGTGGCTTTTGGGGACCGGAACTGAAAATGGCAGGTTTCGAGGCGATAATTGTCAAGGGGCGCGCGCCACAGCCGGTTTATCTCTCGATTCAAGACGGTACGGCCGAAATCCGCCCGGCAATGCACCTGTGGGGACGTACTACTGCCGAAGCGCAGGAAACCATTCGCGCTGAACTGGGCGATGAAAAAATCCGTGTCTTGCAAATCGGGATTGCGGGCGAAAACCTGGTGCGTTTCGCCGGTCTGACCAACGACCTGCGTCATTTTAACGGGCGCAATGGCATGGGCGCGGTGATGGGGTCCAAGAATCTGCGCGCGATTGCGGTGCGCGGTAGCGAGCGTTACCAGACGCTGGCGCACGACCCTGAAACGCTGCTGGCGCTCGGGCGCAAACTTTCCAAGTCTGTGCGCGATAACCCGCAGAGTTGGGATTTACAGGTGCGCGGCACGCCTGGTTTGGTTGAGCCGCTCAACGTCTCCGGAATTCTACCCACCCGCAACTTCCGCCAGGGCGCATTTGAAGGCGTGGACGAGATTAAATGGGAAGCCTACGAGCAGCAGTTGCTCACTGCCAGGCGCAGTTGTTACGCCTGCGCGGTGCGCTGTAAGCGAGAAGTGAATGTCAACGGTCAGCCTTCGCCTTACGGTGGCCCGGAATATGAAACACTGGGCGCATTTGGCTCAGACTGCGGCATCAGTGATTTGCAGGCCATCGCCAAAGCAAACGAACTCTGTAACGCCTATATGCTCGATAGTATTTCTGCGGGCTCGACGATTGCCTTCGCCATGGAATGTTTTGAACACGGCCTGATTGGTTTGGAAGACACTGGCGGCATCGACCTGCGCTTTGGTAACGCCAAAGCCATGCTGACCATTCTGGAGCAGATTGCCCGCCGCGAGGGGTTTGGCAATTTGCTGGCTGAAGGTAGTAAACGCGCCGCGGAAAAAATCGGTGGCGACGCTATATCCTTTGCCATCCAGGTGAAGGGACAGGAACTTGCCATGCACGAGCCGCGCGGTAAGTACAACGTCGGCATGGGATACGCCATTTCAGAAATTGGCGCCGACCATCTTGTGGTGGCGCACGATCCGGCTTTTACCAACCCCGAAGGCATTCAGTTCAAAAACGCTGCTCCTCTGGGGATTAGCGTGGCCCAACCGTCCCGGCTCTTGAACAACGAGAAAATGAAACATTTCTACATTTTGGAAAAATGGGGCAGTATGGAAAAAACAACTGGCTACTGCTTCTTTGGCCCTGCGCCGCGCTCCTTTATCCACCCCGATGATGTGTTACTTTCTATGAATGCGGCCACCGGCTGGAACTTAACCATCGATGACCTGCTCCAAATTGGCGAACGCGGAACCAACCTGGCACGGATATTTAATCTGCGTGAAGGCTTTTCACGCAAAGACGATACTCTACCCGAACGCATTTTTCAGGGGCTGGAAAATGGTCCTTTAGTGGGGCTTGGACTGCCGCGCGAGGATTTTGATCAAGCCCTGACGTTTTTATACACCCTGAAAGGCTGGGATCCTGAAACCGGCGTTCCTACGAGCGAGCGGCTAGAGTCGCTTTCGCTGGGTTGGGCCGCCGATATGCTCCCGGTTCAAACCTGAAATTAAAAGCGGGTTCTATCGTCTTTAAACTCAAAGAACACGCAATTCACGCAGGAAAATGCTATGAAATCAAGATGCTTTTTCCCCTATGTAGTTGGTATCCTTCGGATTTAAGTTTTTCCCACCAGAAAGGAAAAAGTTACGAAACTCATCGCAAGCGGATACCTCGATTTCTACTTACCGCAGCGCCGCGGACGGATGGAGCTGGAACTAAAAGACCCAACCCGGCTCAGCGAACTGCTGGCCAAGTTGGGGATTCCTCTGGAGGATGTCCACCTGGTTGTGATCAATGGTCAATTGGTTGATTTGCGGGAAGTAATTGTCTTCGAACAGGATGAAGTCAAATTGTATCCGGCGGTCAATGGAGGGTAGCCAATTCAGCAAACGAGAGGCAGGGAGGACTTTGATTCGAAGCTGACAGGTTCATTCCCACGCAGACGCTTCAGGCAGTAAAAAGCATTCATAAACAGGCACATCAGAAAGGCGCCTGGCCGAAGGTATTTCAAACTGCGGAACACACGTAGGAAACTATATTTTAGAGAGAAAGCCTCCCGCCAGAGCTGCCGATGGGCGGATAGAAGTTCTTCGGGAGACATTTGCCTGGGCTGGAACGTGACGTTGTAGCCGTTATAGAATTCCCAGCCGCGCTCGGTCAGGATGCGGTTTTCGGCAACCATTTTGTCGT
>CAZHWV010000132.1:0-12725 GCA_964536185.1 uncultured Anaerolinea sp. | reverse complement strand
ACTGCCCGGAGGCCGAGGCCACGGCGTTGGCGCTGTCGGTCACCTGGCCGATGACTTTTTGCAGGCCGGCGATCATGCTCGCGAAGGCATTGCCGAGTTCATCCTTGGCCGATTTCGCTGTGATGCTGACGGTCAGGTCGTTATTGGAAATGGAGGTGGCCGCTTCACCCATGCCCTGCATATAGTTGATCAGGGCATTAAAGGCCTTGCTGATATCCCCGATTTCATCCTGACGCAGGCGCACCTTGTCCTTCTCAGCCTCGCTGACATCGCGGACCAGGTCGCCGACCGAAATCGCGCGCGCCAGGGTGGTCAGGAAGGCCAGCGGGGTAGCGATGGCGCGGGTGATCACGGTTCCGAAAACGACGGCCAGCAAGACTCCAAAAATGGCCACCCCAATCAATAAGTTGCGCGAAGAAGCAAAGGTCACATCGCCCTGGGTGTTGATTTCACCGGCCATGCGTGAGTTGATCGCTACTAGTTTTTCGGTTGAGGTGCCCACAACTTTGCGGGCATTGGATGTTCGGCCGCCCGCTACCAGGCTGGCAATCCCATCCTTCTGGTTACCGGCTTTGTTCAAGGCCATTACTTCAGCAATGGCAGCCTGGTATTCCTTCCAGGCAGGTTCGAGAACAGCCAGCTCCGCAATCTCCTCGTCAGTCAACTGGGTCGCTTTATAAGCCTTGATATTTTCATCGATACTTTTTACAAGTTTAGGGATGGCCGCTTCACTTGCTGCCATCTCATCCGGGATCAGGAGAGCCTTGTAAACATCGCCCCGGATCGTATACAGGTTAGCGTTGATACTGCCCAACTGCCCAATCGGCACCGTCCGGTCGAAGTACAATGTCGTCATGCCGTTGTTGATCGTGTTCATGCCGATGTAACCCACCACGGCGATCACGATCATCAGAATCACCATGGCCCCAAAGCTGGTAAAGAGCTTGACACCTGTCTTGAGATTATCAATCCATTTCATATTCTTCCTCCTCCGAAGGCTTATTTAGATCTGTGCACAGATGATGGATCGCATCCGACCGGTTTTTTCTACCCTGCGATAGCCCTCCCGGGTATCGCTTAGTTCAGCTCGGTTGGATACTTATGTCCTTTAATTTTACATATTTTGGAATTGTAAAGAAGTAAAATTCGAGTAAATTCGGATAAATTGTGCATAATCATTGCAGACTCTAAATATTTATTGCCCCCCACTCCTATCAGGAATTGCGCTGATCGAAGAGCGTGCCTGACCAAAATAGAGAACCCGTCCCCGCAAACATGCTTGCGGGGACGGGTTACTTTCATTGATTACTATCTCCAGCCGGTTTCGACAACGCTCAGGTCGCTGCAATGCAACTGACTGCAGGCTTTTACCCAATAATAGTAGGTTATACCGGGAATTGCCCAGGTATCAGCGCCACCCAGGTTGGTAGTGCTAATCCCACCCGTGGGTATCTTGACTCCACCCGGGCTGTCAGAACGATAGGCGATGTAGCCCATTGCTCCGCTCGAGGCGGGCCAACTGACATTCACCTGGGCGGGGTCACTCCCTTTGCTGGCGGTTACGACCGGCGGGGTCAATCCCCGCCAACCAGATTCGACCACACTGGAAGCGCTGCAAATCGCGCCGTTACAGGCCCGGACCGAATAGTAATAGGTCACGCCAGGTACAGCCCAGAAGTCAGCACCACCGAGAGTGGTGGTGGTCAGCCCGATCGGGTCTGCCATAGTCACGCTCTCGGACCGGTAGACTGCATAGACAGTGGCCCCGCTCGAGGCGGTCCAGCTTACATCCACCTTGTCGAGGGAGGTTCCATCACTGGCGGTCACGACCACCACCGGCGGAACAATCAACGAGTCATATTCATACGCGCCAATGTCGCAGTGCGCGCCTTGCGGGCGAGTAATGCCGCGCTGATCGGTAGCCGGGCAGCCGGTGTCTGAACCGACGTCTATGGCTGATGAACCTGCCAGAAGCGGAATAGTCTGGGTGGAGCCGCCATAATCCCCCAGTGTACCGAGCAGGGGGTCGGTGAATATTATTGGCATCGTACAGGCGCTTCCCTCAGGGCATCCAGCCTGCAAGACACTGTAACTCACGTAGGGAGAACTGCCGCTGTTGTAAATCTGCGGTCCGCTAATGGAAGCTGTATTCCCCCAGAAAATCGAGTTGCGGATCTGCGGGGTGCTTTCGCCGCTGGTAATACCGTTATACATGCCGCCGCCGTTGTGGGCCGAGTTGCCACTGAAGGTGACATTTGTCAACGTCGGGCTGCTGTCAAAGTTGCGCATCCCACCACCGTAAGCAGCCGAGTTACCGCTGAAAGTAATGTTTGTCAGCGTTGGCCTACTGTTAAGGTTGTTTATCCCGCCGCCGGACTCGCTCGCTGAATTAGCGCTGAAAGTGACGTTCGTCATCGTCGGATTGCCGTTATAGTTTTGCATCCCGCCGCCGTAGCCCCCGTGATTGCCGTTAAAGGTAACGTTCGTCAACGTCGGGCTGTTGTTAATATTGGACATGCCGCCACCGTAAGTCGCCTTGTTATTGCTGAATGTGACGTTCGTCAAAATCGGGTTGCTGCTGGATGCACTGGACATCCCACCGCCGTTGCCGCCCAGGTCGGACGAATTGCCGCTGAAAGTGACATTTGTCAACGTCGGGCTGCTACCGGCTTCGTTGCACATTCCACCGCCCGCATAATTTGTTGCCGTATTGCTGCTGAAGGTGACGTTTGTCAATATTGGACTGCTGCCGGATGAGTTGTACATCCCCCCGCCGTATTGCGCTGTATTGCTGGTAAAGGTGACGTTTGTCAACGTTGGGCTGCTGCTGATATTGTACATCCCACCGCCGTATTTCGCCGAATTGCCGCTGAAAATGATGTTTGCCAACGTTGGATTACTATTAGTGTTGGTCATCCCACCGCCGTTATTGTGGGGAGAATCGCCATCAGCATTGCCCGCTCGGATGGTGAATCCATCCAGAGTTGCGCCAGTGGCACCGGTGACAACATGATATGAATTTCCTGTGATTACGCTGAGGAGGCCGCTCAGGGTAGTGAGATTAGTTACTGGATTGCGCTCACTGCGCGCCGTTTCGGTGCCGGAGAAGCCGCCATATACAGCTACACCGTTCTTGAGTTGGAAGGTAGCGGTGCGGAGGAATGCGGCGGTTGGCTTGTGCGTTCCGGCCGCTACCCAGATCTCGTTGCCACTGATTGCGCCAGTCAGCGCGGTTTGTAATGTGCAGGCATTTGCCCATGAAAAGCAATCGCCTGTGCCGGTTGCGCTGGGTTTGGCATAACGAATACCTCCACCAGCACCATGCGCAACCCCGTTAGGAATGAGCGCCAGAAGCAGCGCCGCCATCAGCATTAGTGAAAAACTTGTCGATTTGAACCCGTGTCTTTGCATAAACAGCCTCCCAGAAATGAAAATTCCCACAAGGATGCAATCCCTGTGGGAATTTGGGGTGGTCGCCAACCCAAAATACTCGACCGCGACAATATTTCCACTGGACGCGATTAATGCGGGTTAATTGTGTATTCTTTCACATTATAGCCTCAATCTAACTTAAGCTGTTAAAGATAATGACCATGCCCGGGATCAGTGACAAAAAATTAGCCCAACCAGCGGGACGCAGCCCGACAAGGTTACGTTTCGCAGAACTGGCATCTGCGTCGTTCGGCTTCGACGATGGCTTCATCGCTGGCCCAGAAGAAATTTTCCTCGCCGATGTGTTCCACCAGCCCACCGCGTCTCATCATCGTCATGGCGTTTTCGTGAACACCTGAAAACATAAGTGTGCCGCCTTTGGCCTGCAGTTTTTCAGACAGGCGCTGGATCACTTCCAGGCCGGAAGTGTCAATCAGGGGCACGCCGCGCATCGACAAAATCAGCGCGTGGGTATCGCCCAGGTCAGTAAAGGCTTCGTTGAATTGACCTGTCGCCGCGAAGAATAACGGCCCGGTCAGGAAGGCCACGCGCACATGCTTGCACTTGCCGGCCGTTTCGATGCCTTTTTGACGCAGCTTTTCGGGATTCACTTCGGTTACCTGTACTTCGAGCGTGGCGATGTTGTTTAAGAACATGACGCCTGACAGGAAAGCGCCGACCAGGATGGCCTGGGTCAGGTCGAGGGTGATCGTGGCCAGCAGGGTGATGGCGAAGGTCAGCATGGCGGTCTTGAAGCGCTTGCCGAAGATGAAGCGAATGCCGTGCCACTCGTTCATGCGCCAGGCGGTGACCATCAGCACGCCGGCCAGGGCAGCCAGGGGGATGCGCGCCATGAGCGGGGCGAGCGCGAACATCGAAAGCAGCAGACCGATTGCATGGATGATGCTTACCAGGCGCGTCTGCCCGCCGGATTTAATGCCCACGCTGGCCCGCGCAATGGCCGCCGTGGCTGGAACGCCGCCAAAGAACGGGATGAGGATATTACCCAGGCCCTGCGCGATCAATTCCTGGTTGGCTTGCAGACGGATGCCGGTCATATTTGAACCGACCGCGCCGCACAGCAGGCTTTCGATCGCGCCCAGTGCGGTAATTGTCAGGGCCGGGGCCAGAAAATCAGTCAAATGGGTCCAGGGAATCATGGATAGGCTCAGCCGGTCTGCCAGGAGCAGGGTCTGGGGGATGGCTCCGATCACCGTCACCGGCCAATTGACAATCGCGTTTAACCCTGTGGCCAGGATGATGCCTAGGAGCGAAGCCGGGAATTTGGCATTCCATTTTGGCGGCCAGAAGAGCATGCTCAGGATGACCAACCCGCCGAGCAGCAGGCTGTGCCAGTCGGGGGTAAAACCGCCTTTGAAGTAGCCGATGAATTTGAGCGCCGCCGATTCTGCGCCGGGGGTTTTCACGCCCAGCAGGTTATCGATCTGCCCGATGAAAATGATCAAGGCGATGCCCGAAGTAAAGCCGGTGATGACCGGCGAGGGGATGAAGGCAATGAAACGACCCAGGCGCAGCAGCCCGATGATGGTCAGGAAAATTCCGGCCATCAGCCCGGCGACCCAAATGCCCATCAACCCGTATTTTTGGACGAGCAAGATCAACACCGCGCTCATCGCGCCGGTCGGGCCGGAAATTTGGTAAGGCGCGCCGGCCAGTGCGCCGATGACGATCCCGGCGATGATGGCAGTGATCAGCCCGGCGGATGCCGTTGAGCCGGAGGCCACACCGAAGGCCAGGGCCAGGGGCAAAGCAACTGCGGCGACGGTCAAACCGGCCAGGGTATCTTGTTGAAATTTGGCGATGTTATACCCGCGAAATTCATCGCGGTATAGTTGGGCCAGGTTGCGTCTGGGCATATTCAGTTATCTCCTTCAATTTAGGGTTTGCTCACCAGGAGGTAAGCCTTTTCCATCAAACCAAGTGCCATTGTACTACCCCTTATGTTCTCAATAGTTACCATAAGGGTACATTTCCCGCAGCCGCCATCGGAAGGCTGAACACAAAAACCCTGCCCCCGGAGCTTGCTCCGAGGGCAGGGAAAAGGAGAGCCAGACCTGCTAGAATTAATTCTTATGGTTCGAGTAAGAAGTTCGAGATTGTTGCGTTCGAGATGCTCACGTTCGGGCTAGCGCCGGAGGCGAAGTTGGCCATGAAGGTTGGGTCTTCATAGACCGAGCCAGACCAGGCGCCGTACCTGCCAGACCAGGCGCCGTACCTGCCAGCCCAAGCTGTGTAACCACCGGACCAGGCGCCGTACCTGCCAGACCATGCGCCGTAGCGACCGGACCATGCGCCGTAGCGGCCAGCCCAGGCAGTGTCCGAGCCGGACCATGCGCCGTAACGACCAGACCATGCGCCGTAGCGACCAGACCATGCGCCGTAACGACCAGACCATGCGCCGTAGCGTCCGTCCCAGGTGCCATAGCCTTCACCCCAATCCACCAGGGCATCCTCGCCGTCAATATGCAGGCGATAAAGGGGCTTAGTGGGGTCGGTGATTTCATCGTAATAGGCATAACCTTCATAGTGACTTCCGGCCAATTCTCCGGCTGCATTCATACCAATGTTGGCCGATCCGCTGACTTCCGCGAAGACTGCATCGGGTGCGTTGGCGCGGCCGGTGCCTTGCTGGAACATACTGTAGAGCGCGGTGGTGCTGGTCATATCCAACCAGGTCATGGCGGTCTGGACCAGGCGCATCTTGACTTGATCGGGGGTTAAGCCAGGGTTTTGCGAAATCACCAGGGCGGCGATACCCGAGACAGTCGCGGTGGCCTGCGAAGTGCCCGCCAGTTGAAAGTAATTATCTTTGATCTTGTTGGCCGGAAATTGATCGGTCAGCAGGGATTTCTTTGGCACGATCGAAACCATGTGCGCACCGGGGGCGACCAGGTCGGGCTTGACAAAGCCATCCAGGGTGGGGCCGGCGGCAGAGAAGGGGGCGATGTAATCATCGCTCCAATCCGCAGGGGTAAAGTTATCGGTAAAAGCGCCGACGGTGACGACGTATGGGTTGTTGCCGGGGACAGTGATGCTCAGTGGGCCGGGGCCGCTGTTGCCGGCGGCGACGATGACTGTCAAACCACTGGCCCAGGCGGCTGTGATTGCCTGGTTCATCGGGTCGGCGAAGTAAGCGGATTGCACGGGCGCGACCAACGAGACGTTGATAACGCGGATGTTGTAAAGCGCCTGGTTTGCGACGATCCACTGCAAGCCAGCGATTACGGTTTCATAAGTGCCCGCGCCTTGTTCGTTCAGCACACGCACACCTACCAGGTTGACGCCTGGGGCGATGCCGTTCCATTCGCCATCTGCGCCTTTTTCAGTGTTAGCGATAATACCGGCGATATGCGTGCCATGGCCATTCGGGTCGGTTGGTTTTTTGTTCTTCGGATCGATAAAATCTTTCCAACCCACGATCCGTCCGGATTTGCCTTCCATGTTCTTGTTCAGCTGACCCATATTGCCCAGCCCGGTATCCAGCACGGCGACGGTCACGCCCGAGCCAAAAATGCCCTGAGCCCAGACATCGTTCGCGCCGACCACATTTGGGTAGTCGCTGGAAGGAACGTCCTTGTTCTTGTTTTTGTCCTTGTTCTCGTCTTTGTCCTCGTCCTCGTCCTCGTCCTTGTCTTTGTCCTTTTTCTCGTCGCCGGGTTTTTTACCCCCGCTCGAATTGACCGGGCTGTTGGGGGTGATGGCCAGGATGCCTTGTTCCAGGCGCAGAAGGGCGACTTCATCGGCTGAGAGGTTAGCCGCCACGGCGTGGATGATATCCAGCCGGGAAGTGATCTCGCCGCCGTGGGCCAGGACCAGTTGGGCAGCCAGTTCGCTATTGGCGGCTTGAATAATGTAGGAGGCTTGCTGCGCCGAGGCGGTCGTTACCGGCATGCCACCAGCCAGACCGAGAAGAACGGCCAGGACTGTGATGATCATCAGCATTCGGGGGAAGGTGGAATTTTTGTTTTTTTTCATGGCTGTCTCCAAAAGAACTGCTTATTAAGCATAACAGACTTGTCTTGGTGACCAAGCCTGTGAGACATCCGCTTCAGGTATGTCTCGATTTCGGTGGCCTGGCAATCGTGACCGATTTCTCGGTTTTAGACCCTTGGCTTTGCGTCGCCAACTTTCGTCAGCTTTGCCGTTTCGTTTCGAATACAAGATCATAATAGCACAAATCTAAACTCAATGCACACAACTTGCAAATTTGATAGGCCGAGATGACCAAATACCATCCCCCAAAGGTCATAAACACGAAACCCTAAGGGTCTCCAAGACCCTTAGGGTTTTTCGTGTTCTGGCATTCCCGACGCTAAGCGGGTTTTTTGGCAGGCAGCTTGTTCTTTTGTTGTTGTTTTTTCTTTTCGCCCTGCTCCTGTTTTTGTTTGTCAGCCTTGTTCTTGTCTTTCTTGCCGCCTTTTTCACCCATCGTGCGTCTCCTTTGTTTGTCTATATTGCCTGGCCGGGTAAGGGAGGCTGCCAGGCGCTGCCTCGTAGAACGCTATTATAGCGCAGACTTTGCTGGCTGTCCGGGTTGCGCTTTACGGCTTATTAGCCACGAGCAGCTTGGAAAGCAGCTCGCTGTTGGCTGGAACCAGGCTGAGCTGGCCTTTGCTATCCAGGATTTTCTGCGTTTCGAGGATCTCAAAGACTGCGTCGGCCACCTCGGGGTTGGCGGTGATGGCTTGCATGGCTTGCCCGACGATTTTTGGCCGGATCGCGCCAGCCTTGGCGAATTCAATGGCTGCCTGGCGGTCGGCTGTGCTGGTGATGATATTGACCTGGTTGGCCCCGTCCTGCTTGATGGCTGAGGTGACCTGGCGCAGGCGGTTGACGACTTTGGCCTCGATCTGGCGGATCATGTCGCCATCCCGGAAGTGGACTTTGCGGATGTAGACCGAGCCGAGCTTGTAGCCCCACTCGTTCGAGCGTGGCGAGACTTCTTCTCGAACCATCTGGCTCATGCTGTGGCGGTTGACCAGCATTTGTTCAAGCGGCATGTTGCTCAGCGAGCGGACCACGGCGTTGCTGACATTGGCTGCCAGCGAACCGCGCGGGTCGGCGTTTTTGAACAGGTAGGAGACCGGTTCGCTGATGTACATCTCGTACCAGATGCCCACGCCCATCGGCGCGCCTTCTTCCGAGTTAACCGGGTTGCTGCGCAGGTATATCTGATCCAGGCGCATATCCAGCACTCGCCGGCTGCCCAGCCAGTTGACCAGGAAGGCGCTCGGCCCCAGGCGGAGTGGCAGGATGTGCAGGCCGGGTTCCTTCAGGATCCCAGCCACGCGTCCAAACAGGACGAAGACCTGGCAGGTGCCTTCTTCGACGATGGTGTAGAGGCCCAACAGGCGCAGGAAGAACATTGCGATCGGGACTACAAACCACATTCCAATAAACGTGACTGCTGCGCCCATTAAGAACTGAAAGAAAGCGTCCATTAGCGCACCTCCCGCACAATTTGCTGCGCATGGGTATACAGGCGCAGGCGCACATTTCGCAGGTAGGCCTTCAGGGCATCCGGGCCGCTTTTTTGCAGCAAGTAGAGCTGCTCAGCCAGGGCGCTCAGTGGTTCCACCTCGGCCTGGGCGTTGAGGGTTTCGATCTCGACTGCTCGGCGCGACTGGACAATTTTCTGGTCCGCCGAAGCCGAGGCCAGGCTGATGTCGGACGAGATCTGGTTGTGGGCGGTGTTGATTGCCGCCAGCGCAGACTCGACGTCTGGGGGCGGGTCGATGCCGGTGATCAGCGAAGCATCCAGGAGGATGCCGTAGCGCGCAGCCGAAGAAGCGCACTCGCGTTCCATGTGTTCGTTCAGATCACGCAAATTCTTGCGCAGATCGTTGATCGAGACACCGGTGACCACGCTCATCTCGGCGCCGCGCTGCTCATCCGGTTTTGGGGCTTCGAAGCTGGCAATCCGCTCGCGCAGGACTGAGACAAAATAGCCCAAGACGTGCCGGATCGGCTGTTTGACGCCGAAAAGATATGCGTATAGATTACTCTCGGAGGCGCGATAGCGCAGCTGGCCGGTCAGACCGGTATTGAGTTGATCCTTGGTGACTGCCTCCAGCAAGGTTCCGCCAGCATTGGCGCGCGGGTCCTCCAGATCCTGGGCCATGTTGATGGTCTGCGTGGCAATCGAGACTTTGTAGACCCTTTCCCAGGGCCATTTGAAATAGGGGCCTCCGGGCGGGATGACCCGCACCTGGGGGTAGTTGTAGCGCTGCTTCTGTTCTTCGCTGAGCATTTCGCCCAGCGGAGAATCGGCAGTAGTCGCGGTGCCCACGCGTTCGGCCCGTCCAAAGATCGTTTTCACCGCTCTTTCGTTCTGGTCGACGGTGAAAAACGAGGTCAGGATATAGCGCAGGGCGAACCAGGCAAAAAATCCGATCAGCATTCCAAACAATACGCTCATGTAATCTCCTTTTCAAGAATGAGGGGTGCGATTTTTATTCCTTGGGCAGATCGACACAGTTGCCGCTGCCCGGGATGATGGTCAAGTTGGCATGCGCCACCAGTGCGCACATTTGCGTGGCGCCCTCGGGAGCCTGGTTGATGGCGTATTCACTAAAGGGCCGCGGCCCGCCGTAGATGACCCAGGGACCCTTGCCGGGCCGGCCGGCCTCCTCTGGGGCAACTGTGTTAAAGAAGAAGTGAATATGCATCCAGGGCAGTCTTTCGATGAAGCCGGTCGTCTCATATTGGACTTCGTACTGGCTGCCGCGCCTGGTGATGCTGATAATGCGCACATAGAAATTGGTTTGGGTGGCTGTCAGGTCAGCCTGAGGTGGGGGTTTCTGGCCGGGGGTGGTGGTTTTGCGCGGCTTTTGGCTGGGGGCAGGCGCAGGGGTCGCACTCAGCGTGACTGCCACTGGCGGGACGGGCTCGACCGGTAGATTCTGGCGGGCCGTATTTCGCTGTGCCATCCAGAAAACCCCAACTGCCGCCAATGCCAGGAGCACAAACAACAAGCCGGCGCTTAGCCCAAGCAGCCAGGTCCAGGAGCCGTTCTTGCTCACGGGTTTGGCGCTGGTCTGCGGGGCGCTCCGGGCCGGGGGTTGCGCGCTGAGCCTGGAGCCGGCAGAGGTGGTCTCTGCTCTAAGGGCGGGGACGGCGAAGGTATCTTCATGCGATGTCTTAAATGCAGTCTTCAGATCGGCGGCCATTTCGGTGGCGCTTTGATAGCGCTGGCTGCGATTCTTTTCCAGCGATTTAAGCAGGATATTGACCAGAGCTGGGGGCAGATCATCGCGCAGGCTGCGCGGGTCTGGCACCGGGTCGTTCAGGTGCATCATCAGCAGGGTCAGGGTGGAATCGGATTGGAAGGGTGTGCGCCCGCTGAGCATTTCGTAGAGGGTGATGCCCAGCGAGTAAATATCCGAGCGTTGGTCGGCTGGTTCCGAGCGGATCACTTCCGGCGAAATGTAACGAGCCGTGCCCAGCACCGAGCCTGTGGCAGTGTGGCTCGCGCCACCGACGATCTTGACGATGCCAAAATCCATTAGAATGGCCTGGCCGTCCAGGTTGAGCATGATGTTGGCGGGTTTGATATCGCGGTGGATCATGCCACGCTGGTGCGCATAGGCAAGCGCATCGCAAATATTCAGGCAGAACTGGATGGCCTCATCGATCGGGAGTTTGCTGCCAGCGGCTGAAAGGCGCTGCAACCGGTCGAAGAGCGTTTCCCCGGGCACGAACTCCAGCACCATGTAATGCACATCCGCGTCTGAATTGAAATCGTAGACCTGGACGATGTGGGGATGGCGCAGCGAAGCGATTGCG
This sequence comes from uncultured Anaerolinea sp., assembly GCA_964536185.1. GTDB lineage: Bacteria > Chloroflexota > Anaerolineae > Anaerolineales > Villigracilaceae > UBA5195. The sequence continues at coordinate 1,487 of CAZHWV010000132.1, read as the reverse complement.
GCGGCCTCTTCCTCGAAGCGCTTGATAAATTCTTTGTCAGTGGAAAGATGTGAATGGATCAGCTTGATGGCAACAGTGCGTTTAAGGTTCGGATCGTTGGCCCGGTAAACTGCCGACATACCCCCTTGTCCGAGCAGTGCTTCGATCAGATAGCGTTCGTTGAGTGTTTGTCCGATCCAGGATGGTTGAGACATTATTTTCCTGACTGTGGGATAAGTTTTTGTTGCCAACTAACATAAAAGTCCGGCCGGGAAGGCGTGCCGAACAGAAATTAGCCGGATCAGATCAAGATACCCTTGCGGGTTATGCCGCAGATAAATGATACCAGATCATCCAACTCCTATTATACTCAAAACCAGTTTGATTTGCATTCAGTCAAATCTGTGACCATCCGCGTTCAATTTTCGATGGCAAAGCAGCAATCGAAAAAATTAAAACTCCCCCAGCCCCAGGTTGCCGTCATAAAAAATCAAGACGATATATGCGGTTACTTTAATATTGCCAACCCCCAGGGTACTCAGCATGCGCAGAAACTGCGCAGCCTTGTTCACGGCGGGGTCGAGAAACCGGGCAATAACTGGCGCTTCGATCGTTTCGGGCAGCTGGTAGTGGATGTGCTTGCCCATGTGGTTGGCGATCGTGCCAACACAGGTATTTAATAGGACGTTGCCGATCTCGACCAGAATGGCATCAACAGGGTTTTCGGCATCTTGCAGGCTGGGGATTTGTTCAAAGAGCGCTGCCGCCAGGCTGGTGTCATGACCAGCCGGAAGCAGGAAGAGGGCCTCACCTGTGGCCTCGTCATCAAAGTGGATATGGACAGCTTTACCCCATTCGGTCTTTTCGTCCAGGATATAAGCCCCAGCCTGGCGTTTTTCGACCAGTTCTGCCCGCGATAATTGAACACTGACCGGCAGGTTGACCATCTCGGCCAGGGCGGATGCCGCCCGGTTGGCAGCCTGTGCAACCAGTTCTGAAAGCGCCGGGATGGGCTGAGGTTGGCTGGTGGCCATTTTAGGCCGAGCCGATCAATTGGGCAACCGTCGCGAGAAGATCAGCGCGCGAAACGGGTTTGTTGAGAAAAGCTACTGCGCCAGCGGCGATCAACTCCTCGCGGGTGGTCGTTTGAATATCAGCCGAGATGACCAAGAACTTGGTCTGCGGACAGATTGGGCGCATCTGGATCAGGGTTTCCAGCCCACTCAGACCGGGCATAAGCAGATCTAGCGTCACCAGGTCCGGGGCTTGAGTTCGGACCGCATCAATAGCCAACTGTCCCGAAGCCACTTCCGTGATCTGGTAACCGGGCTCACCCAAAATGCGGCGTAGGTTGGCGCGTGCAAAGGACGAATCATCCACGATGAGTATGTTTGCCATGTTGATGTGCTCCTTGGTTTATCGGGATTTGTCGATCCCGGGATGATCGCTTGCTGTGGAATTCTCATATAAAACGATCTGGTTTTTTCCGCGGCGTTTGGCGGCATACA
>CAZHWV010000131.1:0-12746 GCA_964536185.1 uncultured Anaerolinea sp. | reverse complement strand
CCGGCTAGGCCTACGCCGTCTGGCACGCAATTAGAGTTTTCAAACAGTCTCTTAGTATTTCCTCGGCCATCTCAGCCACAGCGCGAATACTGTGACGTGGATGGTATTGGCGATATGCTTGCATGACAGAATCGAATTGATGCAGGAAGTGAGTTACCAATTTTTGACCGAGGATTGTAAAAAGCCAATAGGCATCTGGTTTTTTAATATGTGTTTTTACGCTGTATTCCTCGCTAATTAGACCAGCGTCAAAAAATTCAACAAAACTGGGCATGACGACTTCAATGCCCTGATCCATCAGCCATTGGACAACGTTATTGTTGGAGAAAGCATTGTACTTGACATAGATTTCACCGACAATGCCAACGCGTGGATGATGTCCAACTAGGGTTTCAATTAAATTGAACTCCTGCACGGCGTGTCCCAATGCTTCGAGCAGAGAAGTTTTAGTTAGCGGGATTGTCCCATCCATGAACCAGCTCAAATATTTGGTAGTGAGAATTTGCGTATCACCTTTATTTTTCTCGCGGATTACTGTCGAGTGATACATATCCGAAAGTGCATCAGTGAACATCATGCTAATGGTGGCTTTGTAAATGTAGTCCTTGTGATTGAATTTGAAGCCCGGCTGGTCGTTTAGGACGTCCAAACTGCTGGTCGAAAGTGTGACAACAGGTATATTTTCAAATCCTGCCGAAATCAGTGCCTTTTTGATCATGGATGGATAACTGGTGGCTCGGCACTGGCCGCCGGTTTGGGAGAAGCCAATCGCGGTGCGGGACAAATCATACTTTCCAGATTGCAGCGCTTTTACTAGATCACCCAGCGTGATGATGCCCGGGTAGCAGATTTCGTTGTTTGTGTATTTGAGGCCAATATCTACCGTTTCGTGATTGGGGGCGGGTAGCCGTATAATCTCGTAGCCTAAATCTATGAAAGGGCGCACAATTGGCGGAGAGCAAAAAGGCGAGAAATCAGGGACGATCAGTGTGCGGATGCGGTCTTCGGGTTGGTAGGATTTAGTTGTTATACGAGGGATGCGTATCCGGGCGTCGTAATCTACCGTTTGTTGGAGTGATTCCATCATCGAGCGCAGGCGTAATTTAGTTGAGCCTGTGCTTTCGATTTCGTCGATCCGGATTACGGTGGGACGTTTGCCGTGTTCTGCTAAAATGGAGCGGACTTCATCCAGAATAAATGGGTCGGGACCGCAGCCGAAGGAATTGAGTTGGACAAGTTCAACGTTTTCGTGCATACCCACCCAGCGCGCAACATGGAAATAGCGGTTCAGATATTCCCACTGGGTCATGACGTGCCGGTTGTTAAGTTCTTCGCCGGTCGTCGGGATACAATCTTCGGTAATAACATCCACGCCAAAATCAGTCAGCAATTCGGGGACGTTGTGGTTGATAAGTGGGTCAATATGGTACGGTCTGCCCATCAACAGGATCAAAGGGCGCTTGCTTGTTTTCGAATCGCGGATTAATGTAGCCCCCATTTCGATAACCTGGACTTTAAATTCATCCTGGGACTTTTTGGCTTTTTGGAAAGCTTGCCTACCAATTTTGGTTGGAATTCCCAGTACAGCCAGGTATTTGAGACAGGCTTTCTTTAGCAACTCATCATCGCGGAAGGTGAAGGCTGGCATGTCGAGCGGGATGCCGAACTTGCGCAGAGGGTCAATTGCGCTACGAACCACCTCCGGATAGCCGGAAACCACGGGGCAATTGTAGCTATTGTTGGCGTCGGCAAATTCATTCTTTTCATAAAAGACCATTGGGTAAAAAATTCGGTCAACACCTGCGTTGATCAAGTCCATAATATGACCACTAACCAGCTTGCCCGGAAAACACAGGTTTTCTGACATGATGTGCGCTGCGCCGTTTTGGTATAGCGAATTACTTGATGGCGCTGAAAGGTGCACTTGGATGCCGCACTCGACGAAGAGGGTGTTCCAGAAAGGGAAATTCTCGAACAAATTAAGTACGCGCGGGATGCCAATCGTCAAAACTGGTTTGGCATGCGGGGTCATCTCGCGCTCAAAAAGCAGGTGGTATTTGAGCGCAGGGAGACTGGTTCCTTTCCGTTCCGCCTTCGAACCGTTGGAGTAGATTTTTTCACAACGGTTGCCGGAGAAGAAATTGTTCCCGTTGGGAAAGCTCAGTTTGGTTACGGCGCACTTGTTTTCACAACCCTTGCAGCGAATATCGCGGCGACTGTATTCTCCCAATGCATCCACATCATTCAAACCGACAAATCTGCTCGCACTGTTTTTGCCGTTTAAGTATGCATCGCGGGCGGTAAGCGCTGCGCCATAAGCCCCCATTAATTCTGCCATATCCGGACTTACCACGCTTCGACCGATTAACCGTTCCAGCGCCTTATGAATCGCAGGATTTCGAAATGTGCCGCCCTGGGCAACAATGTGGTTGCCGAGAACATCTGTGTCCGTGATTTTCAGTACTTTATGAAGAGCATTCTTGATGACCGAATATGCCAGTCCGGCCGCGATATCATTAATTTTTGCGCCTTCACGTAGTGCTTGCTTCACCCTTGAATTCATAAAAACTGTACAGCGAGTTCCCAGGTTGTAAGGTGATTCGGCCGCGCAGGCCAGTTGGGCAAAATCTGCGACAGTGTAACCCATGTTGCGCGCAAATGACTCAATGAAAGATCCGCAACCTGATGAGCAGGCTTCATTAATTTCTATATTTTGGATTTGACCTTCTTTGATGAAAATAGCTTTCATATCCTGTCCGCCAATATCCAGAATGAAGGTTACCTTCGGGTCAAAAGCTTTTGCGGCGCGGAAATGGGCCAGGGTTTCAACGATGCCATCATCGATGCCAAAAGAAGCGCGGATCAAATCCTCTCCATAGCCTGTTACCGTGCCACGGGCGACTCGTGGTAAAAAATGGTGCAGTTTAAAAGCCTGTCGGGCTAAGATTAACCCTTTTTGTACAGCCTGAATGGAATTGCCACCATTATTAGTATAGTGGCTGAAAGCGACGCGGCCGTTTGCATCAATCAAAACGACCTTGGTTGTCGTTGAACCGGAATCAATGCCGAGGAAATAATTCTCATCCGCGCAATCTTCCATATTTACGCGTTCAATGCGTTGATTTTTCCGCTTCTCTTCCCAATCTTGGTACTGCTCAACCGATTCAAACAGCGCTTCAAGTCTATTCTGCTGGACTTGTGCGGTGGTGGACTCCATCGAAAGTATTTTGATTAACTCTTGAAGGGAATTTGTTTGTCTTTCAGTATTTTCTGCGAGTGCAGCGCCCATCGCTGGCATCAATTCCGGCATATCTGAGCTGATCTCATCCTTTGAAGTGAATCCCAATACCTTGAGGAAGGCATCCTTTAAGGATGGCATGAAGGTAAAAGGTCCACCACTGAAAAGGATTGGAGGGCATACTTCGCGGCCGCGCGCCAACGTGGCGAGGGTTTGTAACACCACTGCATGAAACACAGATGCAGCAATATCCTCTTTTGGCGCCTGGCGACTTAAAAGATTCTGTAGGTCGGTCTTGGCGAAGACCCCACAACGCGAAGCCATGGGGTAAATGGCGGTATGTTGGCTGGCTAGATTGTCCAATTCGGTAACAGGCACATTTAGTAGCGTTGCCATTTCATCGATGAAGGCGCCTGTCCCGCCAGCACAAGAACCGTTCATGCGGATATCTGGACGGTTTTGTTCGTCAAAAAATATTATCTTGGCATCCTCGCCGCCAAGATCGATCAGGGTTCTGACTTTAGGATGGTGCTGATGGATTACTTCAGCCGAAGCTACTACTTCTTGAATAAATGGGAGGTTATATTTCTCGGCGATTCCCAGCCCGGCAGATCCGGTTACCAGGGGTTCGACGTGGGCGTTGCCCAGTTTTTGAATAGCTTCGAGCAGGATAGCTTGTATGGTGGTCAATGTTTCTGCATTATGGCGGCGATAGGCAGAAAAGACCACCTGGTCGATCTCGTTCAGAATCACAATTTTGGCTGTGGTCGAACCGATATCAATTCCCAAACGGTAAGGTTTTGGATCCATGTATGCTCCAAGTATCGATTAAATATTGGATGAATTCAGGGTAAAGTATGTCAGCCCGTCCACCTGATGATGAACATCAATCTCTCATGAGTCTGGAAAACTTGGACGAAGCCCATTTTATTATGAGAGTGTATAATAATAAAATATTCTCAGTATTTTAAAGGAAATTTATGCAAATTGAACCCCTGGCTTCAACAGACCGATCTTCGTTAACCAGGTTTGCCTGGCTCTCTATCGCGGCCGCACTAACTACAATCACCATGAAATCGGTTGCCTATCTACTGACTGGTTCGGTTGGCCTGTTGTCGGATGCTGTTGAATCGATTGTCAATCTGCTTGGCGCAATTATGGCCTTAGGCATGTTGACCATAGCCGCCCGCCCGGCGGATAAAGAGCACTCGTTTGGTCATAGTAAAGCGGAATATTTTGCCAGTGTCGTCGAAGGAATCTTAATCCTGATCGCCGCAGCCGGGATTGCTTACACCGCCGTCGAACGCATTATGAACCCGCGCCCACTTGAACAGGTCGGCATTGGTATAGTCGTATCAGTTGGTGCATCTGTGGTCAACTTTATCGTGGCGCGAATATTGATGACTGTTGGGAAGAAACACAATTCCATTACACTCGAAGCTGATTCTCAGCATCTGATGACCGATGTTTGGACCTCTGTTGGTGTCATTGGTGGGATCGGCCTGATTGCCATCACCGGATGGGAACGTCTTGATCCAGTCGTGGCGTTGATTGTCGCGATCAACATTGTTTGGACGGGAATAGGTCTGATCCGCCGCTCCGTGGATGGGCTAATGGATATTGCTTTGCCAAACCATGAGCGGGAAGCGGTCGAGGCTGTCATGGATAAATATCGTCTGAAAAAGGTGGAATTCCATGCCTTGCGTACAAGGCAGGCTGCTTCGCAGCGCTTTCTCTCAGTGCACATGCTTGTTCCTGGCGATTGGACGGTCCATGATGCGCACCATGTTGCTGAAGATTTTGAAGGTGAGATTCGCACGGCTCTGGGTGATGCGGTCATAAACACTCACCTAGAGCCGGTGGAAGACGAAATTTCAATGCGCGACGTCCACGAAAATTAATGCGGGGAAGTCTTAGTTGCAGGTGTAATCGGCTGGCTGTTCGCGAGATGCGGGGGCCAGCTTTATGTTTGCATTTCTTCCCATTCAGAAAGCTTTAAATCCATTTCTTTTTGAACTGATTGGTATTCCTGACCAAGATGAAGCACCTCGGTGGATTCGACCAAACGATTTTCCAATTTGTGGCTGATCTCAGCTAGTTTTGATTCGAGACTTGCTATCGTGTTTTCCAGTTCCTGCAAGCGGGCGAGGCGGCGGCGCTCTTCTTTCGCGCCAGGATCACGTCCAGGGGTGGGTCTGCGCTGAGTTTCGACCTGACGGGTGAAGGTCTCTGTCTGAGCGGCGAGAGCGGAAAGTCGTTCTCGTTCATCACGCATTTGAGAGTAAGTGCCTTTAAAAATAAATAAGGTCGATTCGTCTGGCTGGATATCCCAGATTTGTGTTGCCAGGGCATCAACGAGATAGCGGTCGTGACTGACAAGCAAAATCGTCCCGGCGTAAGCTTCGAGCACTTGCTCAAGGATCTCTTGGGATGGAATATCAAGATGATTGGTAGGTTCATCCAGCAGTAATAAGTTGGAATCATCAAGTGCCAGCTTGGCGAGAGCCAGGCGGCCGCGTTCACCGCCTGAAAGCACTTCCACCTTTTTATAGGCATCATCGCCGCTGAAAAGAAATTTCCCTAAGTATTGCCGAGCGTCAGTTGCCAGCATGCTAGGTGCGGCTGCCTGAATTTCTTGAATAAGTGTGTTTGCGGAATTCAGACCTTCGTGCGCCTGGGCAAAATAACCGATGTGAAGACTAGCTCCAAGCAATACTTCGCCTTGGCGTGGTTGAATCTGCCCAAGAATCGTTTTTAGGAACGTGCTTTTGCCAGCCCCGTTGGGGCCAATAAGTGCGGCGCAGTCGGTGCGACGAAGCTCGATATCTGGCGCGAAGAAAAGTGACTTTTCTGGCCAGCCGATTTCCAGGTCACGTGTACGTATGACCAGTTCGCCAGATCGCTTTTCGGCTCGTAAATGTAAGTGCAATTGAGGCGGACGAATGTTGGGTAAGCGCAGAGCACGTACGCGTCGTTCAGCCTCATCTACACTGAAGGGACTGGTGGTAGTTTCCACTCCCAACTGTGCCCAACTTGAGTTTGCCACAGCATCCATACCGACCTGTTCGATAGCCTGGACTACACGGGTCAGGCGTTTTAGTTTGCCCTTCGCCTGGAGGGTGTTCTGTCCGGCAATATTCTTTTTAATATAGTCAAGATCTTTGACCAGCTTTTCCTTTTCACTTTCGAAGACCTCGAAACGCCGCTCCCAGCGTTCCTGTCGCTGGCGTAAGTAATGACTATAATTGCCGCGATATTCTTCAATGCCGGCGGCTGTCATTTCGAGAATGCCATTAGCTGCTTTATCCAAAAAATAGCGGTCATGTGAGACGATGATCGCCGCGCCTTCCCATTGGCTTAAATAGCCTTCCAGCCATTCGACCGCGGCAATATCGAGGTGGTTGGTTGGTTCATCCAACAAGAGCAGATCAGGATCTGAGAGTAGAAGGCGGGCAAGGAAAGCGCGGGTGCGCTGTCCACCAGAGAGATGGTCAAGACTAAGTGTGTAATCACTTTTTTCAAATCCCAGACCAGTGAGTACCTGACGGATGCGTGTTTGATAAGTATAGCCTCCGCGTCGATCGAATTCGTGTTGAAGGGCGCCGTATTTTTCGATAATTTCCGGGTCGTTATTAGCCATTTTGTGTTCTAGGCGGGTCAGTTCTTCCTGCTGTTGGATGATGTCTGCGAAAACGGTTTCGCACACATCCCAAAGCGATCCTGACATTTGAAAATCAGCTTCCTGGGGGAGGTAACCAAGCCGGATGCCACGAGCCCTGTGCAGAGTTCCAGAGGAAGCTTCATCTTCACTAGCGAGTATGCGTAGCAGTGATGTTTTTCCGACGCCATTGGGACCGACGATGCCGAGCCTTGCGCCTTTTTCAATGCCAAAAGAAAGCCCTGCGAAGATGTCGCGGTGGCCAAAGGATTTAGTCAGGTTGGAGACAGTGATGATGGACATAATTATTTTTTATATTTAGTTTGCATGGATAGCGGGTGATAAACCTCGCTGCCACCAGTTATTTTTCTTCTGCTCGATAAAATTTCACAGCTGCCTGCTCCATGGTCACAAGACCAGCAGGAATATGTGAGATGATGCGATCAAGGAAGTTTTCGAGGTTTTCCGGCGTGTCGATTATTTCGATAACGATAGGTTGATCCTCAGAAAGGGCTTCAATTTTGAAGCTGTGAATTCGCCGCGTGTTTGCTCCGAATCCGAGCAAGCCGCGTAACACCGTTGCGCCTGCCATTCCATGCTCATGGGCTTGCAGGACAATCCATTCATAAAGCGGTTTTCCGGCGTAATGGTCAGCCTCGCCAATGAAAATACGCAAAAGCGCGCCTTGTTCAGAGAGATGCAAGAGAATCTCCTCTCATTTCCAAACCAGGTAAGCGGAAATACGCCCCAGCCAGACGGCAAGTAAACCAATGACCACATTTGCGCCAAGGTTGGCAAGCGCATTCCAGATTTCACCTGCCCGGGCCAGGTTTAGGGTTTCATTCCCGAAGGACGAGAATGTGGTAAAACCGCCCAGGACGCCAATGAAGATAAATACTCGCGATTCGCTGGTAAACGCCCCACGAGCTTCAGCCAGTTGGGCTAAAAACCCGATTACGAAGCAGCCAAGCAGATTTACCGCGAGTGTTCCAAAAGGGAAATCGATGCTTTTAGTGACCGCCTGGACCCAACCACTGGTCAGATAGCGCGCGATTGAACCCAACGCGCCGCCAATGCCCACAAGAAGAATATTGAGCACTACCGGATCTCCTCCGGAGGTTTCATAGTCTGGAAGCTGCGGTATAAAAGCAAATCATAAATGATTTTCAATCCGCCGCACAAGAAGAACGGAATGCTGAATAAGCCAGGGATGCTAAAAAATAGTCCTGTCAGGGCTGGCGAAAGCGAAGCGCCGACTGATCTGGCTATACTTGTCACGCCCGAGGCGGCCGAACGCTCGTCCGGAGCGACAACTGCCATGGTGTAGGATTGGCGTGTTGGGACATCCATTTGTGAGATGCTGAACCGTAATAGCAGTACGGCGATTGCCAAAGGCAAATTGGGCATAAGCGGCACCAGCATAAGCAAGATATTTGATGGAATGTGGGTAAAAACCATCGTGTTTATCAGGCCAAATTTTTGCGAAATTCTGACCGCCAGCAATGCGGAAACACCTGCCAGAACATTAGCGCTGAAAAAGATACTGCCCAGGATGCCTGACTCAACGCCATATTTTACATGGAACCAATAGGCGATCATACTTTGTACGATTAAACCGCCAGCAAATGCGTCCAGAGCGAATAGAGCGCTAAGTTTCAAAACTACATTACGGGATTTGTGCAGTCCAAATAGACGTTGGGCTGTGTCCACTTTGAGTTCGGGCTGAATTTCGACTGCCGGGGTGAGCCACAGAAACAAGAGAGAGAGAAGGAAACCGCCGGCGGCATAGCCCATTAAAACGATGCGGTAGGCTGATCCAGCGGAAAACCCTTGCGTTTGCAGAATTTGCGCCAGCCAGCCGCCACTCAATGCTCCTGAGGCAGTGGCAAATGAACCAACCAGGTTATACCAAGCGAAGACCTGTGTTCGGTTTTCATTTGAAATGATTTGGGTAAGCCCGGCTTGCTCTACCGGGAGGAACGGGCCGATTTCATTCCCGCTAGGGCTGATGACACCAATGATCGCCGCAGCCGTCAGAATTACCAGGTTATTGGTTAGCAAAAAAGCGATACCTGCTCCGGCCATGAGCAATGCGCCAATCAGAAGAGTTCGTCTTCGACCGATCCGGTCAGCAGAAGTTGTCAGCCAGAGTGAAATCCCTGCGTCACCTATCAATGTCAGGGTGAATAATAGGCCGATTTGGCTTTCGGATAGACCAGTATCTGCAAGGTAGAGAGCGAGAATAACGGAAAGGAAGCCGTAACAAAACAGGCGAATGATACGGGTAGCGAAGAGAACACTAAAATCACGGTGCATGTGGATCATTTTTTTGCTACATCCAGTCGACACCAGGCATAGAGTGAATCGTAAATTTCAAACTGGCGCTCAATGTTTTCTGAATCATCAGGAAAACGTATGCTATAACCGCTGGCGATAGCTTCGAGTCCGCGCGCGAGTGGATCAGTTTCGATATCAGCGCTTATGTCTGCAGCATGGACAATTTTCGCCAGGCGCAATACCCCGGGTTCCTTCAGACCGAATTTTAAGATGTTGGATTCGAAGGAACAGCGATTTTCATGATGTCCCAATTCCACACCATCTGCATCAAAAGGGATTGCCCCAGTTTCCCTGGCGACCTTTTCGATTTGGCTGGCGGGAACGAAAAAAAATTCAGCTTCATTATCGATAAAACGAGTGATGAGCCAGGGGCAGGCAACGCGATCGACGTGCACGCGTGAACGAGTGATCCATTTCATATGGGTTTTCCTCTAAATATTATTCGTTGTCGTCTTGCTTGGGATGAGATTCTGGGATATGTACTGGTTGCTCTTTGCCCAATTCCAGGGAACGCTGGTAGGCGGCCCAGATGGCTCTCGAAATAGCTGTGCGGAAACCAGCTTTTTCGAGGTAATACAAGGCTTCAGCCGAAGTACCTCCAGGCGATGTGACCTGGTTTCGTAATGCTGCTACGTGAACATCGTTTGTCTGGTAAAAATCTACCGAGCCGCGAATGGTTTGGACGACGAGCTGTTCAGCGATCCGGCGTGGGAAACCCATGTGTACACCTGCGTCGATCATAGCTTCCATGAACATAAACACATATGCTGGGCCTGTTCCGGATAATGCAGTAGCCATGTCCAGATAGTGTTCATCTTCTACGAATACTTCCTGGCCTAAAGCGCCTAAGATGGCACGGGCAATATCTTTCTGCTCAGTCGACACAGAGGCTGATGCAGTCCAGACGGTAATCCCCTCGCCGATCTGGGCAGGAGTATTGGGCATCGAGCGCACAATGGTATTGTGACTCAGTCCCTTGCCAATCTTCCTGAGTGTAGCTCCAGCGATAATTGAGATGACCAGCGCATTTTTCTGTATAGTCCCTTTTAGGTTTTCCATGACACCAGTCAAACGTTGAGGCTTAACCGAGAGGACTACTACATCTGCCAGTTTTGCCGCCGCAGTGTTATCTATGAATGGCAGGACGCCATATTTTGCATTGAGTTGCTGACCACGTTCAGCACGCGGACCAGAGACAAGTAAATGCTCTGGTGTAGCCAAATTTTGGCGGATTAACCCACCTAGCATGGCTTCAGCCATGGCGCCGGGGCCGATAAAGGCGATGGTTTTATTGAGCATAGCAAAACTCCATAGAGTAAGAAAAAAGGATGGCGGAGGGGAGCCCCCTATCCTTTTTCTGAAAGAAGCACGGATCTATTGGAAATAGCCCAGGGCCAGTCGTAACTTTTCTTCAACATCGTCTGGCGCATCCTTGGATATCGATTGGAGGGCGGTCTGGGCTTCGATTACCGAATAACCCAACGATGTAAGCGCGGCCAGGACCTCTGAATCCGATTCGGACATGCTCAAAAATTTATCCAATCCGCTGACCGGCTTCAAGCGATCTTTTAGATAAAGCTGCATTTTTTGAGCGGTTTTTTTACCAACACCGGGTACCCGGCTTAATAAATCAGGTTCATCTGAGAAAACAGCTCGTTGAACAGCTTCCAGAGTGAGAGTGGATAAAACCGATAGGGCCAGTTTGGGACCGACGCCATCCACACCGAGCAAGGTCAAGAAGAGTTGGCGTTCACTAGCTATCTCAAACCCATACAGAGATAGGTCGTTTTCACGGACTACGAGGTGTGTTTGCAGCAGGATGATGTCGCCGGAAGCGAATTTTGTTACCAACGGTTTGGGGACGAAAACGCGTAAACCCACTCCCGATACTTCCAGGATCAGGGCGTTATCTTCGATTTGGGCAATTTCACCGCGTAAGAATGAAATCATGATGAATACCGCCTTGTGTTCAAATGGGTAATTGCGATGGCCAAGGCATCAGCGGCATCGTCAGGCTTTGGAATTTTCTCAAGAGAAAGTAAGACCCTTACCATTTCCTGTACCTGGCGTTTATCGGCTGAGCCATAGCCGGTGACAGCTAATTTAACTTCGTTGGGGGTGTACTCGCCAATTTCCAAACCAGCTTGAGCCAGCGCCAACATAACCACGCCGCGCGCCTGTCCCACGGCGATGGCAGTGCTGATGTTTTTTTGGAAAAATAACTTTTCAACTGCGGCCGAATCGGGGTGGTAGAGTGAGATTATCTGAGTGATTTGTTCGTAGATCTGTACCAAGCGGACAGCGGACGAATCGTTTTTCGGTGTGGAAATGATACCGTATGAAATGGCTTCACAACCGCCATCGGGTAAATCGCGCACTATGGCATAACCAATGATGGCGGTGCCGGGGTCAATACCGAGAACGAGGGGCATAAAAATTTCGGGGCAGGTCCCAGACCTGCCCCGACTGTTTATTCTTCTTCTTCGAGAGCAGCCAGGGCTTCTTCGGAGATCTTAAGATTATGGAAAACATTTTGAACGTCGTCCATTTCTTCAATCGATTCAACAACCCGTAATACCTGCAGGGTAGGTTCGACATCCAATTCCAAGTCTTGCTTTGCAATCAGACGCAGTCCAGCTTCGTCGGGACTGACTTTGACCTTGCGAAGGGCTTCGTTGATGGTTTTAAATGCTTCTACAGGAGCGACGATTTCGATGTTTTCGCCATCTTCCTGGACGTCATCAGCGCCCGCTTCAATTCCAAGTTCAAAGGCATTATCATAAGAAAGTTGGCTGGCTGGGAAAGAAAAATACGACTTGCGTTCAAATTGCCAGCCCACTGCGCCGGCTTCGGCCATGGTACCGCCGGTCTTGCTAAAAACGTGGCGTATGTCGGCGACGGTGCGGTTGCGGTTATCAGTTACACAATCCACCATAATTGCTGAACCGTGCGGACCATAACCTTCTAATGTGAATTCTTCAAAGGCGCTAGCATCCTTGTCTTCGCCAGCCCCACGCTTTATGGCGCGTTCAATGCTTTCTTTTGGCATATTACTTGCCCGCGCCTTTTCAACAGCCAGTGCAAGGCGGAAGTTGCTGCCAATGTCGCCACCGCCCGTTCGAGCGGTCATGACAATTTCTTTAGCAATGCGCGTAAAAACTTGCCCGCGCTTGGCATCTGCCGCGCCTTTTTTGCGGCGAATGGTTGCCCAATGGCTGTGTCCAGACATAAGTCGTTCTCCTTCAAAGTTCCCCGTTGAACAGGGGGATGTATAAATACCAAAGTGGGGGTTTGAAAAATAGCCTGTGAATTATAACACAACTAAGCAAAGAACCCGATTGCCGAATTGCATCACGTAAAATGTTACTTTACAAACTAACGTTGCATCAAGAAAGATGTTACCTTCCGATCGGTTTTCACCTATCGGAGGAGCATCATGATGAGTCCCAAAAGCAAAAAGGAATTATTAGAAGTTTTACGGCCACGTTACCTGAAAGCGAACAAAGTTGACAA
>CAZHWV010000130.1:10266-12868 GCA_964536185.1 uncultured Anaerolinea sp. | reverse complement strand
CATAAACGCGGCGTTCGCCTCGTCGTATAAATCTATTGCCACGTTAGAAGCGCCTTACAATAACTTCGGGCGGCGGCCTGTACAGCTTTACCAGCCTGACCCCGAATGACTATTATGTTCAATTCAGCTTGCCGTCTGGTTACACCTTCAGTAAGGCCGACCAGGGCGGAAACGATACAATGGACAGCGACGCCAACCCCGCGAATGGACGGACCCTCACGACTACGCTGGCAACCGGTGAAAATGACATGACCTGGGACGCCGGTCTGAACACGAAGGCTTTGATCGGCAATTTTGTCTGGAATGATACGGATGTCGATGGCCTTCAGGATACCGGCGAGGCTGGTGTGAATGGCGTAACGGTCGATTTGTACCGCTGGAGCGATACCACCGTTATCACCACGACAACCACGGCGGCCGGCGGCTGGTATTCCTTCGCTTACCTGAATGCTGGCGATTACTATGTCAAGTTCACCCCACCGTCTGGCTATACATTTAGCCCGTTTAATCAGGGCACGGACGACGCCGTGGACAGCGACGCCGATACCCTGAGCGGACAGACCGGCAAAATCTCGCTGGCAGCCAGCCAGTACGATGTCACCTGGGATGCCGGTTTGAATCACCTGGCAGCGTTGGGCAACTTTGTTTGGGAAGACACTGATCGAGATGGTATTCAAGATGCTGGGGAACCTGGCATTGATGGCATCACGGTTAATTTATTCAAGAGTGATGGCACGCCGGCGGGCAGTACAACGACTGCGAGCGGTGGTTTGTACGCCTTTAGTAGTTTGCCGCTGGGTGATTACTATGTTGAATTCAGCCTGCCGGCTGGCTCAACCTTAAGCCCGGCTGATCAGGGTGGGAATGACGCTCTGGATAGTGACGCCAATCCCACCACCGGAAAAACGGTCGTTACCACCTTAACAGCCGGTGAGAACGATGTCACCTGGGATGCAGGCCTAAACCCTCTGGCGGCGCTTGGCAATTTTGTCTGGGAAGATTCCAACCGCAATGGACTTCAAGATACAGGTGAAAAAGGCCTCCCGAATGTGGCTGCAAAACTTTTGGATGAAACCGGAAAAGAATTGGCGGCTACGAAGACGGATGTGAATGGGTTCTATAGTTTCAACCGGCTAAATAGTGGTTCTTACAAGGTTCAGTTTGTCCTGCCAGGCGGTTATATTTTCAGCCCCTTAGACCAGGGCGCAGACGATGCGATTGACAGTGATGCGGATCCGGCCCAAAGCGGCCAGACCAGTGTCTATCTACTGGGTGAAGGGGAAGGCAACTTTACAATCGATGCTGGTGTCTACCCGGTTGACGGTGGCGGCGGCTCAACGGCCTCCCTGGGCGATACCGTCTGGCTCGATAGCAATCAGGACGGCATTCAAGATGCCAGCGAGCCCGGTCTGGATGGCGTCAAGGTGGAATTATTCACCACCTCCGGTGAGTCGAAGGGGTCGCAGTTAACCGCGGGCGGCGGGAAATACCTGTTCAGCGGCCTGGCAGCGGCCAGCTATTATGTAGCCTTCAGCCTGCCGGAAGGCTACAGCTTCAGCCCAAAGAATATGGGCGGGGATACAAGCCGGGACAGCAACCCGGACCCATCCACGGGCAAGACGGCGGCTATCAGCCTGGCCGCCGGTGAGAAAAATTTGAGCATCGACGCTGGCCTGTATAACAGCAAAGCCGCGCTGGGTGACACCGTCTGGCTGGACTTCAATGACGATGGCATTCAGGACTCAATCGAACCCGGCGTGGACGGCGTCAAGGTGACCCTCCTCAGCAGCGCGGGCGCAGCGCAAGACTCAAAGACAACAGCGGGCGGCGGAAAATATCTCTTTACCGGCCTGACACCGGGCGACTATTATGTTGTCTTCAGCCTGCCAGACGGTTACGCCTTCAGCCCGCGAAATGCGGGCGGAGATGCAAGCAAGGACAGCAATCCGGATCCCACCACGGGCAAGACGGCGGTTGTCAGCCTGGCCGCCGGTGACATGAACTTGAGCATCGACGCTGGGCTGGATAACAACAAACTCGCCACACTGGGTGACACCGTCTGGCTCGACGCAAACCGCGATGGCCTGCAGGATGGGGGCGAACCTGGCCTGGACGGGGTCAAGGTGGAACTCTTTAGCAGAGAAGGTGACCCGCGGGGTTCAACGCTGACTACCGCTGGCGGGAAATACCTGTTTACCAGCCTGGCGCCAGGCAGCTACTATGTGGTCTTTAGCCTGCCAGACGGATATGTCTTTAGCCCAAGATATGCGGGCGCCAGCGACAAGGACAGCGACCCGGAGACCAACACAGGCAAGACGGGGCCTGTCACCCTGGCGGCAGGCGAAGTCAATCTGAGCATCGACGCCGGGTTGTATAGCAATCTGCTGGCCGGGCTGGGCGATACTGTCTGGGTTGACACCAATCGCGATGGCCTGCAGGATACAAATGAAAGCGGTCTGGACGGCGTCCAGGTGACCCTGTTCACCAGCGCAGGTGTCGCGAAAGAGACAAAAACAACGGCGAACGGCGGCAAGTACCTTTTCCTTAAACTGGAACCGGGCGACTACTACGTGGTCTTTGGCTTGCCGGAGGATCACGCCTT
>CAZHWV010000130.1:0-10166 GCA_964536185.1 uncultured Anaerolinea sp. | reverse complement strand
ACCTTTACAATCCAATCCCTGGAGAGCGCCTCCTTCACCGTCAACTGGCCTGGTTACGATGGCAATGCCAACACCAACCTGCTGACCGGCGTCGATACGCTGCCCATCGGTGGCGAAGGCAAACTCAGCCTGGTTGTCCGGGTGGTTCCGAGCGTTGCCTGCCTGCCCTTCAATAACTCGGCGACCAGCAGTGGAGACTTGCCCACGGGTGAACATTTCATCGATATTTCCCAGGATGGGACTGATCCGGCCCCAGATGGCGGCAATGACCCGCTCAACCATGACCAGGCCACTCCGCTGTGTTTCGCCCCAACCATCTTTGACCCACCCCTGGGCTTTAAATTCTTCGACGATGCCGGCTTGCCGGTCTTGAAGTGGACCATGATCTGGATCAATGAAACCAATATGCCGGCCTTGCATGCCAGGGTCAGCGACCAGATCCTGGAAGGGACCACTTTTGCCGGAGGCCTGACCTGCCAGGCGGCGCCTGGCGCTGTGGGCACGACGACCAACAACTGTTCCTTCGAACCGGCTTCCGTGGCTTACCCGCGCGGGCGCATCATCTGGGAAGGCACGCTTGGGCCTGACATGGGCCATACCACACCTGAGATCGCCGTCAACGAACTGTACATTTCGTTCAATGTGACCGTCGATGAAGGCGCAACCGACATCAATAACTGCGCACTGCTGGATGCAGACTTGAACCAGGATGGCGACTTTATCGACCCCAACGAAACCAGCGCGGCGATGGTTTGCTCGCCCACTTATAAAAATCCCCAGGTAAAGGCGCCCAAGAAGTTACCCGCCACGGGTTTTGCCCCAGGAATCATGAGCAGCCTGGCAGACCAGCCGGAAACACTGGTTTACCAATCCTATTCGGAACTGACCATCGAAATCCCCGCGCTCAATGTGAACATGGGCATTGTCGGTGTTCCATTGAAAAACGGCGAGTGGGATATTACCTGGCTGGGTGACAATGCCGGCTACCTGGAAGGGACTGCCTTCCCGACCTGGTTGGGCAACAGCGTCATCACCGGGCATGTCTACAGCGCCAATGGGGCTCCCGGGCCATTTGTCGACCTGGGCAAGTTGAAATGGGGTGACCGGATCATTATTCATGCCTTTGGTCAGAAATTTACCTATGAGGTTCGCACAGAGAGCACCATCCTGCCAGATGATATTTCGGTGCTGAGCCATAAAGAACAATCCTGGGTCACGCTGATCACCTGCAAGGAGTTTAACGCGATAACAGGATTATACAAAATGCGCACGGCTGTCCAGGCAGTGCTGATAACGGTCAGCGAAGACAGCCAGTAAATGGTCTCGAATACCAAACCCTAAAGGTCTTTGAGACCTTTAGGGTTTTTCTTAAGAGTCGACTCAACCACGCGCTAAAATGCTATACTAAACATGTTGACGGAGGTGCTATGGACGAGAACATGCTGTTAGTCACACCGCCTGCATTACGTGATGCTGGAATATTAAAGTTAAAGGCGCAAATCATTAACGCAGTTGCCCCAGCGCTGCAAAAGGTCTCTACACTTGACCTGAATCGCCAGAATGTGCGCGCCTGGCTTGAAAAAACGCTGGATACTTTCCACCCAGGCGCAGAGCTGACCACCACGGTCCGCCAGCAGTTGGTAGATGCAGCGGCGGCTGACATGGTCGGTTTCGGCCCGCTTGAATTGCTCCTGGTTGACCCGAAAATCAATGAAGTCATGGTCAACGGCCCAAAATTGGTTTTCGTTGAGCGCAATGGCGAGCTTTACCAGACGGATGTCGTTTTCGAAGATAATGCCCATTTGATGCACATCATCGACCGGATCCTGCTCCCGCTGGGCCGGCGAGTCGATGCCGAAATGCCCACTGCCGATGCGCGCCTGCCAGACGGTTCGCGCGTAAACGTGGTCGTCCCACCCGTCGCGGTAGACGGCCCGGTGGTCACCATCCGCAAATTCCCCCAAACCCGGATGACGATCGAGGATCTGATCCGATTGGGGACACTCACGACCTACATGGCCAAGTTTCTCGAGGCTTGCGTAATTTCGCGGCTCAACATCCTGGTCACTGGCAACACCAGCTCGGGAAAAAGCACCATGCTGAACATTCTTTCCACTTTTATCCCCAACCTGGAACGCATTGTAACCATCGAAGACGCCGTTGAACTGCAGTTAAAACAACGGCACGTGGTCCGGCTGGAATCCAGGCTGGCCAACCTCGACGGGACCGGCGCGATCAACATTCGTGACCTGGTCCGCAATGCCTTGCGTATGCGCCCCGACCGCCTGATCGTTGGCGAGGTGCGCGGCGGAGAAGCGCTGGATATGCTCCAGGCCATGAATACCGGCCATGCTGGTTCGCTGACAACGCTGCATGCCAATACCCCACGCGACGCAATTGCCCGGTTGGAAACCATGTCGCTCATGGCTGGCGTGGAGCTGCCTGTAATCGCAATTCGTAAGCAAATCTCATCGGCGATCAATCTAATTGTTCACATGAACCGGCTGCCCGACGGTTCACGCAAAGCCATCCAGATCACTGAAATCAGCGGCATGGAAGGTGACGTGGTCACCCAGACGGATATTTACAAGTATTTTTCGACGGGTCTTGGCCCGGACGGGAAAGCCCATGGCGATTTAAAGCCCACCGGGCTGCGCCCAATGTTTACCCCGCGGCTGGAATTGGCCGGATTTAAACTGGGTGGTGAATACTTTGGAATGGGGCTGTGATATAATTTTTTTACAAATATTATCTAATTCTCCTTGGAGGCCAGATGGAAGTTACAACCAAGCAATTCAAACACTGTGATCTGTTGGCTGTCAAAGGTCGCGTTGACAGCGCCACTTCACCGAAATTGAGTGAAGCGCTGGATGCCATAGCGGCTGAAGGACACTATAAAATTGTTCTGGACATGTCAGAATTGGAATATATGTCGAGCGCAGGTTTCCGTGCGCTGATCGCCGCCCAACGTAACTGCAAGCGCTACAATCGCGGTGAAGTCGTCCTGGCCAGCGTGCCCGTGAACATTAACTCAGCCCTCGAACTGGCTGGTTTTACCATCCTGTTTCGAATTTTTCCGGATATTACCACCGCTGTTGGTAATATCTAACCTCACATAAGTCGGAATGATCGTGAGCCGCCCGGACAATCCTGCCGGAGCGGCTTTGTCTCTTTTTCTACGGTAGTATGCCCACAAAGATTTTTCCCGCCCAGTTCGAACATCTTGACGCCATCCGCGAGTTTGCTGCTGAAGCTGCGCGTCTGGCTGCTATGGATGATAAAGAAATCTATAACATGCAGTTGGCCGTGGACGAAGCCGCTTCGAACATCATCGAACACGCCTACGAAAATATTCCAGACGGGCAAATTGAAATCAGCATCGAAGTCACACCGGAAGCGCTTACCGTCATCATGCGCGATCACGGTAAGTATTTCAATCCTGATGAAACTGTCGAACCTGACCCGGAGGCTGATCTCGAAGATCGCGCCATTGGTGGCCTGGGATTGTTCTTCATGCGCAAGCTGATGGACGAAGTCCGTTTTGAGTGGCAACCAGAGCAGGGAAACTTGCTTACCATGGTCAAGCTGCGCGCAAGCAAGCAGAAACCTGCAAAAAAAAACATAAAATCAAAAAACCGGTCAGGCTATAATGACATGTTTGATCTGGGTGAAAAAATTCTGGCGGTGTCCAGTTTTGCAGCCCAGCGTGATTTGATCATCGAAACCGCTGCGCTTCTCGTTGACGGGCAAATTACATTGTGGCTGAATGAATCAGCTTTCCATCTGCCCAACTGGGTGGAAAACCTGTTTCCGGCTGAACCTCCGACCCCATTCCTGAAGCACACTCACGAAACCGGGCGAATGGCTCGCAAGCATGAGGCTGAAGCGTATTGGGTAGCGGTTCCCATCCGGCACGAGGAAGTCAAATTGGGGGCGATCGAAATCTACCGCCCAAACGGTGGAAAGTTCAGCCGCCGAGAACTAGATTTTTTGGATGGCCTGGGCCGGACAACTTCCATCGCCCTGGTTGCCTGGCACCGGGTCAATGTGGAACGCTGGCGCCTGGGACAGCTAAGTTTGGTGCGAACAGTTTCTGCGCAAATCGCTAACGAGCCAGATATTGATGTGCTGGCCGACAAAGTGACGCGCTTGATCCAGGCAACCTTTAAATATTATTACGTGGGGATTTTTACGCTGGAAGCGGGGCGTAGCACACTGACTTTCCGCTCCAGCGCTGGCGGCGCAACCCGCCACACAGGTAGTTTGACAACAACTGCTTTTCAAGTAAACCTTGGCGAAGGCCTGGTGGGCCATGCCGCGCAAACCGGAGAGGAGCTGTTGGCGAACGATGCCCGTTCAGAGCAGCATTTTCGCCCGGTAAACAGCTTGCCGGAAACCAGGTCCGAACTGGCCCTGCCGCTCAGGATTGAAGAGCGGGTCGTCGGTGTTCTGGATGTGCAATCGGATGCATTGAACGCTTTTCATCCGCATGACATGCTTGTTCTGCGCGCCCTGGCAGACAGTGTGGCCATGGCGATAGAAGGCGCAAAACTGTATGGCGACTTACACCGCCAGGCTAACCAACTACGCGTGGTGGCAGAGGTCAGCAAGCAGATCACGTCAATTTTGAGCCTGCGGGAATTAATGCAGGAAGTGGCTGAATTAATCAGCACCCGCTTTAACTTTCCTTATGTGCACCTGTTTACTGTCCATCCCAACCGGCGACAGATCCATTATGAAGCCGGTTCTGGAGCGCGCTCAGCCGCCCTGGAAGGCTATATCCTCAACCTGGATGACGCAGAAGGCATCATCCCGTGGGTAGCCCAGCACGGCGAGCCAATCCTGGCCAACAACGTAGAAGCTGAACCGCGCTATATCCCATCGCCTCTCCCACCGTCGAATACCCATTCTGAATTGACGGTTCCCCTGGTTTTTAATGGCCACGTGAACGGCGTCCTGGATGTGCAGTCTGACCAGTTCAATGCTTTTACAGAACAAGATCAGCTCATCATAGAGACTCTGGGGGATTCGATCGCGGCCGCAATTCGCAATGCGGACCTTTACCGCTCCGAGCAGTGGCGCCGGCAGACCGGCGATAGCTTGCGCGAAGTGGCGGTTTTACTTTCGGCAAACGCAAGTCTGGACCAGGTGCTCCAGGCTGTTCTGACTGAACTGGAGCGAAACCTGCCTTCTGACATCGCTGCCATCTGGTTACTGGACGAAGACGATATTTATTGCGCCGCAGTGCATGGCGCCCGCGCTTCTGATCTGGAACAGGCCCGTGAAATTTACCCTGAAGCAACAGGCATGCTGGCAACAGCTTTGCTTTCCCGTCAGCCATTTATCCGCAAACCAGCCGACCCCATGGGTCCATCGGCCCTATCCGCCGGGTTTGATCGCGATCACTCCGCCATTGCCGTGCCCCTGCGCATTGGAGATCAGTCGGTCGGGGTATTGACCCTGGCGCACCATACGCCCGGGCGTTATGGGCACGAGGCCCAGGCGATGGCGACCACGTTTGCCAGTTATGCAGCCGTTGCCATTGAAAATGCGCGGTTATATGATTCAGCCCAGGAACAAGCCTATGCATCGGCAGCATTGTTGCAGGTAGCGCAGGCCGTCGTCAGCCTTTCAGACATCACTGATATTCTGAGCACCATCGTGCGCATCATGCCCATCCTGGTCGGCGTAGAACGAGCTGCGATTTTCTCGTGGGACGCAACAACGGGTACCTTGATCCCGGCGCAAGAATATGGAATCCCGGCCGAACTACGCCCCACGCTTTGGCGTCTTTTTTCTGCGGGCGAATTTCCGTTATTGGATGCCGCTGTGGAGCAGGGCAAGATGGTGATGTGCCAGGATGCGCACCTGGGCCCTGAGAATTGGTTATCCATCTGCCCGTGTTCGCCCGAAGATCTCGAAACGGTCACGCATAGCGACAATCGTCTTATGGCTGCGCTGCCACTGATGCTGAAAGGTGAGACCTTCGGAGTATTGCTGGTCGAGGAGGCCATCGGTGGGCGGCGCTTCCGCAACCGGCGCCTGGAAATCCTGAATGGTGTTGCCCAGCAGGTTGCCCTCGCATTTCAGAATGATATTTTTCAACAAGAAAGAGTCAGCCGCGATCGTCTTGAGACGGAGGTACAGCTTGCCAGGCAAATCCAGGAAACCTTCATTCCCAAGACCCTGAATGCGCCGCAAGGTTGGGATTTGGCCGCGCGCTGGCGAACTGCCCTGCAAATGGGCGGCGATTTTTACGATGTGATCAATTTAGCGGATGGCCGCTTAGGCATATTTATTGCAGATGTGGCCGATAAGGGCATTCCAGCCGCCCTCTTCATGGCGCTGACCCGCACTCTGATGCGGGCAGCGATCTTACAAACCGATTCACCGGCCGAAGCATTACGCCAGGTTAATGACTTGCTTTACCCCGACTGCGAACAGGGCATGTTCGTGACTGCCGTGTATGGCGCGCTTGACCCAAAAACAGGCATATTTACATACGCAAATGCCGGGCATAACCCACCCTTGTGGGTTCATTCCGGGCAAATAGACTTGCTAACCCGCACGGGCATTGCCCTGGGCGTCATTGAATATGCTCAAATGGCTGAGCGCTGCATCAACCTGGCGGCTGGCGACCTGCTCATGTTTTATACAGACGGAATCACCGAGGCCTTTTCGGCGCACGGTGAAATCTTTGGCGATGAACGCCTGAGACACCTGATCAGTAAATTGGATGTGGAAACAACGGAAATGATTTTGGACAAAATTGATGCCGAGGTCAACCTGTTTATCGGTGATTTCCCCATGTCAGATGATATTACCCTGGTTGCCTTAAAGCGAGATCGGCAGACCAAATAAAAATCCGTTTTCTTTTTGAAAACGGATTTTTTGTTTAGTTATTCGATACGCAAGATTTTTAGTCTCGTCGTCCCGTTCGGCGTTTGAGCTTCAACAACATCGCCGACCTTGTGATCCATGAGGGCCCGCCCGATGGGGGATTCGTGAGAAATCTTACCGGCGCGCGGGTCGGCTTCCTTCGCGCCGACGATATAGAACTGCTCCGGCTCATCGGCTTCCTCTTGCACGGTCACACGCATCCCTACGGAAACCATGTCCCTACGGGCGCTGCCGTCGACAATAATAGCGGCATTAAGGGTGTACTCGAGTTCCTGCACGCGACCTTCCAGAAAAGACTGGTCTTCTTTGGCTTTATGGTAGTCAGCATTTTCAGAAAGATCACCCATTTGAATGGCATCGCGCAGGCGAGCAGCAATGGCCTGACGCTCGGGACCTTTCAGATCGTCGAGTTCACTCCTCAGTTTTTCCGCGCCTTCAGCAGTGAGATAAATTGGTTCAGACACAGCATCCTCCTTTAGAAAATGCAAAACTCCGGGTTGTTGATTGACTTTCAGCCCGGAGTTTTCCTGAATGATGGGAAAAGAAAGTCAGGGCCTTAGAAATGGGTCGAACAAGCGCTGGTGTTCTTCATTGGCGAAGCGATCGGTCATTCCAGCGATGTAATCGCAAACCGTGCGTTGCAAGCCACGCAGAGCGATGATTTTCTGAAACTGAGTTGGCAGCATGGCCGGTTCGTTTAGATAGGCTTCGAATAGATTTTTAATTATGTTCTCCGCTTTTACTTGCATACGGACGACGCGGTAGTGACGGTACAGCTTTTGGTAAAGAAAATCCTTTAATTCACGATTACGCCTGTGCATATCTTCGCTAAAGCCAATGACGTTGTGATTTAGTTTTTGCAAATCAAGCGCAGATTTCGCGCCACTCTCTCTCAGCCGTTGGTCCGTGGCCTGGACCATATCAGTAACCAATAGGCCAACCAGGTGCCGAATCATCCGATGGCGTTCGACATCATCCAGGTTCGGCCCACGCCATTTATAAGTTTCTCGCAATATCTCCCACAGCGCGATACCTTCCAAAATTTGGGGGGTAATCATGCCCGACCGCAGGCCATCATCCAGATCATGGGTGGTGTAAGCCAATTCGTCGGCCACATTGGCAATCTGGGTTTCGAGATTACCGCGCAGCTCGGGGCTCAGATCGCGAGCGTCTGAGATATCGTACTCGGTTTCATGTTTGACAATGCCTTCGCGCACTTCCCAAGACAGGTTCAGGCCAGGGAATTCCGGGTAGCGTTGTTCAAGCTCAGTGACAATCCGTAGGGACTGCTTGTTGTGGTCAAATCCATCAAAATCTTTCATCAGCCGGGCCAGAGCTGTTTCGCCCGAATGCCCGAAGGGTGAATGGCCGAGATCATGCGCCAGGCAGATCGCCTCGACCAAGTCTTCATTGCCACCCAAAGCCCGGGCTAGTGTCCGTCCAATCTGGGCGACTTCCAGGGTATGGGTCAGGCGAGTACGAAAATAATCGCCTTCATAATTAATGAACACCTGCGTCTTATATTCCAGGCGGCGAAAAGCCGTGGTATGTAAAATCCGATCCCGGTCGCGTTGAAATGTGGTCCGGTATTCCGGTTCGCCATCCAGATAGGCGCGGCCTTTGCTATTTTTGGAACGCATCCCATACGGCGCAAGAGCTTTATCTTCCAGATCTTCGAGCGTGGACCGATCGAAGTACATATTTACCCTTTCAAAACACAAACCTGAGGATTTTTAAGACTCCTAAGGTCTTGCAAAAGTAGGGCGAGTGGGGGTCGAACCCAGACAGGTTTTCTACCGGCAGATTTTTCAGTTCTCAGGTTTCATTTTACCTGTCCCATCCCTGCCTGTAAAGTGTTTTAACCAAAATACCGTTTAAAGACTGGCCGAGCAGTACGGGCAGGTCGAGATGGGTGAAATCGGGCACAGCGCATAACACATGCGCCTGCCCGGCAACTTCCTGCGCGGGGATGGTGGTGCAGATCATGACGGCATCCATGCCGGCGCGACGGGCGGCCTCGATCCCGCCCAAGGCGTCTTCAAAGACCAGGCAATGCGCTGGTTCGATACCCAGGGTCTGGGCAGACTTCAGGAAAATTTCGGGGTTGGGTTTGCCAAACTGGACATCATGCCCACCGACCACGGCGGTAAAATAACGGCGCAGGTTGAGTTCATCGAGGATAAAGCTGATGTTTTCGGGCGGCGAGGCTGTCGCGACCGCCATGGGAAGACCTATGTCATGAGCTTGTTCCAGCAAGTGCAGCAGTCCAGGCAACGGTTCGCGGCAGCAGGCAAAACGCTCGCGGTAGAGGGCTTCCTTGCGCTCAAGCCAGTAAGTCACTTGGGAATCGCTGAGCTGGTCACCAAGCACCATGCGCACAATTTCGGCTGATTTTTTACCGGTTGTCGCCCGGTTAAATTCTTCCAGGTCGATTTGGACGCCTGCCTCGGCGAGGGTGTCTCGCCAGGCCAGGTTGTGAAAAGGCATATTGTGGACGAGGGTGCCGTCCATATCAAAGATCAGGGCGCTATATTTCATGCCTTCATTTTATACCGCAGTTCCGGCCAAAACCGATCAGGTTCAAAGTGTTAATCCAACTCTCATTTTCATAGACAGAACCTTTTTTTAGGCTCATTTGGAATCGGCATGGTAGCTACCAAAATGTAGGGCAAAATTAATTTTGCCCTACGCCGTAGAGCCAGGTATGGTGGTCTGCCTCGGTAACTCCCAGAGAGCCACAAAAAATGGTAAAGGAATGGGGAGCGCATTATCAAAACGAACTATTGCGGATGTGGCAGAAAAATGAGTTCAAGCAACTTCCGGTACTGGAGTAAGAAAATGAACGCCCCAAAAATTTTATCGGTTCAAGCCCTTGAAAATATGAAGCTATTGGTCAAATTTTCGAATGGCGTTGAAAAGGTTTATGACTGTACTCAACTGCTGGATATAGAAATGTTCCAGATCTTAAAAAGTGACCCGTTTTTCAAGACCGTAAAAGTTGATTCGGGTGGTTATGGCATTTCGTGGAATGATGACGCCGACTTAAGCGAATATGAGCTCTGGAAAAACGGCATTGAAGTTATACATGCATCGGCTTAAGTGTCTTGCAAACCTAAAGCCGCTTTACTTGATGAGCAAATAATCAGCTGCGTTACGTTATGAGCGTTAAACAGAAAACTCCCTTCGTTTCTGGAAAGAAGGGAGTTTTCCTAGTGGGGCGAGTGGGGGTCGAACCCACACAGTATCTCTACCGGCGGATTTTAAGT
>CAZHWV010000129.1:11414-13111 GCA_964536185.1 uncultured Anaerolinea sp. | reverse complement strand
TATAATCCTTTTAACATTTTGGTTATAATGCGGCATTCAATAATGTGAATAATGGATAACATTCAATTCTACTAAACCATGATTGACGTTATTAAATAATTAATTGAGGCAGCCAATGGCTCTCCGTGGCAACCTGCGCGATTTTACGGTCACACAATTACTAAACCTCATCAACCTGGCCCACAAGACTGGGACGTTGGTGATTGATGGCCCAAATGAAGCGGCTCGGATCGCTTTCAGGGATGGCAAGCTGTCCTATGCTCAAACTGGCCAGGAAGATAACCATCTGGCTGCGATCCTGCATCGTTCCAAGCGCCTGACCACCGGCCAGATGCGCGCCATCCAACTGCGGGCTGCGCATGTAAGCGATAAAGAATTGGGACTGCTGTTGATTAATGCCGGGTATATTACCCAGGATGATATTCTGAATGCGCTTCAGGCATATTTCACCGATGTTGTCCGCCGCTTGTTTACCTGGGTAGAAGGCTTTTTCCGCTTTGAAAACGAAATGCTGCCTCCCGATGATCGCATCACGGTGCGCCTCGATCTGGAAAACCTGATCATTGAAGGTGCGCGCCAGTTGCGCGAGTGGGAACAACTACAGGATGAAATTCCCAGCCTGGATATGGCGCTCAAGTTTATTGAACGCCCAGGCGCCTCGATGCAAAAAATGAATCTAAGTGTGGAAGAATGGCGTGTTGTTTCCTATATCAACCCGCGCAATACCATTCAGCAAATTGCCTCAGCAGCCAAGATGAGCGACCTGGAAATCCGCCGTATTGTTTATGGCTTGTTGCAGGCTGGCCTTGTGGAGGTGATCCGCCATGAGGATACGGCGAGGGCTGTGGAGCATACTCGTCCGCAAGTGACCGTCCAGGTCCGGGAAGAGCAGAAATCGCTGGTAAACCGGTTGATCACGCGCATCCGTTCGATCTAAAATTTTTGTTTTGAGGCTGAGTAATTATGCAAACCGTCAAAATGGTGGTGACAGGTCCGTTTAGCGCAGGGAAAACGCAATTTATTCGCTCGGTGAGCGAAATTGATGTAGTTGCGACTGAACGTAAAATCACCAGCGCTGGCGAACGCGCTATCAAACAAGCCACTACCGTTGCCATGGACTTTGGCCGCATTACGGTGGATGAAGATCTTGTTCTTTACCTGTTTGGAACGCCAGGCCAAAAACGTTTTGATTTCATGTGGGAAATTCTCTCCGAAGGCATGCTCGGTTTTATCGTCATGATCGATAGCACACGCCCGGAGACTTTCCGCGAAGGACGTTCCATTTTAGAAACTTTTCGCGCTTATGCGCCTACTCCGTATGTTGTTGCCGCCAATAAGCAGGATGCTCCGGATGCCTGGGATCTGGAAGACATGCGCCATGCTTTGCGCCTATCACCGAAAGTAAAGCTTTTGCCATGCGTCGCTACCCAAAAAGATACCGTCAAAAACGTCCTGCTTGAATTGCTTTACAGCATCCTGGCAGAGATGGAAGGCGGTACAACATCTTAAAGCAAAATAAGATCCCGAGAAAGTAGCCGTGTCTTCAATTACCACAGATCAAGGCATCGTTCATTATGAAGTCTATGGGCGTGGCCGTCCGGTGATCCTGCTGCACGGCTGGTTAGGTTCCTGGGGCTTATGGCAGGAGACCATGGCTTACCTGGCCACGCGACCGGGACGTTTCGAGTATGTTCATA
>CAZHWV010000129.1:0-11404 GCA_964536185.1 uncultured Anaerolinea sp. | reverse complement strand
ACGATGTCTTACCTGGGGCATTATTATTGCACTGATGCCCTGGATTTTTGGGGGTTTGGCAAAAATAAAAAAAAGCGGGACACCTATGCAGTTCAGGATTTTGTCACCCTTGTCGATCAGTTCATGGAGCGACTCGGCATTGCTCAAGCTCCCTTAGTCGGTCACAGCATGGGTGGTACGGTTAGCCTATCCGTGGCCATCCAGAATCCCGAACGAGTAAATAAAGTGGTTGTGATCGGCTCGCCAATCGTTGGCTCGTCACTGGCTTTCCCTTTGAAATTGGCCGGGTATCGCTTTATCGCCAATACAATATTTAGCAAAATGTGGGCTTTTCGCGGCGCGATGAAAGTGGCCTCCCCCTTCATCTGCGCTGATCCTCGTTTTCCCAGGATGATGGACCAGGATTTGAGCAAATTGACAGTTGAGTCTTTTCTACTCAGCATTGCCTCGTTGCGCCGCGCGGACTTGCGCCCAATGCTGCCCCAGCTGAAAATTCCAGTCCTGGGGATGTATGGCGACCGCGATAACATTGTCGATCCGTGCCAATGGCAGCCGCTTTTAGCTGGGGTTCCGCACGCAAAAATCGTGCGCTGGCAGCGCGCCCAGCATTTTGTCATGCTTGATATCCCGCAGGATTTTATGGAAAACTTGAAGACATTCCTGGATCAGGAAGAGCTGCCGGCTTGATGGAAACACCCGCGAATACTTACTTTTACTCAAACCGCATGGGGCGCATCCTATTTCTGGCAACTGAAGAGATTCTTGGCCGGAATGGGATCAATGCGGCTTTGAACATGGCCGGGCTTTCTCAATTTATCGACCATTATCCTGCCAATAACCAGACCCTGAATTTTTCCTTTGAATATATAAGCCGCCTCCAGGGCGCGCTGGAAGATTTTTATGGCCCCCACGGAGGGCGTGGCGTAGCGCTGCGTATTGGCCGGGCATGTTTTCAATACGTTTTACGCGAATATGGCCCGCTCTTTGGACTGACAGATCTGGCTTTCCGCTTGCTACCCCTGGGCGCCAAGATAAAGATCGGGGCTGCTGCTTTTGCCGATATTTTTAATAAACATACCGACCAGCATGTCCATTTGGAAGACGATGGCAAGCTGCTGCTCTGGCACATTTCAAAGTGCCCATTGTGCTGGGAGCGCCACTCAAATAACGTGGTCTGCCAGATGGCCGTTGGCCTGTTGCAGGAATCCCTGTATTGGGTCAGCGGTGGAAAATATTTTGATGTTGTCGAAAGTCACTGCATTGCCAGGGGTGATTTGACCTGTACAATTGTGATCAATAAGACCCCGATGAGTTAAGCCATGTTGAAGATCATTTTACAGGCACACAGGCCCATCCCCCCATTCAATGAACCTGCTCGCGATTTACGCATCCAAAATGTTCCGCTTTGGCTGTGGCAGCGGGACGTACTCGCGCCTTATGTGACCCAAGAGATGGAAATTTCTTCTCACGAACACTTACCATTTGTGCATGAGGCTATGCTGGTCTATCGCGACAACCTCTTTTTCGATCAATTTTATATTGACGAGTTTATCCGCCTGGCAAAGCAAAGTGGACGTCCAGTTCGGGCTGCTTTTTCTCTGGATGACCCGGCTTTTCGGGAGCACGCCTTACCACTTTCAACTTCCTATACCCCGGCTGGGAACTTATACATGGCGGATTTGTGGTATTACCCCAATGGGCCTGAGGCCGATGCTGATCCGCTGGTGATTGATATGCAAGCGCGCGAGGTGGGTTATTATCACATTCCTTCTTATATGGCGGGGGAACGCGGCGACCTGGTTTACCAGGTGCCGATGCGCTCCATGATGGCAATTGACTGCTGGGCTCACATCTTTATTGTGGATGGGGTTTTTGGTCTGTTTGCCAGGGGGGTGCGCTTTGAGGAGCTCCTGAAAAAGGACCTGGGCTTTAAGTTGGGCCTGATTTCTACTGCGCTTTATGAAGGCCGGCAATTGTTGGAATGTTCCAAGCTGGTGCAGATCGGCAGGAACTGCATCATTGATCCGCATGCCATCCTCCACGGGCCGACCACCATCGGCGACAATGTTACCATTGGCGCCGGAGCTGTTGTTGAGAATTGCATCGTTGGTAACAACGTGAATATTTCTCAGGGTGTGCAGTTGATGTTATCCGTCGTTGGTGACGGAACATTTCTACCATTTCGCGCAGGGCTGTTTATGACCACCGTTATGGAGAATTCCATGATTGCGCAGAATACATGCTTACAAATGTGCGTGGTAGGGCGCAATACCTTTATTGGGGCGGGTTCCACGTTTACAGATTATAATTTAATTCCGGCAGCGATAAAAACGCTGGATGGTCATGATGAATTAAGAAATTCAAACCGCCCGGTTTTAGGTGGCGCCGTCGGGCACAACTGCCGCATCGGCGCTGGAATGATCGTTTACCCGGCGCGTACGATCGAATCAGATGTTGTCCTGGCCGCGTCAAAAGAGCGCCGTGTTATTGACAAAGATGTAAAATATGAAGATAGCGATCATCATAATATGCGGAATTCACATTTGCACAAGCACTTATATCCCCGGCGCGGAGTGAAAAACCTCGAATCTTGGTAGCGCATGGGCCACGGCGCGAGCTCGCGATGCATCTGTAATGATGGCCACGGCGCGAGATGTTATATTTGAGTTCGCTGCTGGACTGCTGTTCGGGTCAGGCTTTTCCTCGTAGTTAGTTTTTTGCAGGTTTGAGAAGCGTTCTCGGGTAACATATTGACGTTCAATAAATCGGAATAGTGCGCCGCGGATAAGCATACCAAAAAAGCTGGCGCTAATCATGATGGGAGGCTCGCAATGGGAAAAGCCCGTCTTTTGATCACTGAAGATGATGGCGATATTTCGAATATGCTGAAGATCTATTTCAGCGGTCTTGGATTTGTTGTTGATACGGCTTTGCGCGGTTCGGAAGCCCTGGAGAAAACCAGGCAGGTCCTGCCTCACCTGATCATCCTCGATATCATGCTTCCCGATATAGATGGTTATGAGGTCTGCCGCAGGCTGCGAACAAATACGCGCACCAGCCACATACCGGTCATTTTCCTGACCCAAAAGGATGAGCGCAGCGATCGCCTGCAGGGTTTGGAGCTTGGCGCAGACGATTACATTACCAAGCCCTTCGATATCGAGGAATTGAAATTGCGTGTTCAGGGTGCCATTCGTCGCTCGGAACGCGAGAGTCTCACTGACCCGCGTTCAGGTCTACCGGCGGGACGTTTGATCGAGGAACAGCTTCGCCGGATTATTCGTGAGACGGGCTGGGCTTTCCTGGATATACGGATCAACGATTTCGAACCTTTTAATGATGTCTATGGCTTCGTTGCTGGAGATGATCTTCTGCGCTTTGCTGGAATGTTAATCAATGAGGTGTTGGATGAGCTGGGCACGTCCAGTGACTTTATCGGTCATGCAGGTGGTGATAACTTTGTTATTATGACCTCAGAGAGCGCAGCCCCAGCTATTCGCCAAAAATTGAAGACCCGTTTTGCTGAAGAAGTTTTGTCCCAATATAATTTCATGGATCGCCAGCAGGGCTTTGTTCAAGCCCCTACAAAGGATGGCAAGACGGAACAATACCCCTTCATGACCCTGGCGGTTGGATTGGTCTCGCCCTCTCAACAATCGTTTTCAGATATTCGCGAAATTACCGAACTGGCCGCAGAAGCGCGTCGCCAGGATATTACCAGCGCCAAGAATTAAATCGGAGCCATTGCCGCTATGCTGCAAGGACAAATTCTCCTGGGCATCGGCTTTTTACTGACTGGACTGTTTTTTTTTCTGCTGGTCTGGTTCCTTTTGCGTATCGTTCCGCGGGTACGTCCGCCAATTCAAGCACCTGCCATCGATCAGTATACTGGGATCCAGGGTCATCAGGATGCCATCCTGGTGGTTGAAACCGGCGGGCGGATTCGAGATATCAGTGAAATTGCCAGGGAATTGTTTGAACTTGTTCCGGGGGAAATTCCCAATATAGAAAGACTGGGTCGCAGGGTTCGGCCCGCTGAAAGTTTCCTCGAAGTTTGCGCTGTTGAAGGCCAGGCCCGTTTTTCAGTTAATGGAATTCTGGTTGATGCAGTTTCTTACCATATGTCGGGAGCGGTACCAGCCACTTTGGTGGCGCTGCGCCGCGTCGAAAGCGGCCGGCCTCTTGCTCTTCGCCCCGGCGGATTAGAGAGCCTGTCTGGCCCGTTGTTAAAGTCAGTTTCGGATTTCGACGTGTCGATCAGTTCGAATTTGAACCTGGATGCAACTGCTGAGTCTATCCTGGTTAATCTTGAACGCCTGGTTGCGTCAGATTTTTTTGAACTGAAAGCCTGGGACGAAGCTGCCCAGATGTTGATTCCGTTTCGAATGGAAGGGTTGGTAGGCGATGAAAAAACCCTTCAGCGCGAAAAAATAAGCCAATTTGGGGAGTATGCAACCCAGTTGGTCTCAAGCCGTAAGGAATTATTTATTACGGACACGCGGATTTCAGGCGGAGAAATGTATGATCCGCTAAACCACAGTACTCCGCCGATGGGTTCTTATATTGGTATTCCCTTGCAGGCCTATGGTCAATTTGTGGGTACTCTGGAAGTTGGGGCCTTGACGGTTAATGGTTTTGGAGCCGATGATCTTCGTGTTCTCCAGTTGGTTACTGGCCAGGTGGCTATCGCGCTGCGTAATGCTGAGTTATCCGAAGCGCAACAACGTTGGAATAACCAGTTTTTGGGCCTGGCCAATCTTGCGCACTCGATTGGCTCTTTGCGCGATATTAACGAATTGTTTACCCGCATTATCGCCGGGCTTTCCCCTTTATTCAATGTTGAAATTTTAGGGGTCCTCTTGTATGACGAGCAACGCCGGATGTTGGAAGGCCAAATGCCTTTCCAGGGGCTGCCCAATAATGTTGTGGATGTCTACAAAACGTCTGTGCGCCCACACAGCCTGATGGAAAAATATATTCTTGGCCAGGAAATTGTCAGAACAGCTAATTCGACCCAGGATGCCGACTGGACGGAATTGGGATTGCAAGACGTGGCCCTGGCGGCCTCTATTCGTGATGCGACCCTGATTCCACTCATCTCTGTGGGGCGTTTTTTGGGATATCTGCAACTATCAAACCATCGCAAGGGTGAAACATCG
Organism: uncultured Anaerolinea sp.; assembly: GCA_964536185.1. Lineage (GTDB taxonomy): Bacteria > Chloroflexota > Anaerolineae > Anaerolineales > Villigracilaceae > UBA5195. The sequence continues at coordinate 6,245 of CAZHWV010000129.1, read as the reverse complement.
ATATCGCAGGAAGAGCTGCAGTTGCTGAATATTGTTTCAACGCAGGTGGCAGCGATTATAGATAATTCTCTTCTGCTGCAGCAGAATTATCATCGTAATCAGCGCGTAGAGACCCTCCGCCGAATCACCGGTCTGATTAGCTCCCCGGCCACGCTGGATGAAATGTTGCGTGATGTTCTTCGGGAAACTGGCAATTTATTTCAAGCAGATTCCGGCTCAATTTTTATGTTGGATGAAAGCGCTGGCATTATGCGCGCGCATATTCCCTCGGCTTTTGGTGTACCCGTAGAACTGACCGAACCACTCTCCAGGATTAACGTAAAACCATCGGCTTTTCGTTTGACGGTAGCTGGCAGTCAGCGTGCCTTTGTTTCAGGTGACCTTGCCCGCGATCATAGGGTGCTGCCTCTATACCGCGCAATTGTCCGTAAACTGGGCCTGGAGTCAGGGATTGTGGTGCCTTTAATCGTGCATGGAAAAGGCATCGGTGAAATGATGCTGGGCGCATTAAAAAAAGACTTTTTTATCAATGACGATCTGCAAATTGCTGCGACCATTGCGGAGCAACTGGCTGTGGCCATTGATAGCGCCGGTCATATCGGTGAAACAGACGTGATCCTGCGCCGTCGTTCTGATTATTTGAAGGTCATGAATCGAATTGCCTGGGAGGTAAATTCAACCTCAAACCTTAAGGACCTGACACAAATTGTGTATGATGAATGTTTGATGCTTACTGGGGCCACATGTGGGGCAGTTTCAATCTTTGATTCGCTAAGCACAGCCTCCCGAAGCGCTAATACCGTCCCAATTCTCTTGCAAAATGGGAAATCGCCAGAAAATCCCGGAACTGGGAACAGGACGCTATTGTTTCACCTGGGTCATCCTCCGGCAGAAACGCTTTTAGAACCCAGGCGTGCTGCCTTGCAGTCTGGCGAACCTCGCCTGGTTTCCGATCTTGACGGGAACGAGTATCCTCATGCGGGCATTCGCGCGGTTCTGTTCTCTCCAATTGCTTACCAGGATGAAACTCTCGGGTTGATCGAACTCCATGCCTTGAAACCAGACGGTTTTGACGATCTGTCCATTGAGATGGTCCGCAACCTCGGTATTCAAGCTGCCCTGGCTATTGGTAATGCCTTGCGTACCATCGAGCATCAGTCCCGCACAGAATTCTTTCGCCGTCGCGCCGAAACCTTAATGCAGGTGTTGCAAACATCCAAGAATTTATACCTTGATGAGACGCTGGTAAACACGCTGGCTTCGATTGCCCAGGGTATTCAAGGTGCCACACCCTTTAGTGTGGTCCTGGTCAGTTTGTATGACACCAAGACTGAGCTGCTAACTCGTGTTGCAGCCAAGGGAATTGATGAAGCTACGTTTGCAATGCTACAGGCTCACCAACAACCCTGGACCAGTGTGGCGCAGTTAATGAAAAGTGAGTTCGGGTTGGGTAAGTTGTATTTCATCCCATTTGACAAAGTCCCCAACCTACCTGCAGATGTGCAACTGCTAACGACGATGACAGCCGCGAACCAAAAACAAAATGCCTGGTCCCCGGACGACATTCTGCTGATACCAATTTATGATAACGTTCAAAACCCATTGGGTTTGATCAGCGTGGATGCTCCCCGCGATGGATTGCGTCCCGACCGCGTTACTCTGGAAACATTGGAAGTATTTGCTTCACAGGCAGCCTTGACCATTATGGGCGGTTTGAATATTCAAAATTACAAATCGCAAATTGACAGCCTGAGTAAGGAAGCAGACCGCCAGAAAAATTTGCTTGATATTAGCCAGCAAAACTTACCGATGTTATTGCACAAAGACCTGGAACAAACGTTGGCCTTAAGTGAGCTCATTCAACGAGCGCGTCATATCCGTGCCAGTCTTCAGGTTACGGAAGCCATCAGCCGCCAGATCGATTCGAACGCAGCCTTGTTGGCACTGGGGCAACAGGTATTAACCAGCTTCGATATGTCCGTGGCGATAGTTGCTCGCGAGTCTGCCAGTGGTCCACAAATCGCGCATATCATTGGGAATTTGCCGAGTGGTATCAATCCTGAGACATCCTTTGGCCAACGTAATCCTCTGCGAACCTGTTTACAAGTAGGCGAGACGATTGTCTGTGATAATTTGGACGCAGACGAAACCTGGCGCGATACGCCCTTCCTGTCAAGCTTGGGCGCCAAAGCATTTATTTGCATGCCAGTTGTGATCAACAACAAACCGATTGCCGCGGTGTTAGCCACTGATACACAGGTAATGCCTGTGCTTTCAGACGAAGACCGCCAGGTTTACAACCAGGTCAGCAAACAGGTCTCCATTATTCTACAAAATATCAGCCTGCTTAATGAAACCCGGCAACGATTGCAGGAAGTAAACTTGCTGTTGGATTTCAGCCGGCACCTGAGTGGTCTCAATCCACGTGAAATCTTGAAATCCCTGCTGGCCAGCGCACTGCGTGTTGTTAGTCCTGCGCATGCCGGTGTTGTCTTTCTTTGGGAGCCACATGACGAAATTCTGATCCCGCTGGCAGCCGCAAACTATGTGGACGATGAGAGCATCCTGGGGATTTCTTACCACAGCGGTGAAGGTCTGCCGGGACGGATATTTTCCGAAAAACGGGCCCGTTGTGTTGACGATGTCAACTTTGTTACTGATTACAATTTGTCTCCTGAGAACTTGCTGCGATACCGTAAGGCCACCGGTGGACGTTTACCTGTTTCAGCTTTGATCGTCCCAATATTGACCAGCGAACGCCAACTTGGCGCTCTGGTCCTGGATAACTTCAATACACAGGCTGCCTTTCGCGCTGAGGATGAAGCGATCCTTCTTTCACTCACCCAGCAAGTTGCGCTCGCTCTTGAAAATGTGCGCTTGATGCAAACCACCCAGGAACGGGCTGGACAGCTTCAAGCTTTAAATGCTGTGGCCTCCACACTTACTTCCAGCTTGCAGCGCGACGAACTTATTGCGTCTTTGCTGGATCGCATGGCAACCATCATCCCCTTTGACACCGCAATTCTGTGGCTGCAGCAGGAAAATAAAATGGTGGTGACCGATGCTCGTGGCTTCGATGACAATGAGGAACGCAAGGGCCTGACGGTGGAAGTGGCCGACAGTGTTTTGCTGAATGAAATGACGCGCACAGGGATGGCAATTGTTGTGGATGATGTGCGCAGTGATCCGCGCTTTACTTCGCTGATCCAGCCACGCTACCTGGCCTGGATGGGTATTCCGCTTATTACCAAAGGTCAGGTGACTGGTGTGTTGGCTGTCGAAAAGACAGAGCCACATTTTTATACTGATGAACTGATGCAATTATCTACCACCTTTGCCAGCCAGGCAGCGGTGGCTATCGATAATGCAAATCTCTTTGAAGAATCAATGCACCGCGCTGCAGAACTGGACGAACGATCACAGCGACTGGGCATGCTCAACAGGTTCTCTGTGGAATTAGGCGGCTCGCTCAGCGCCGAGCAGGTGTTGAGCCTGACTGCCAGTCAGTTGATTGTCGCTCTGCAAGTCGATCGCGCTATGCTGTTACTGCTGGATAAAAATAGCCGGGGCTATTTATTGAGCGTGCTGCCGGATGAAGCTGGCTATCCCAGTATGTATCGCGGGTTACCAGCCTCTGCGGTATTGGATCATCTGCGTGAGTCGCAGACGGTTTATGCGACTGAAGATATAATCCATGACCCAGGCATGGCCTCTCTTGTTGATTTCCTGGAAGATACCTTATCTGTGCTCATCCTGCCACTGGCGGGCAGTGAAAAGCAATATGCAATTGTTATGCAGAGTAAACTTTCCCGGCGCTTTAGAGCCTCAGAGATTGAACTGGCGCGCACAATCGTTAACCAGGCAGCCATAGCATTGAAAAATGCTGATCTGTACCAATCCACGCTGGCTACGGCCGAAAGACTGGCGGTCTTAAACCAGGTCTCTTACGCGATTGGTTCCAGCTTAAAAGCCGAAGATATTTATCGCGCTGCCCATGAATCCACCACAAAGTTGATGCCAGCAGAAGCTTTTATCATTGCGCTGCTGGATGATGAAACCCAGGAAGTAGATGGTACTTACCTGGTGGATATGGGCCAACGCATTAGCGGAGTGCGCATGCCGTATGGGCAGGGGTTGAGTGGACAGGTAATAGCTAGCGGCCAACCCATCCTTACGCTGCAGGCTAGTGATGCAGAAGTCGTGGGTGGGGTATCTATTGGCGAGAAAGGTATTCCTCAATCTATTGTGGCTGTTCCCATGATATCTGGCGGGAAAGTAATTGGTTCACTTTCGGCGCAGAGTTACCAATTTAACGCTTATACTGAAAATGACCAGCAAATTTTGAGCACGCTGGCCAACCAGGCTACGGTTGCCATTCTTAATGCGCGCCTGTTTGCTGAAACGCAGGAATTGGCGGCTACACTTGAACAGCGTGTTGTCGAACGTACCTCGCAATTGGAGCATGAACAACATAATACGGAAACGCTCCTGCGCATTTTGACGGAAGTTACGGCCAGTTTGGATCTGGATCGCGCTTTGAACCGGACACTGGCTCTGCTCAAGAATGCAATTGGAGCGGAACAAGGCACTATTATGCTGCTCGACACAAAAGACGATAAGCTCTACTATCGGGCTGGCTTCGGTTCCGATTTGCTCAGCGTATTGCCGGGAAGCGAAGTAACAGGAACAGTAAATAGTACCGGCCCAATGTCGCTTAATGTTGGCGAAGGTCTGTCGGGTTGGGTGGTGAAACAACGTAAGCCTGCGTTGGTGAATGATTTGCGCCAGGATTCGCGTTGGATCGCTGCGCCAGATTTCCACAACTTGCGCAGCGCTCTGGTCGCTCCGTTGGTTGTGGGCGAGGACATTATCGGCACGATCATGGTCTTCCATCATGATGTCGGCCATTTTGATGAAGAAGCCCTCAGCATGGTGCAAGCCATCGGTTCGCAGGTGGCAATTGCTATCAACAATGCTCAACTATATGAACTTATTCGCGATCAGGCTGAACGTCTTGGTTTGCTGCTCCGTAACCAACAAATAGAGGCCAGCCGCCAGACAGCCATTCTTGAAGCTGTGGCGGATGGTGTCCTTGTTACTGATTCTTTGAACCATATTACCTTTGTTAATGCGTCTGTGGAACGTATTCTGGATGTGAACAAGGGCCAGATGCTGGGCCAGTCGCTGGAGAATTTTGCAGGACTCTTTGGCAAAACAACTCAGACCTGGATTTATACAGTGAAGGAATGGTCCGAGAACCTGACCAGCCAGCCGCCCGAAGCGGGTGAGATGTATGCCGAGCAGTTCACCCTCGATAATGGGCGAGTGGCACTGGTGCATCTGGCTCCGGTTGTGTGGCGCAATGAATTCCTGGGAACGGTATCGATATTCCGAGATATTACTCGTGAAGTGGAAGTGGACAGATTGAAGTCCGAGTTTGTAGCCACCGTCAGCCACGAACTGCGCACACCGATGACTTCCATCCGTGGATATGTAGATCTTCTCCTGATGGGCGCGGCGGGTGCTTTGAACGAAAACCAGTTCCACTTCCTGGATATTGTCAAAAGCAATACGGAGAGGTTGAACATTCTGGTAAATGATCTGTTGGATGTTTCGAGAATCGAGGCCGGACGGATCACACTTTCGCTGCATTCTGTGGACTTAGAAGAAGTCGCCAATGAAGCGGTGGCTGAACTACAGCGTCGCTCTCAGAAAGAAGGCAAGCCCATGGAAATTCTGCTCGAGGTTGAGAAAGTGCTACCGAGCGTTAACGCAGATCCGGATCGTATCCGCCAGATTCTTGGAAACTTGATGGACAATGCTTATAATTACACTCCCAACGCCGGCCAGATCAAAGTGTTATTGCGTAAGCAAAACGGCAATGTTCAGGTGGATGTTAAAGACTCTGGGATAGGAGTCTCTCTTGAACAGCGCGAGCGCATCTTTGAACGTTTTTTCCGTGGTGAAGACCCATTGGTCCTGGCGAAGCCTGGCACTGGTCTGGGCTTATCGATTGTCAAACAGCTGGTGGAAATGCACCACGGCAAAATTTGGATGGAAAGTACAGGTATTCCGGGTCAGGGCAGTACGTTCTCATTTTCCATACCCGCTACCAAAACTGAGGAGTAAGCATGGCAAAAATAGTAGTTGCAGAAGATGAACCTGATATTCGCGAGTTGATTGCTTTTACTTTACGCTTTGCCGGGCACGAAGTCATTACAGGCAGTAATGGGCTGGAGGGTTAT
>CAZHWV010000128.1:0-13182 GCA_964536185.1 uncultured Anaerolinea sp. | reverse complement strand
AACCGACCTTTGCTTTTTTTACCACGTATGAATCTCCATTGCGCCTGGCAAATGCGCCGGTGGCTAATTTGCTCTGGGCAGCTGAACATGATATCCCGGTTATTTGCCTGGGTGGCCCGACCGTAGGGCTGGAATCGCCTTTCAGTGGGGCAAGCGCACTGGTCATGCACCTGGCCAGTGTACTCAGCGCCCTGTCTATCGTCCAGTTAAAAAAACGTGGCGCGCCGATGGTCATCGGCGGCGTACCTTCCATGATGGACCTGCGCACGGCCCGCCCCGCTTACGGCTCGCCCGAAATGAGCCTGCACAGCGCCGCTGCCGTGGATATTGCCCGCTTCCTGGGAATTCCCTTCATGGGCACAGCCGGAGCCAGCGAAAGCAAGAGCATTGACGCCCAGGCTGGCGCTGAAGCCGCAGTGCAGGTACTGATGTCGGCGCTAAGCGGTGCCGCTCTCGTCCACGATGTAGGCTTTTTAGATTGTGCGGATATCGGCTCACTCTCTTACCTTATCCTGACGGATGAACTGATCAGTATGGTAGCGCGCATCATGCGCGGAATCCAGGTTAACGCTGAAACCATCATGCTTGATTTACTCGAAAAGGTTGGCTCCGATGGAACCTTCATCTCCGAGCCCCGCTCGGCGGCTTTATGTCGCAGCGAGGCCTGGGTACCGACCATCCTGGATCGCAATCCCTACACAACCTGGGAGAAAAAAGGCAGCAAGCGCACAGATCAGCTGCTGGAAGAAAAACTAAAGAAGATCATCACCACCCACCAGCCCCGCCCTCTGCCAGACGGCGCTGCTGAAAAAATTGATATAATATTGCGCGCAGCCGAAGCGCGCGAACAATAACACCGGGCAGATCATTTCTCAAATTAAGCGCTATTCAAACCTACCCAATAATCTGTGAACGAGGAAAAATGAGCGAAAATCTTACCACCCTGCTTAAATCCAAAACAAAAACCGTAAAAATTCACCGTGATCTGCCAACTGTCATCATCGGTGAACGCATCAACCCCACCGGGCGTAAAGCTGTTCTGGAAGCACTTCAGGCCGGAAACTTCGACATTGTCCGCAAAGATGCCCTGGATCAGGTCGCAGCCGGAGCCGCCGTCCTGGATATCAACGCTGGAGTACCCGGCGCAGATGAGCCGGTTCTCATTCAGCAAATCATCCGCAATGTCCAGGAAGTGGTCGATGTGCCGCTGTGCTTTGATACCGCCAATCCCAAGGCCCTGGCGGCGGCTCTCTCCATTTACGAGGGCAAAGCCCTGATCAACTCCACCAACGGCGAAGAACGCTCGCTCAACAACGTCCTGCCTTTGGCAAAAGAATATGGCGCGGCTGTCATCGGTCTTTGTATGGATGATAACGGCATCCCGAAGACGGCTGAGGCGCGTTTCGCAGTAGCCGCCATGATTATCGAACGGGCTGCAAAAGCTGGCATTCCTCTCGAAGATATCGTTATCGACCCGCTGGCCATGGCCATGAGCGCAGATAGCAATGCCGGCAGGATTGCGCTGGATACGATTGGATTGGTCGTCAAAGAATTTGGCGTCAATATCTCGATGGGCGCCAGTAATATTTCATTTGGCATGCCCGACCGCAAATATATCAATGCCACTTACATCGCCATGGCAATCCACGCCGGGTTGACCTGCCCGATCACCAACCCGCTGCTGGTGGAGGTCAACACTGCGGTGCTGGCCGCCAACCTGTCTATGGGCCGGGATGAATACGGTATGCGCTGGATTAAAGCCTTCCGCAAGCGCGAAAAAGATAAACCTGCCGCATGAACGAGCCAACAATAAGGGCCCAAGACTTGCGCCAGCCGCGCCCGATCGTCATCCTGGCCTGCCAGGTTTTTCAGCATTGGTTGGAAAACATCTTGCCTGCTATGCCTGGAATGGATGAAAAGATCACCTTTTTTGATTATGGTTTGCATGCAGTTCCCAAAAACCTGCGCCAGACCATCCAGAATGCTATCGACAGCATAGACCAGCCCAGTTTGATTTTGCTGGGCTATGGTCTATGTGGAAATGGGCTGAACAACATTCAGGCAGGCAAACACTTCCTGCTCATACCGCGCACAGACGACTGTATCGCTGTATTACTCGGTTCTTACCAGGCTTACCGGCGGGAAATGAACCAGGAACCCGGCACTTATTATCTTTCCAAGGGCTGGTTGGAAGCAGGCACGAATCCGCTTCAAGAAAGCCAGGCGCTCGAAGCTAAATATGGGGCGGAGAAAGCCGCCTGGCTGATGGATTACCAATACCATAATTACAAGCGCCTGGTAATGGTCGCTCGTAATGCTGAAGAACTTGAGGTCTACCGCTCCAGAGCCTTGCAGGTCGCTGAGTACTGCACGCGCTGGGGCATGCGCTATGAAGAAATTCTCGGCTCGGACGATTATCTCCAGCGCCTTGTCGATATTGCATTTGATCCGCAAAGTACGGCAAGTAGTGCCGAAAAACTGGGCGATGATTGTTTGCTCATTTCCCCCGGAGAAGAACTCAAGCAGTCCCAATTCATCCGCGGCTACTGACCTGAGGTCGGACCCAACTGCCGGTCGTAATAAATTATTCAAACTACCCATTGGATGGCCCTAAAATTATGCCTGTTCTGACTGTTATCTACGGGAACGAAACAAAAACCGTTGAAGTGCCAGCCGGCACGCTGATCGGCGAAGCCGTGGCGCAAACCGGACTGCCCCTCGAACAACCCTGCGCCGGACGCGGCACCTGTGGTAAATGTAAGGTCCTGGTCGAGACTGGGGTCGCCCCTCCGGACGCCGTTGAAAAAAAACACCTCAGCCCTGGTGAACTTGCCCTGGATAACCGGCTCGCTTGCTGCGCGCGCATCGAAACTGATGCGCGTGTTGTCCTTTCACCGATCATCGTTTACTCAAATAAAAACTTCCGCAGCAGCACGCGCTATAAACAGACCGATTCCCCACTTGGCCTGGCGATTGATCTGGGCTCAACAACTGCCGCAGCCTTCCTGACCATGCTGGACAATGGCGAGGTGTGTGCGGGCGCAGCCAGTCTCAACCAGCAAACCGTCTACGGCGCAGACGTGATTTCGCGCCTGAACGCTGCCCTGACCAGCCCAGAAAGCCGTGAGCGCCTGCACCGCCTGGCATTAGCTTCCATTAACCAGGCTGTCGATTCATTAAAATTGTCGACCCGCGTGCGCAGCCGCATCCAGCGCGTGACCATCGTCTGCAATGTTGCCATGCACCATCTACTGGCTCGCCTGCCGATCAACAAACTGGCCGTCATGCCTTTCGAACCTCACGCAAGCGCTTCCATCCCGGATGCGGCTTACTTGATGGACGGCATTTTTGCGGACGGCGTCCAGGTTTCGTTGCCCCCATTGATTGGCGGATTTGTCGGTTCGGATGCCCTGGCCTGCCTGGCATATTTCGGCTTCGATAACGCTCCGGCGCCCATGGCAGCCATCGACCTGGGCACCAACGGCGAGGTACTGGTCACAGATGGTAAACGCATCCTGACCACATCTACCGCAGCCGGTCCAGCCTTTGAAGGCGTGAACATCTCCTGCGGCTCGCGGGCCATAGATGGCGCGATCACAAAAGTTCGTACTGAACAAAATGAATTAATTCTGGAAACCATCGCGAACAAAGCGCCTATCGGGCTGACAGGCTCCGGGCTGCTCAGCCTCATCCATGAACTACGCAAAGCCGGGGTCATCTCTGTCAGCGGGCGCATTGCTGATTCGCCGGGCATCCTGACAGGCCAGATCAGCATTGCGCAGACCCGCAGTCGCAACATTTCACTGACGCCGGATGGCAGTTTAAACCTGACCCAATGGGATGTGCGCGAATTACAAAAAGCCAAGGGCGCCATCCGCGCGGCAATTGATATTTTAATGGGCAAACTGGGCCTGGCCCCGTCAGACATGCAACGGGTGATCCTGACCGGATCTTTTGGCGGTCAGATCGACATAGACTCAGCTCTCGGGCTGGGAATGCTGCCTCCCGTGCGCCGCGAAAGCGTGGAAATGGTTGCCAACGGGGCCGGCCTGGGCGCGGCTCTGTTCCTCAGCCCCGCAGGCTTTGCCCTGGGCGAATCCCTGGCGGCGCGCGCCGAGCAGATCGATCTGGATACCGATTCAAACTTCATCCAACACTACATCGCCGCCATGGCACTCGAACCATGACCCAATCTGGCATGAGAATGGCAATAATCGCTTGACGCCTGTGGGTCACGGTGGTATGCTTGCGCGCAATATTATGCCTAGACCTTCTCTGAAAACCGACGCTAATGCAAATACTCTTTGCACCCGCACTCGTACGATTGCGGGACGTTGGTGCATAGGAAAAGCCTTCCAGTCTTCCAGACGGAAACCAGGCAGCGCCTAGCGTAACCAACGCCCCGAGTATCCTCGGGGCGTTTTTCTTTGTCTATCGTCCAACCAACCGCTTTGCGATAAATACATTAAGAGGAGAGAAATCATGAGTATTTCGAATACCACCCCGGTCTACGCTGTACCCGATGCCAACCTTGTTCCAGTAAACGCCTATCTGAAAGACATGCAGCCGATCCCACCTTCGCGCATGTTCCTAATTAACAAGTCGCTCAAGGTCTATCTGGAGAAAAATCCTGGCGCACCTGTTTTTGACGCCTCCCAAGGGGATGGTGGCGCTTCCCTCCCCGGTGTGCCCCGCGCCATTTTGGAACGCGCCACCCAGATGCAAATCGAACACGGCACCGCTTACGATATGCCCTTCGGCACAGATGCCTATCGCAAAATTGTAATCGAGAAATACTGGCAACTGAATCCGGCTCTCGGCATTGGTCCAGCCAATGTAATCGGCACCTGCGGTGGCCGGGACGCCCTGATCAAAGCCTACCAGGCCATGCTCAGCCTCGGATATGGACGCGAAGGCGATCTGATCGCTGTTTCACGCGTACCCTGGATTTCCTATAACTGGGGGCCCTACGGCATCGGCGCGAACGTTTTATGGTCACCCGGTGATCCAGCCAATGGTTGGGCTTATTCAGAAGAGGGGATTCGCGCCAGCGTGGAATTCGCCGCCAGGTCCGGGCGCAAAGTGGCTGGGCTGGTCATCACCAATCCGGATAATCCTACCGGCTTGACCACCTCCGTTGAACGCCAGGTCGTCCTGGCCAAAGCCGCCCTGCAAGCCGGCATCCCCTTTGTACTCTTCGACTGGATGTACCACTATGTCACCGACGAACAACCAATTGATTTAAATGCCTTCCTCGGTTTCTTCACAGCCGAAGAGCGCAAACAATTAATGTTCCTGGACGGGATTACAAAATCACTTGGCGGGTCAAACATCCGCAACTGCCACCTGATCGCCAGTGAAGAAGTGGTCAAGTTCACTGTCGCGCGCGCTTCTCACACGGTCATGCCCACCTTTTATTCACTGGCTGTGGCCATGGCAGCCTATGAAATGGGTTACGCGGAAGCCTCCAAAACCATCGTCGAGCCAACCAACGCCAGCCGCAAAGCCATCAAACCGCTGCTCGAGCAGAGTGGCTTCGAACACATCATTGGCAAAGGTTATTACACCTTCATCAATGTCAGCGAATACATCCAGGCTCGCGGTTGGGCAGACAGTGAACCACTTGGCCAGTACCTGGCTGAAAACTACGGTGTTGCCATAGTGCCTGGCGCCTTTTTCTCACCCTTCGGCAACGACTGGATTCGTTTCTCATACGCCACACCCGTCGAACGCACCACCGGCGCATTCCAACGCCTGGTTGATGGTTTGAATTCATTAAAACATTAGATAAAACATTAATCAGTCCACATTGCCGGTTTAAGAGAGTTATGATGACATTTGAACCTACCCAATTCGCCGAAAAATATAAACTCGCGCTCGAATCTGCCAGTAAAGATAAACCAGGCGGCGGCCTGAACGGTTTCGAACTCGAATGGAACCTGCTCGATGAGCAATTTCGGCCACTCCTGACTGTCGGGTCAGGACCCGCCCGCCATTCGTTCGTGGATTACTTGCGCGCAGAATGTTTGCCTGCCTGGCTGGCTACCTTTTCCCAACTCGAGGTTTTTCACTGGATGGTCGAATTTGCCACCCGACCGTACTACTCTCCTCGCGGCGCAATCTTCGAAGCCAGGCTGATGGAAGCTATCTTGGCCAATTCCCTATCGCGCGCCGGAGCGCAGTTCGGCGAACGTCTCTTCTACTGGCATGGCAATCTGCTGTTTCTAACCGAAATAAATCATGAATCCATCCCGGGCAACTGGAGCATCGCCAAACGCCGCTACCTTGAACGCTGCGTGGACCTGTATGGCACCACCCTGGCCACAGCAGGCATTCATGTCAATTTATCCCTGCCAGACCCACTTTTTACCTGGGATTTCATGCACCTGCCCGCGGCAGAGCGCAGCAGCCGCCACCTTGACCAGTACAAATCCGAATTCTACATTACCGCCACCCGCCTGCTGCGCGCTTTCACCTCGCTTTTCATCGCCACATCAGCCTCAACGCCCCTCCAGGCCCAGGTCCGTGATGGACGAGCCGTGGTTATCCTGACCGAGAACGACTCCGTTCGCAACCTGACCTTTCCCAATCCGCCAGAAATCGATTTACCCGACCTGTACCGTTCCTATAAAGATTACAAGAGCGTTTCTTACGATCTGGTCCAACGCGGCATTCGTTTCGGCAATAATAACTGGACTCCTGTGCGCGCCCGCTCGTTCGCCGAACCTGTTGAACGCCTCATTTCGACGACCGGCGACCAACTCAAAGACCTGTATACCCGTGGCCTGTATTCCATTGGCGAAAGCACGCCAGCCGAAGAGATGGCCCGTCAAATTGAAAAGCAAAACTTGCTGGCCCGGATCAACTTGCCGATGGGACGCGTCGAGATCCGCACCGATGATGGCGGTCATCCCCTGGATATCGATGTAGCCAACATGACCCTGAAACACTTGTTGCTCATCCGCTTCTACGCAGATGAGAAATTTGCGCGCGCCTTCCGTTATGACCGCGAAGACATCAGCCGCGCTCGGGCCAATGAACAAAGCGCAGCCCATCATGGCCTGCGCGCAGAGATCGAAAACCCGCTGACCGGTAAACCCATCGCCATGCGCGCCTTCTTGAAGTGGACCCTTGACGAACTCCGCCCGCTGGCCAAAGCCCTTGACATGTGGGAGGATCTCAACCCGTTGGTCGAGATGGCCGCGGGCGCACCCAATACGGCTGAAAAGATCCGCGCGCGCTTACAAATGGAGCTGGGCGCCAATGATGAGGTCACACCTGGGGTGATGCGTGAACTGGCTGAAGAACGCGAAGAGCAGGTTCGCGCCGATGTGGAGAAAATTGCCAATAAATTTAATCTGCTTGGCCCAGAAGCTGTCAAAATCGGGGAGGTGCTCTTTCACGCCCGTGAAGAAGCCCGCGCCCATCCCGAACTGCCAATCCGCTTCCGCCCTGCTGTAAATACGGTCATCGAAACAGACTATCCCGATAAAACTGCTGAAATAGTTGATCTGGCCCAACACCTCATCCGCATCCCCTCCGTCACCGCCTGCCCAGAGGAGCGACTAGACCAGGTCCACCGCGCCGGCACATTGGTCCATGATTACCTGAAAAATCACGGGTTGGATGTGCGCTACTTCGACGGCAAATATCCTGCGGTACTCGCCAGCTTTCCCCAAACTGCCCGATCCGCAAAGCTGCAAGCTGAGACAACCGGAGCGATCCTGCTTACCGGCCACTTCGACGTGGTTGAACCGGAACCTGACGACAGTCAATTTGAACCATTCATAGAAGGTAATTATCTAAGCGGTCGCGGCGCAGCCGATATGAAAACTGTCGTTGCCACATACATGGTCTGGATGAAGGACATGCTCGTGTCCGGAAAACCCTACCCTAACATTTCGCTACTGCTGGTCGGCAACGAAGAAAATGGCGAGTCGGAAGCCTGGGGCACGCCCCAGGTATTGAAATTGCTCAAAGAAGAGCGCGGTTACACGCCTGATTTCCTGATCGCGGGCGAACGGACTGGCGAAAAAGGAAACGAATTATTTGGCGAGATATGCATTGAAAACCGCGGTGTCATGCGTTTTGATATCATCGCCCATGGCACAAAGGGGCACTCCGGCCTGGCAGGGGCCAGCGATTTAAGCGAAAAATTAATCTCTGCGCGCGCTGCCCTTAACGAAATTTTTAGCAGACACTTGACCCTTAAAGCTGCAGACGGCTGGCAATCACAGGCAAAATTCCCTTTTATCAAGGTCGGCACCCCGGGTGTCTATAATGTCACCGCGGCAGAAGGAATTCTTGGCGTTGAAATCCGCCCAATTCCTCAGGATGACACCTCCAGATTGAAACTTGCAGTTGATGCTTATTGCGCCGAAAATGGCCTGGAAGTATCTTACTCGGTTATGGAAAACGGCGTAGCCTGTAACCCTGCTAATCCGGCCCTGAAAGCGCTGTGCGCAGCCGTGCAACAGGTTTCGGGACAGGAGCCAAAGCTAGGTCGGAAGCTGCCCGGCACCAGCGCCCGTTTTGCGCCGGGCGGTCAGGCTGTCGTTTGGGGCCAGTCTGGCATCGGCCCGCATGCCAGGAACGAACAACACTTCATCCCCAGCATTGAACCGTATTACCAGGTTTTGAATGAATTTGCAAAGCGCGTAAAGTAAGCTTCACTCCTCATATATATTTCTTACGCACTTGAACTTGACAGCAGAAATAGATCTTGATATTATCTTACTTACCGGTCGGTAAGTAAGATTCATTAATCAGGAGAATATAAAGAACATGGATGATAAAAGCCGCAACAGGATACTTGTATTACTTTTTCTGGGAGTTTTGATGGGCGCACTGGATATTGCTATCGTTGCGCCAGCACTTCCCTCAATTCAAAACTTCTTTGGCGTCGGCGATCGCGTCCTGACCTGGACATTCACGATTTACGTCCTCTTCAATCTGATCGGCACACCTTTAATGGCGAAGCTTTCTGACACCTTTGGCCGTCGTTCAATTTACATACTGGATGTGACCCTCTTTGCGTTGGGTTCAATTATCGTCGCTCTAGCACCCGCAAATTTATTTGCGCTACTATTAGCCGGGCGCGCGCTTCAAGGCTTCGGCGCGGGAGGCATTTTCCCGGTCGCCAGCGCTGTAATCGGTGATACCTTCCCGCCAGAAAAACGTGGCGGCGCACTGGGATTGATCGGCGCGGTCTTTGGGTTGGCTTTTTTGGTGGGACCCATCCTGGGCGGGGTCATCCTGACGATCACTGGTTGGCAATGGCTGTTCATCATCAATCTCCCAATCGCCCTGATCGTTATCATCATGGCCTGGCGCCTGCTGCCGGTCACGCGACCATCCTCCAAGCGTCCCTTCGACTGGGCTGGGATGCTTGCGTTGAGTGTCTTGCTGGCTTCCCTGTCCTACGCTCTCAATCAAATTGACACGCAGAATTTCTTCAGCTCTCTGGCTTCGCTGAATGTTTGGCCATTCCTGCTGCTCGGGTTTGTCTTACTGTTTGTCTTTCCACGCATAGAAAAAAAAGCAGTTGATCCGATCCTAAATTTGCGTTTGTTCAAAAGCCGCCAAACAGTACTGTCCAGTATTTTATCAGCCGGGGCAGGCCTGGGAGAATCGGGCATGGTCTTTATCCCTGCACTGGCTGTCGCAGCCTTGCCGACGATCATCAATGAACATAATGCCAGTTATTTGTTGATGCCAGTTGTGTTGGCGATGGCCATTGGGTCGCCGCTGGTTGGGCGGTTAATGGATAAATTTGGCTCCAAGGTCATGGTCTTTTCGGGCACATTATTGCTGACCATTGGCATGCTGATGTTGAGCACCAGCAATTTGATCTCGTCACTATGGGGCTTCATTGCTTCTGCGGCAGTCATCGGCTTGGGGCTCTCCTCTCTGCTGGGAGCGCCAATGCGTTACATCATGTTGAATGAAGCCTCAGCAGCCGACCGCACCTCCGCGCAAGGTTTAATCACGCTCTTCACCAGCGTTGGTCAATTGACCAGCAGCGCGCTGGTCGGCGCAGTGGCAGCCTCGATGGGTGGTGGGGTCAAAGGCTACGGCACAGCTTACATGGTCATCGGCATCTTTGCGGGCATCATGGTTATCCTGACCCTGGGATTGAAAAATCGCCAACAGGAGCTGAGCATGATTGAGAACCCCCAAGTCGTCCCGGCAACCGACTAAACCAAAATCAAACCTCTCTGGCTTACTGAAAGGTAAAGCCAGAGAGGTTACAATAAGTGTATGAAATCTTCCGAGATTGGTTTACGCGAAAATATTCTGGTCGCAGCCAAGAGTCTGTTTATCCAACAAGGCTACCATGGGCTGGCCATGCGCCAGATTTCGGATGCAGTCGGCGTTTCAAAAGCCGCCCTGTATTATCATTTCAAAGACAAAGAAGAGCTTTTTGTCGCCATCCTAAACAGTAACCTGGATGAGATGGAAACTACCATCGATCTTATTCAATCCATGCAAATCTCATGTGGAGAAAAAATTGTTCTGTTTGTGGAATATGTATTGAAACAACCCACCGAACAACGCGCCATCATTCGCCTGGCCAGCCAGGAAATGGCTCAACTCAGCGCCCTGACTCGTAAAAAATTTGACCTGTCGTATCACGACCAATTCACTGGAAAACTTCAAAACATCTTCCAGGCTGGGGTCATAAACGGGGAATTTCGCCCAATTGATCCTGCCATCGCAACCTGGGCTTTATTAGGAATGATGTATCCTTATTTTTATCCAGCCCATACCGGCGCCACACCTGTGCCAGCTGAAACCATTCGGCAGATCCTCGAAATTTACATGCAGGGGGTGAATATATCAAAACCTTAATCAGTCTTATAGCGTGGAGGGATAAAGGTTACTTGCGCCGTTCGTTATAACGCTTATACACCCGCAGCCAGGCTTCGGATGGGTTGGCAGGGCGAGATTTCTTCTGGGCCGGTTTACTGATGTTGAAAGCGTAATCTTCAATAAGTTCTGAGATAGGATCGCCAGGCTTGTTGGTGATAAAGGGCTTGCCAGCATTAATGGCTTCGACAAACAAATCCGGGGAGTATGGAATAATAACCGAAACCGGTATGCCCAACCCAATAGCAATTTTTTCATGCTGCAGCCCCAGACGTGGGAAAGTGGCGTTGATCACCAACCTGATTTGCTCGCTGGGATAACCCAGCTTTTTGTATGTATCCAACGCGGCAGCGCAGGCGCGCACAGAAGCCATGTCAGGCGAACCAACCATTAAAATTAAATCGGCAATATCCAATGCCTGCAAAGTAATCTCGTGAAAGTCATGTGGTAAATCAGCGACCACATAGTCATAGCGCTTTTTTATCAAACGCAAGGCCTCGCCAAGCGTTTCGGTTTTGATCGTATCAGCATCCGTCGGCAAGGTAGGCGCAGCCATGAAATCTAAACCGCTTTCATGCCGGGAGATGATCGAATTGAGCACTTCATCATCCAGATCAAATGAACTGTAACGGGCAATATCAGCCCAGGTACGCTTGAGCGAAGCATTGAGCATCAGCGCAACCTGCCCTGCCATCATGGTCAGGTCAATCAGGTTGGTTGAGCCATTCCATAAGCCTTGTAAACCAAGCGCCAGGTTGACTGCCAGGCTGGAAGAACCCACGCCTCCGCGCAGGCTGTGGACCACAATCACACGCGCATCTTCGCGAACGATGCTCGACAAAGAAAGCACAGCTACAGCCTTCGCGGCTTCAGAACGCCGTAACAGCACACTGACCCGCGCAGCCAATTCAGCTGGTTCAAATGGCTTGGTAAGGTGGTCGTCAGCGCCAGCTTCAAAGGCCTTGAGCTTGTCCTGTAAGCCAGATTGCGCTGTCAACATCAGAATCGGAGTATGCGCAAATTCTGGTTCACGCCTCAAGCTGCGCACCACTTCATAACCAATGATATCAGGCATCATTACATCACTGATGATGACATCAGGCTTGAGTGAACGGGCCATATAAAGACCACGAGCGCCATTTTCAGCAGTGGAAATCTTATAATTTAAGCCTTCCAGCGCCCGAATCACCATGGTATGGAATATTACTTCATCATCAATGACTAAGATATGGGTCATGGCAAGTCCTATTTCATCCCAAATTCCACAGCATAATATTGGCACAGACGTTCGGCTTCCACTTCGAGCTGTTGCACAAGAGCAGCCGCGTTCGTGATATCTTCACTTCTCCCGAGCGCCTCGATCTGTGTAGCCAGGTCTGAAACCGGTCCGGCGCTAAAATTGGCCGAGACACCTTTCATGTTATGCGCCTGGCGGTAAAGATCATTGGCATCGTTTGTTTGCAATGCATGTTTGATATCTTGCATGCGAGCTGGAATGTGAGCGATAAAGTCCTGACACATCTCAGTAAAAAAAACGCGGTCATTAAAGAAACGAGGCAGGGCATCCTCAAGGTCAAGAGGCAGTTGGTCGCTAAAAGACTTAAGTAAGATTGGCGGGGGTATTCGTTTATCAACCGGCTGGTCTGCTTCGCTTTCACCAAAGAGGCCGTCTTCAAAATCCATATCAACTTTGACAGCAAATTTTTCTGCTGAGCCAGAATAATCTTGCACCTCGGTTTCTCTGGATGGTGGTTGGACATAAACATCTTCAGGCTGAGTCCAGCGATCCAACGCAGCAAATAAGACCTTGGGCTCCAGCGGTTTGGTAACATAATCATCCATCCCGGCCTCGAGACACAACTCCCGATCACCTTTGAGCGCATGGGCTGTCATGGCAAGGATCGGAATGTGGCGACCCTGTTCCTGCTCCCATTGGCGAATGCGGCGGGTGGCCTCAAAACCATCCATATCAGGCATTTGCACGTCCATAAGGACAGCGTTGTAGGTTTCATTTTTGACTTTTTCCAACGCTAGCAAACCATTGCCGACTGCATCAACAGAAAAACCAGCCTTCTGCAACAAAATAATGGCCAGCTTCTGGTTGATGGGGTTATCTTCAGCCAAAAGGATGTGCAGGCCCTGGCGCTTATGTTCCGAAATAAGATGCCTGGTCACCAGGCGAGGCCTTTCGCTATCAGTCCGCGCCAGAACAGTTCGCATAGTATCATAAAGCATCTGCTGTTTGACCGGCTTGAGCAAATACGCCGCGCAGCCCAGCGCTTCCAGGCGAGCAGCGTCACCGCGCTGGCCCAT
>CAZHWV010000127.1:0-13283 GCA_964536185.1 uncultured Anaerolinea sp. | reverse complement strand
ATAAATTCCATCTCGGACTCCTTTGTAGCATATTACGCTACAAAGATTATACAACGCTTTCGAATTTTTTTCAATTTCCCCGATACTCGAACTTGAACCGATTGATAAAGCCAATGCCAAAAATCGCAGCTACATAAAGCTGAATGAGTATCAACGTGGATGCTTGATCGAAAACAGTGGGTAAGTTTGACGGCCTTTTTGTTTCATAATTTTACGATGCAAAGCCTTCAGGTATGTTCGGTTCAAAGCCGGGCCTATAGGTGTAAGTGCTCATCAACTCTTTCAAATAACACCAAACTCGTCCATGTTCGCCTATTTTCCCGCTCAAAAGTGGTATAATTTGATTGGGATACACTTTACGTACTATTCAGAATGACAACATTGCAAAGGAAATCAGCATGCCCCGGAAAAAAAATTCAAGTGATGACCAGCAAGTCGCCAGGGTGCGCCATCTCAATATCCTTAACATCTTGAAGGAAAGCCCTACGGCTTCGATCAAAGAACTGGCCGAACGGTTGAGCATTTCCCAGTCCACCATCCGCCGCGATTTGGATGAACTGACTACCCAAGGGCTGGTGCGGCGTGTGTTCGGCGGCGCGATCCTTGAGCGGCAGAATTGGAGTGAACCCCCGTTCGAGCTGCGCGAGACGCTCCATTCGCAGGAAAAGGACAAAATCTGTCGCTGCGCCGCCGAAATAATCACTGATGGGGATATTTTGTTCATTGATGGTGGGACCACAACCCAGTTCATTGTTCCTTACCTGGCCTCCAAGAAAAACCTGACGGTTGTGACCTGTGGTTTGAATGTGGCTTACGAGTTGAACCGGCTGGAGAATATCACTACGTTCATTGTTGGCGGGGAACTCCACACCGATTCGCACAGCATTTCGGGAGCTTTGGCACTGGCTGTATTGGATGTGTATAAGATCCGCTGTACAAAGGCACTCATCGCAGCCAGCGCTGTTTCTTCGGAGCATGGTGTCACTAACCGTATCCTCGATCGAATCCCGCTCAAGCGTAAGGCAATGGAAATTTCAAAAGAGGCAATTGTGCTGGCTGACGGCTCAAAAATCGGAACAGTGGCGCTTGGTCAGATTGCCTCAATTTCGGATTTTAATGTTTTGGTAACGGATGCTTCGGCGCCTGAACAGGAAATATCTGCTATCCGCGCACTGGGTATGGATGTGCGCATTGCTGAATAAACTTCATTCAATGAACCAAAGGAAAATACATGAAACCTAATTCGTTACGCGCCCGAATGCAGGCCGGCTCTCCCATGATCGGAACGATGATTCAGGAAGTGGGCTCTCCTTTTATCGTTCATGCTCTTGCCAACGCAGGTTTTGACTTTGTCTATGTGGATATGGAGCATGGGAAATTTGGGCTTGAATCCGCTGTCAATTTGATCCTAACCATACGCTTGACCAATATGATCCCGTTGGTACGCGTTCCAGATAACCAATACCACCTGATTGCTCGCGTGATGGACGCAGGAGCGCAAGGGGTGATGATTCCGCGGGTGGAGACCCACCAACAGGCCGAAGCCGCTGTCCAGGCAGTTCGATTTCCACCAATAGGGCAACGCGGATTGGCAGTAGCCCGCGGACATAATGATTATAAGCGCCAGGATTCGCTGGCCTTTGCGCAGGAAGCCAACCGCGAGAATCTGGTCATCGTCCAGATTGAAAGCAAAAAAGCGGTGGAACATGTTGATGAGATTCTCTCGGTTGAAGGTGTGGATGTTGCTCTGATTGGACCAGGGGACTTAGCGCAGTCGTTGGGAATTTCGATGAAAATGGATCACCCCCACATGATAGAAGCAATTGGCAAGGTTGTGGTCGCTTGTCAAAAGCGCAATATTATCACCGGACTGCATGTTGGTAACCTGGAAGCCCTAAACTATTGGAGTAAACACGGCATCCTGTTGCTTTCTGGCTCCAGTGATTTGGATATTCTGTTGGATGGCAGTATGCAATTAGGCAAGGCCTATCGGGAAGCGACGGCAATTTAACCCGCTAAACGCAAAAAAGTACCGGAGAAAGCTAACTTTCCGGTACTTTTTCATTTAATTCGAGTTAGAAAGCGGGTGCTATAGGTTGTTTTGCCACACCAGCATGTGTTGGATCAATTCGTTGGCGCACATTTCATGATACCGGTCAAAGGGGTGAACGGGTTCCCGCATTTTGCTGCAATTCAATACTCCCAATTGCGCGCAAAAACGCTTCAATAGTTGAAGGTTGATATCGCTGTTTTGCCGGCTCCAGGCCAGGTAAGGCAGAATGGTGTTGAACATTTTCATTGCTCGCGGGCGGTCGCCCGCAAAATACGCTTTGCTGATCTGCACAAAGGGTTTGTGAAAGGCTGACGGACAAAATGTGCGTACACCCCGATCAAGTGCTTCGATCATCTGTAACAGCGCCCAGCCGCTCCAGACATGCAATTGCCCTTCGGTTGCTTCGATGAGTTGGGTTGCCTTGAAATTCGTCATCTCAACTTCTACTTTAATATCCCGAAAGGCCGGAATATTTTCATACAGTCTCAAAATTAGTCCAAGATCCAGCCCACCGCCACGAAAGGACAAATCCTGCACAACCAGGCGTTCCATGCCTACGCTGGCAATCGTTGTAAAGTACGCGTATAGTTTTTCGGCATGACCAAGAATTTGCTCGGGCGCCCGGCACATGACGGCTTTGCAGCCCACTTTCATGGCAGACTCGGCCAACCGGGCAGCCTCATCTCCATTTTCTCCCAAAACCCCTCCCACAATGGGAGTTTTCCCCAACGAAGCAGAAACTGCCTCGGCCACCACCCACTCTCTTTCAGACATGGAAAGTTTGTCTATCTCGCTGGCCACAGCCGGGGTAACAATGGCTGCCACCTCATTGGCCTGGTACCACCCAACAAACCGGTGAAGCGCGGCAGTGTCAATCTTGCCAGATTCATCAAAAGGGGTCATCAAAATTGCCGCAACCCCATCAAAATTGAGTCCCATTGTTCCTCCCGCTAATGAGAAAACTTTCTTTGTATGAAACCTTCCACCGAAAAATCATGGCCGTTGATATAGGCCAGCAGGTCGGCTTCTTCCTGCCGGATTTTCATGGCCATTTCTGCCGTTTGAGCGGCGATTTCGGCCGGGATTTTTGTCACCCCGTTCAGGTCACCATGCAGCAAATCGCCCGGTTCTATCCGGAGACCGTCAATTGTTACCGGAACGTTTACTTGCAGCAAACGTGGGTTGCCGTGCGAAACCACCACCCCTGTGGAAAAATATTGGAATTCCAGGCGTTCCACTTCCAGGATGTCACGCACGCCGCCGTCTGTTAGCAGCCCGATCGCGCCCATGCGTTTTGCCAGGCTGGCCATCACCTCACCCATGTGCGCTGATTTTTCAGGGTTCAGTCCCACATCCTGAAAGACCAGGAAAATCGGCTTCGGCGCGACATCCATTGCCCGCACCCATTCCATCCACACCTTGTTGTCACGTTTCGCATCGGGGGTGGTCGAATCGACGGTAACGGTCAGGGCATATCCAACTGTTGCTCCAAAATGCGGGAACAGGCAGCGGATGTCCATACCCGTAAAGCCAGTGACAGCATTACGGACTTTGAATAGCTCAATGGCGTTGCAAATGGTGGGGGTGTCAATGGATTTTAGTTCATCGATCTGGGCATTGGTGAGAATATTCATTTTCCACTCCATGGATAAAGGATTGTTTTCAGAGTATCAGGGTTACCAAAACCGCCAGCTTTGGTAATTAAGAAACGTTGATCCAGTTTTCCGCCCTGGATACGTCCATATGGGATGCCGGGTGAGACTTCGCCCAGGATTTGGATGCTTTCCACCTGGATCAGCTCGCAAAAATAGGTGACTGTCTCGCCGCCGACCACAACGATGGTTTGCGGTTGGAACTGTTCGAGCAGTTCCAGCCCAACCTGGCTGACCGTTTTACCAAACCGCAGCCATTCAGGCGAGCGGACGGTTTTATCCTGGGCAGCACACAATACCAGAACCCGCTTTTTAAGCGAGAGCAGGTCAAGGGCCCAGTCAAATGTGTTAGGGGTAAGGGTGGAACCAAGCCTCAAGACCAGGCTGTCAGGGTTTGATTCCAACATCGCAATCTGTTCTCTCGCAACCTGGCTGGCGCTGCCAACCAGAACAAGCGTTGGTCCATCTGCCTGAAAGGGTGGGTTCTCCACAACCTCGAGGTTGAGTGCCTGGAGAAGGGCTTTTGCCAATCCAAAGGCACCACAAGGCAGGGAATTGGTAGCCAGAATAGCTCGGGCAAGAGCTAGCAAATCATCGTAAGTTTCGGCATCTGCGATTAGCAAGGGTTGGTCAGCGCTTGCAATAGTAGCGGCAAGTTGTTCCAACGGCGAGCGGACAAGTTCCAGCGATAGATGGATGGTGGGCGCTTGAATTAATTCACTGATTCGGGAAGTTTTCGCCGGATAAATCGGGTCATTTTTAAAGGATGATTCTTCGAGCAGGATACCGTTGACATATAACATGCCATCGAGAACTGTCCGGCCTTGAAGTGGCGCAGCCGGACAAATAACGGCTTTACGATAGTCACTGGCTGATAAGATAGCCTCGACTTCGGCGCTGACATGTCCTCGTAGGGTTGAATCGATCTTTTTAAACAAAAGCCTGTTTTTGAGCAGGCGACAAGCGTTGATATTGCGGGCAACCGCCTCGGACTCAGCGATTTCACGGCTGGCAGTATTGATGATTTCGACATTGCTGCCGGGCTGACCAGTGAAACGGAAGTGAACGCTGAGTTTGGAAAAAGCAAACTGCGCGCCGCTGTCCATCGCGCCGGTAAAGTCATCTGCTATCAGGCCAATATTAGGGATGGTTGTCATGACATTTTTGAGAAAAGCCCCTGTAGACTTGGGGGGAATCTACAGGGGCCTGCGGCGATGTGCTCTCGGCCAGGGGGCCTAAAGAGCGTCTTGATAAATTGCCTGGATTTGGACCCCATCCAACGGGATGGGGCAATTATCGAGCAAGCGGCGGATTTGCACGGCTTCCTGGGTGAAATCTTCAAGCTGGGAAGCGGTGACGCCCATGGCGCTCATTTTAGCCGGGATACCAATTTGCTCCGACAGGCGGGTAATGCCTTCAACCAGGCCAACGCCCGGGGCCAGGTTCATCCAGGAAGCAATCTCGGCAAATTTTTCGGGCAGCGCTGGGGCAAGTGCCTTGAATACATAAGGGAGCAACACGCTGTTGGCCTTGCCATGCACAATGCGATTTTTTCCCTGCAACGGGTAGGCCAGCGCATGGACAGCATGGGTATTGGCATTGGCCAGGGCAATGGACGCGTATAGACAACCGAGCGCCATGCCTTCACGAGCTTCGAGATTGCGGCCATCCGCAACAGCGGGAGCCAGCCATTTGCTGATCCATTTGATGCCGAGTTCAGCAAATGGCATCGAGAGCGGATTGGCAGCGCGCCCGGTATAGGATTCAATCGCATGGCAGAGCGCATCCAGCCCACTGGAGGCTGTAACAGATGCAGGTGCAGAAAGCGCGAGAACAGGGTCAATCAACGCCAGGTCGGTCAGCATGTGCGATGAAAAAACAGCTTCCTTCGACTGGCGTTCGGGTACATAGAACAACGCCCCCCGCCCAATTTCGGAACCCGTTCCGGCGGTAGTGGGCAGCAGAATGGTAGGCACGCCCTTATGCGATATCTTGTTCTGACCCAGATAATCCATGATATCGCCAGTGTTGCCAAGCAGCGCAGCCACGACTTTGGCACTGTCCATGGCGCTGCCGCCGCCCATGCCCACCACCAGATCGCAACCGGCCTGACGGGCAAAGTTGACACAGGCACGCACGCTGTTAACAGACGGCTCGGGCTCGATGTCGGTGTAGGTGGTTACGGCAACGTTCGCTTTGCGGATCCAGCCGCTAAGTTGATCCACCAAACCGGCTTTTTCCAATCCACGGTCGCTGACCAGCAGAACATGTTTGGCACCCAAGCGGATGATGTGTTCACCGATATTTTCCGCGCTTTTGACGCCAAAAACAACCTGTGGAGCAAGGAAACTAAAAGTTTGTAGGGTCATAAAGAGTTTTCCTTAACAAGTCAGTCTTACGCCTTGTGGCAGGCCACCCAGCGGCCATCATCCATTTGGCGCCATTCGGGAACGACAGTTTTGCATTGCTCAACGGCGATTGGGCAGCGTGGATGGAAATGGCAACCAGTTGGCGGCTCTATAGCCGATGGCACATCTCCGCCCAGCACCTGGCGTTGGCGTACCTTTTCGATATGTGGATTGGGAACCGGCACCGCGGAGAGCAGGGCACGTGTGTAAGGGTGTTTGGGATCGGCAAAAATCTTTTCCTTATCACCCAATTCTGCCATCTTGCCAAGATACATAACCCCCACCCTGTTGCTGATGTGCCTCACCACCGAAAGGTCGTGGGCAATGAACAGGTAAGTGAGGTTGTATTTTTCCTGCAAATCTTGAAGCAGGTTAATGATTTGAGCTTGGATGGAGACATCCAGCGCCGAAATCGGTTCATCGCAAACGATGAATTCCGGTTCGCAGGCCAGGGCGCGGGCAATACAGATCCGTTGACGCTGTCCTCCAGAGAATTCATGCGGGTAACGGTTGACGGCATTTTTCGTCAGGCCGACATCCTGGAGCAAGGTTACGACCCGCTCCGTTACAGTGTCCTTGGTTGCCAACTTATGAGCCAGGATGGGCTCGGCAATCGTGGTACCGATGGTCATACGCGGGTTAAGCGTGGAATAAGGATCCTGGAAAATGATTTGGATTTTACGCCGGTATGGGCGCAGTTCATTATCGCTCAAGGTGGTCAGATCAGTATCTTTATAGTAACACTTGCCTGAAGTGGGGCGATATAGCTGCAGCAGGGTAAAGCCGGTGGTGGATTTGCCGCATCCGCTCTCGCCCACCAAACCCAGCGTTTCACCAGGGAAGATGTCGAAAGAAACGTTATCCACCGCGTGAACAATGGCTTTCTTTTCTCCGTATGCACCCAGGCGGACCGGAAAATATTTAACCAGGTTAACCGTGCGAATAATGGGTTGAGGTTGAGATGTCATGCCGCCACACTCTTTTCACGGATGTCAACAAAACAAGCGATACGATGACCGCTTTGAGTTTCAGATGGAATGGGCAGGAGTGCCGGTAATTCTATCTGGCAGCGCTCGATGGCATAGGAACAGCGCGGGAAAAATGGGCATGAAGCAGGCTTGGCGCGCAAATCGGGTGGGGAACCGGGAATGGAAGTAAGCCGGCGCACCTTTTTGTTGGCTTGAAATGCAGGCAAGGCAGCCAGCAGGCCCAGGGTATACGGATGACGCGGGTCATCGAATAAATCCTCCGTGGTGGCTTCTTCTACCACTGTTCCGGCATACATTACCATGATGCGATCAGCCAGCCCGGCCACTAGGCTCAAGTCGTGGGTAATCCAGATAATGGCTACGCCCAGACGGTCGCGCAGGCCCTTAACCAATTCAACGATTTGCGCTTGAATAGTTACATCCAACGCGGTGGTGGGCTCATCAGCGATTATCAGATCCGGTTCACAGGCCAATGCCATGGCGATCATGGCGCGCTGTCGCATTCCACCCGAAAACTGGTGTGGGAAATCTTTCACCCGCTGTTCAGGGTCAGGGATGCCCACCAGCCGCAGCAATTCGATGGCGCGTTCCAGCGCAACTGCCTTCGTGGCGTGACGATGATAAATCAGCGACTCACCGACCTGATCACCGATGGTCAAGACCGGGTTGAAAGAAGTCATCGGGTCTTGAAAAATTAATCCTATTTTGTTGCCGCGCACCTTTTGGATCTGGTTGGAATTCATCTTGAGCAAATCTTGCCCATCAAAGTGAGCAGTACCCGCTTCAACTTGCGCCGAAGGAGGCAGCAAACGCAGCAGACTGAGCATGGTCACACTCTTGCCGCAGCCGCTTTCGCCGACCACTCCGAGAGTCTCTCCGCGTTTAACATAGAACGATACGCCATTGACTGCATGTACCAGGCTGTTACGGGAACGGAAACGAGTTTTGAGATTCTTTACTTCCAATAATATATTATCCATAGAATCTAGCCCTTCCACTGGCGCGGGTTAATTGCATCATTAAGGCCATCGCCCAGGAAACTAAACGCCACTGTCATCAAGCCTAATACAAGAGCGGGAGCTGCCAACAGGTAAGGTGCGGATGTCCATTGGCGTAAACCTTCATTGATCATATTTCCCCAGCTTGGGATGGGCGGATTGATGCCAATTCCAAGGAAGCTGAAAGCCGATTCAGTTAACATCGCGGAACCCATCCCGGCGCTCATCTGGACGATGACCGGGCCAATCGCATTCGGGATAATATATTTGGTCACAATGGTGAAAGTGGAAAGTCCCAGGGCGCGTGCAGCCAATACATAATTGTAATTCCGCACGGCCATCACCTGCGAACGCAGAAGACGGGCATATGGGCACCAAGCCACCAAAACAATCACAACCACCACCAATGCAAGATCCAAGATGCTGGATTGGCGGTAGACAGGGTTCAAAGTCGAAAGATACATTTGCTCCATCCAGCGCGAGAGTGGTGGTCGCAAGGAGACAGCCAGAACCACCCCCAACACCAGGTTAGGAAAGGCCATGTTCAAATCGGTGAACCACATCAAGAAAAAGTCCACCTTTCCACCGGCATAACCGGAAATACTGCCTACCACGATACCGATCAGGGAGCTTAGAAAAACAACCAGCAGGCTAACCAGGGTAGCTGTGCGGGCGCCATAGATTACACGGCTGAGAACATCCCGGCCCAGATAATCAGTTCCCAACCAGTGAGCCGTAGAAGGCGGCTGGCTGCGGATGGATAAGTCCTGCGAAAGAAAATCATAAGGAGTCAGGTAGGGGCCAAAGATGGCAAGAAAGAACATGACCAATACAACGCCCATACTGAGCACGGCCATTTTATTTTTTAACAGGCGGCCGAAGGAATCCCGCCAAATGCCAATGGCTTTTTCCTCCCGGACTGCGCTCTCGGCGGCTAATTTCTGACCGACAGATGGGTTTTGAGCCATTTTATTCATCTCCTCGCTGTGCCTGGCGTAGGCGGGGATCCAGTAATGGATAAGAAATATCAACCAGTAAATTTGTCACGGTCACAAGGGCCAACACGACTACCGTACACCCTAGCAGCACCGAATAATCGTTATTGAGGATGCCATCTCGAATCAGACGGCCAACACCGGGAATGCCAAATACGATTTCCAATAACAGGGAACCGGCCAAAAGATTGGTCATTACCACGCCCATTTGGGTAACCACCGGGGTTAGGACAGGGCGAAGGGCGTGCTTGGTGATCGTTACCCATTCCGGCAGTCCTTTGGCCCGGGCTGTGCGAATGTAATCCTCGGAAAGAACATCCAGAACTGCGCTGCGCGCCTGGCGGATGACGAGCGCCATCGGGCGAATGGCTGCAACAGTTAGAGGAATAATGGCGTTTAGGGTGAATACCCCTGTCCAACCTCGAGGAACCGGCAGGACGGGCACCCACAAACAAAGCAGCATCATGAGCAAAGGCGCCGCTACAAAAGTTGGAATACCCCAGAAAAATAATGCCCCGCCCAGAATTAAGTTATCAGGCCAGCGGTTTTGGTTGAGCGCTGCGATTACGCCCAGCGGGATGCCCACGATGGCAATGATCGCAGTAGCTGCCAGGGCAATTGAGAGGGTGATCGGCAGAGCGGCAAAGAGTGATCTTGCAACTGGCCGGCTGTCATTTAGCGAAATACCAAAATCGCCTTGCAGCACTTTCCACAAATAATCACCAAACTGTACCAGGAATGGCCGATTCAAGCCCAACTGTTCCTTGACAGCTTCGTAGCGTGGATTGCCAGGGAGAAAAACATCCGTGGCTTCCTTTGAAAACATGATTTGAATTGGATCCCCGCCTCCGAAAAACATCAGAGCGTACACAATCAGGAGTAATAAAACTACCCCTGGTATCCAGCGCAACAGTCGCAGAAAGATATATCTGATCATGGGTATCCAAGCCTTTTCAATCAAACTGGGCGAGAAACAATACCCTGCTTCTCGCCCAGTTTGTAATCCCTACTGATTACGGTCGCTTGGAAAGATCAATGTCCAGATTCCAAGGTTCCACGATTTGCCAGTCAATGTTCCGGCTGTAATTCAAGACCCAGGGCATGGCGTGCATGGTGGGTCCTTCGTCGTACCACGGGATGAACACATAATCTTCGATGGCCAGCTTTTCGGCTTCCAGCGCCTTCAGATCGCGGGTCGGGTCACTGGGTGGCAGAGCAGACGCTTCGTCAATCAACTTATCTATAGCATCGTTCTTATACCCACCCATCTTGCCCTGGGCATTGCCAGACTTCGAATGAACTGAACCCAATAACAGGGTGGTCGCATCGAAAACACGGGTGCCAACATCATCGCGGAAGAACTGCACTTTATTTTGTTCCGATTTTGGCAGTTTGTCCATGGCAGGAACCAGTTCCGACTCCTGGATACCCAAAACCTGACGCCATTGCTCTACCAGGGTTTGAGCAGCTACTTCAGCCTGGGGGTTGGTGGTGCCGGCTACATAAATTTTGGGCATGGCATCTTTATACTTGCATAGAGCAAAGGCTGCCTTCGCACCTTCAATATCATTGGTCACCGGTTTATTTATCTCTTTGTCATGCAGTAATTGCTTGAGCAATGTGGTGCCAAATTCACCGGGGCCGTGTGGGTGGGATGACTTGAATAGTTCAGCAGGGTTGGCTGCCATGATCATGGCCTTGCGGCAGTTGATATCGTCCATCGGCGCAACATTACTGTTGATCCAGAAATACTGCAGCACAGGGGTGGCCGGGATGTTGGTACCCACATAGTCAGGACCCAACTCATCGAAGGTCGTCGGCAAATCCGAAGCCATATTGACATCGCCTTCACCCTTCTTCATCATGATCAGCGCAGCAGCTCCATCTTCGGTGGCAAAGTAATTGATTTTGGAAAGTTTTGGAGCGGGGCCCCACCAATTGGGGTTGGGGACAAGTTCCATACTGCCGGTTTCCAAATCCATTTTAACCGGCATATAAGGACCTGAGGTGGCCGGCTTATTGCTTGCAGCCCACCACTCTACAATCTCCTGACCATCTGCGCCACGCGCCTGGGAGATCTTGACTGGCCCAATCAAATTTGTTGCAATGCGGTTGACAAAAATGGGATCCGGCGAGATTAAAGTAACTTCCACGGTTTTCTCATCTTTGGCAACGATTCCAGGCAGGGTCGTGGTTTTGCCGGCAACCGCATCATCGTATCCCACAATTCCGGAAAGGAAAAGTGATACGCGCTGATGCTTGGTAAGCGGCTGGGTGCATAATTCCCATGTACCTTTTACGTCATCGGCTGTGATCGGGCTGCCATCCGAGAAAACAGCTTTGGGATCAATGACAAAGGTCCATACTTTGAAATCCGGGCTAGATGTCCACGAGGCAAAAACCATGGGGTGGAGTTCACCTTTCATGTCTGCCCAAACCGGAGGCGCCCACCAAAGAGAGAGTTGGCGAACGGATGGACCGCCACCGCGCAAGGGGGACCAGTCTTTGGTAACCACGGGGTCGATAATCGTGAAAACTTTTTCTGCGGCTGGCGCTGGGGCATTTGCTGCCGGAGCTTCAGTAGCGGCGGGAGCCGGGTTGGCGGGTTGTTCCGCTGGGGCGGCCGTTGTGGTGCCACAGGCACTCAAAACGAATACAGCAACCAAAAGCACAGTAAGTACGAAATAGATGCGGCGCATGTTTTCTTCCCTTTAAAAAGTAGATTTGGGTGGCTTTTTCATATACCAGAATCGAACTTATAGGATCAATGAACTCAGGTGCTAGATCTGTCTGCCTCCTTTTCTTGCAAATTTCCAAAATATTTTTCGCGATGGGATTTATCTCCGTGTTATCTGGTAGAGTTTGGAGTTTTTTTGCCAGTATATTGCCACGCGATAAAAGCATAATAGCACTTAATTTCATAGATGTCAATATTTATGGCGCGCCATGAAAGATTATGATTGACTTCTTTCAAGCGCGGTGGTAATATGGTTTCAAGCAAACTAAAATAATTATTAACCTACAAAAGGAAAAGAACTTATGAAAAAGACAACCATCCCGATACTCGCTATAACTATGGGAGACCCCGCCGGGTGCGGCCCAGAAATTATCGCAAAAGTACTCACTGATGAAAGTGTTTACCAAAATTCATTCCCCTTCGTTGTTGGCAGCGCCCACGTGATGCAATGGGCATTGGACGTACTTGGAAAACGAGCAGAGATTCGAACCATCAAAACGCTGTCCGAAGCGCAATTTGTCTCCGGAATGATAAATGTGCTGGATTTGGAGCTTTTCGATATTTCCGAACTGCACTTCGGGAAAATCCAGGCATTAGCGGGCCGTGCGGCTTATGAATATCTTACCTGCGCCATTGACCTCGCTATGGTAGATGAAGTGGCTGCGATTGTCACCGCCCCCCTTTCGAAAGAAGCTATGAATATGGCGTGCTTTCACTTCGATGGCCACACTGAAATTCTTGGTACGCGAACCAAGAGCAAAAAAGTAACCATGATGCTGGCATCCAAAGATTTCCGTGTCACCCACGTCAGCACGCACTGTTCACTGCGCACGGCAATTGATCGCTGCAAAACCGAACGCATTCTGGATGTGATCCACCTCACCTACGATGCCCTGAGGCAAATGGAAATTAACGATCCGCTGATCGGGATTGCGGGGTTGAATCCGCATTGCGGCGAAAATGGATTATTTGGTACTGAAGATGTTGAGCAAATTCAGCCTGCCATTGACCTGGCTCGTCAGGAAGGCATCCGAGTTTATGAAGCGCCGATCCCCCCAGATACGGTTTTTGTGCGCATGGCACAGTTCCATGAGTTTGATGCGGTCATCGCCCAGTACCATGACCAGGGTCATATCGCTTCGAAAATTGTAGATTTTTGGGGCGGAGTAAACATCACCCTGGGCCTGCCAATCATTCGCACGTCCGTGGATCATGGGACAGCTTTTGACATTGTTGGCACAGGTAAAGCCAACCCGGCGAGTCTTGTAAACGCGATCGAATATGCGCGCATGATGGCGAAAAACCGGGTTGCCTCACAAAACGCGCATCCCGTGGAGCATTAAAATTTGAAGTGTTCATCCTCAAGCGCCATCGCAAATTAGGCAGCTTGCAATCTGCGCGTTCACAGGTTGCAAGAATGAGCCCCTCGGCATTACTCTGGGGCTATAACA
>CAZHWV010000126.1:0-13287 GCA_964536185.1 uncultured Anaerolinea sp. | reverse complement strand
CATTTCAAACACGCCTACTTCAGCAGTCGCGCCAAAACGATTCTTTACCGAGCGCAGCAGGCGGTAGGCCTGGAAGCGATCGCCTTCTAGATAGAGCACGGTATCGACAATATGTTCGAGTACACGTGGTCCGGCGATTACTCCTTCCTTGGTCACATGCCCAATGATAAAGACCGAAACACTGCTTGATTTTGCCAGTTCGCGCAGTTGCGAAGAACACTCGCGTACTTGCGAAACCGACCCGGCTGAGGAATCCAACTCGGGTAGATAGACTGTCTGGATCGAGTCCACGATGAGAAGAACGGGACGCACTTCCCGGTTGTGCTCAAGAATTGTTAAGAGATTCGTCTCAGTCACCAGGTAGAGATTCTCTGGGAGTTTTGCTCCGGCATCTAGCAGCCGGTCAGCCCTCATCTTGATCTGGCGCTCGGATTCCTCGCCCGAGACATACAGCACCCGCTGTGTTTTTGCCATCGCCATGGCCATCTGCAGCATCAGCGTGGATTTGCCGATACCTGGATCGCCTCCGACCAGAACGATGGAGCCTGGAACAATACCTCCACCTAGTACACGTGAGAATTCGCTAATCGGGACAGACAGGCGTGGCTCCGGATCGGTGGCTACATCACCGATCCGCCGGGGAGTTGTGCGCCCGGTCAGGCCGCGTGAAGCATTGGGAGATTTTGCCGGGGCTTCTTCCTGGACAAGCTCCTCAACCATGCTGCTGAATGATCCGCACTGTGGGCACTTGCCCATATAGGATGCGGATACGCGACCGCATTGTTGGCATACATAACGGGAATAAGATTTTGACATGGTCAGGTCCCTTATCTTTTCGCTTGGGGGTTATCAGCCCACCCAAAAATCGACGGCAAATAGAACGGACAACACGCCCAGGAGGAGTATGCTCAGGATGGTCCAGATACGGTCAAAGGCGTCATTTTTGCCTAGTCTTCCCAAAAAGAGAAAAACTACCGGCGCGGTCAAGATATAGCGATGCATCCCGCGCGGTACTCCACTCAATAGCGAGATCAGGATAACAGCCAGGCTAAAAATGGTTTCGTAAGGATAACTGCGCAGCATGAACAGGCAGGCAATTAAACCCAGGGCGATGCCGCCGAACTCAAGCGTATAGTATGCGGTCATCTGGGGGTACCCGCGAAAAGTATCGCGCCAGGCATATTTCCAGCCTTCAATAGATTTGTCAATGTTGAATGTGTATCGGGAAAAACAGGTTTCCTGTACGAGCTTGAAAGCCTGGCCCCAGGCAGAACTTGACCATATCAAATAGACTGCGGCGCAAGCGGCCACCCAGAAAAAATTCTGCAGCACTTCGCGTGTGAATTTCTTTTCCCTGGTCAAGCTTTGCAAAGCGAACAGCGCGATTGGTACCATCAGGGCCAGGCCAACCGCGCGGGTTAAGATTGCCAGCATTGCCAGCAGGGCGGCCGGGGCTATTTTTTTGCGCGCCAGAAATGCCAGCGAGCCAAATGCCAGCCCTACGAACAGGCCTTCCGTGTAAACTTGAGCCAGAAACAGGCCGGTAGGGAAAATCAGCAAATAAAAAGCAGTCCGCAGCGCTCCCTGTTCACCAAATTTGTCCTGCGCCAGACTGAAAAGCGCGATAGCGCCCCCCAAAGCCCCCAGGGTAGAAATAATGACGCCAGCCAGTGTGGCTGTGCCAATTGGAGTTAATCGAAAAACTTGTAATGGATAAGAAAATAGCCGGATCAGGTATGGATACAACGGCATGAAAGCGTTGTTGTGCGAAAGCTCAATCTTGTCGTTGATTCTGCATCCGAGGATGGCTGGATCGGTATATCCCGTTGTTGCGATGGAAAGATAATATTCTGAATCCCATGACACCTGGTAATTCATGAACGGTTCGTTTAAATAAATTTTCTTGTTCTGTGCCCCGGGCTTCGTTTCTTTTTCTGTCCAACCAAGGGCGCGATCTGGGCGCTCAGGGGTAAAACGCATGAGCGCCCATGTTTGAAAAGCTGGCAGGATGATTGCCCATCCCAGCCAGATGAAAATGAGTACGCGTAAGGATCTGGTCATCATTCAGCCTTTGTACTGTCTTTTGCGCTCAGTTTCATAGTATAACAGAATTTTTGTTCTGAGTATCGGCATGCCAATTGGACAAAACGACCCGGGAGCGACGGAATTTTCGGGCAACGATCTGATGGATGGCGGAATGGATCAAACCTGACTACCCCAGCCTCTTTTGTAGGGTAAGTATAGGGTTGGCGTATGCAAAACGTCAAGCGCTGTTACTCGCTTGGTGATAAATTTAGATCGTAAGCGTTTCTCTTCTCCTCCTTTGAAAAGAGAGCCGGGGTCGGCGTCCCCGGCTCTCTCGATTCATGGACAACGTGGCTTTTGTTTACAACCACAACCGTAAAAGCCAGAACACTGCCATGCCGGCGGAGATTGTCCAGATCACGCTTTTGGTTTTATAAGCGACCAGGGTGGCGACCAGGCCCGCTAACAGGCGCGGATTCGTGGGGGAGACAGCCAGGGCATTGTTGGCATAGGCCAGCTCGGGGGCGATGATAGCGCTCAATACAGCGATCGGTACAAAGCGTAGAGCGCGCTGAAAATTTCTGGGCAGGTTGACCCGTTCTAGCAGGGCGATAAAGCTCAGGCGTGTGGCAAACGTCACCAGGCCCAGGATGATCATGATGATCCAGACGTTCATTTCTTTTCACTCCACAATCCGGCGGCGATTGCTACGAAAGCCGAAGCAATTAATCCCAATTTGAAGGGCAGCCCAAAAAAAAGCAAGGCGGCCAGGCTGGCCACACCCACGGTGATGATCCCCGGGCGGTCCTTTAGCCCTGGGACGACCAGCGCAATGAAGGTCAATGGCAGGGCAAAATCCAACCCCCAGGCTGCCGGAATTTGCGCTCCGAGGAAGATGCCCACCCCGGTGCTGATTTGCCATGAAGTCCACAACGCCAGCCCTGAGCCAAGTAGATGCCAGTGTTTATGGGTGATTTCGCCTTCACCCTGGTAATGGATGATGCTGACGGCATAAGCTTCGTCGGTCAGCAGGTAAGCCAGGCCGGCTTTCCAGGCGAAGGGCAGGTGTTTGGTGTATGGCGCAATGGAGGCGCTGTACAGCGCATGGCGCAGGTTGACGACGAAACCGGTCAGTATGATTACCAGTCCAGGCGTAGCGGCGCTGACCAGTTTGGTGGTCATGAATTGCGCCGAACCGGCAAAGACGACCGAGGACATGGCTTGCGCATCGAACGGGCTCAGCCCGGCGCCCAGCGCCAGAATGCCGTAGATCATCCCAAAGGGAATGACCCCCAGCAAAATGGGCAGTTCTTGACGTACG
Source organism: uncultured Anaerolinea sp. (assembly GCA_964536185.1). Lineage (GTDB taxonomy): Bacteria > Chloroflexota > Anaerolineae > Anaerolineales > Villigracilaceae > UBA5195. The sequence continues at coordinate 9,941 of CAZHWV010000126.1, read as the reverse complement.
CCGAGCCAAAATTCACGAGTGGGGTTGGATGGAGTGCTCATAGATTTGGCCAATTATACGCAACAAACCACTTTCCATCGTATTGATTCCAGTGCCGAATGGGTGATGCAACTCAGTTCCTTTTATGCCGGGTTGTAAAGTAAAATAAGCCATTCCTCTCTTTGGAGAAACCATGGTTTCTTTTCTCGCCCTGATTTTTACTTTTGTCGCGGCGCTTGGCTGGCTGCGCTTGATGGATTATTTTGCGGTCAAGGGCTGGATCGAAAGCCGCCTCAGTCGCAAGATCATCCATATTGGCACAGGTCCGATCTTTGTGCTGTGTTGGTTGTTGTTCCCGGATGTTTGGTATGCGCGTTGGTTGGCGGCGCTTGTGCCCCTGGCCATCACGATCCAGTTTGCACTGATCGGTTTTGGCGTTTTCCAGGACGAAGCCTCAGTCAAGGCCATGTCGCGCAGTGGTGACCCCCACGAGATCCTGCGTGGACCCCTGTATTATGGCCTGATGTTTGTCGTCTTGACCTTGGTCTTCTGGAAGGATTCACCTGTGGGCATGACCGCTCTAATGATGCTGTGCGGCGGCGATGGTGTCGCCGATCTTATCGGGCGGCGTTTTAAGTCCCCGAAACTGGTCCATAGTCCCCAGAAGTCGGTTGCCGGTTCTTTGGGTGTATTTTTCGGCGGCTGGTGTTTGTCCGTTCTTATCCTGGGCATTTACGTCCTGCTGGGGATTTTCAGCATGCCTTTCAGTCGTTTTCTGCTGCCCGTTACGCTCATTGCGTTGGCTTCCACCCTGATAGAATCTCTGCCTCACAAAGACATAGACAACATCACTGTCACGCTCGTGGCAGCTGTCGCAGGTTATTTTTTATTTCGTTGATGCGCTGAGCCTGCGCCTAGTTTTCTGGCTGCTCCTGCTCCAATACCATCACCTTATAAGCCTCGGCGTAATTCATCCCCTGTTCCTTGCCTTCAGTTTCAGCCCATTCACGGATCATTTTCTCCGGGTCCCAATCGCCCAACTGGCTGGCGTGTTTCTTAAGCGCAGCGATTTTCACATCAATGCACTCACTGATATCGATCCAGGTGTCAGGTTTTTCCGGGCCATGCAAGTACAGCCGCTTCACATTATGCGGCTCGAACCCCTCGGCCAGCAAGTCCGCAAATACCAGTCGTGACCCGGCTGAAGGGAAGACCGCATAGGTTGCAAGCTGGGCTGCGGCCCGGTGGTCTGGGTGGTTGATATAGCCATTTCCGTAAAAAACCGCCTGAGGGTCGCCGGTCACGACTGCTTCCGGTTTATGTGTGCGGATGATTTTGGTCAGTTCTTTACGTAGGGCTACGCTTGGCTCCAGTTCTCCGTCCGGAAGGTGCAGGTAAATGGTTTGTTGGATGCCGATCAGCTCGTTTGCGGCGCTCTGTTCTGCCTCGCGGATGTGGGCCAGGACTGGCTTGTAACTGGCATCGTGAGCGGGATCATTTGAGCCGCCGTCGCCGCTGGTCAGGATAACGGATGTGATCTCACAACCTGCTTTGGCCCATTTGGCCAGTGTGCCGGCAACGGTAAATTCCTGGTCATCCGGGTGGGCGTGGATGCTCATGGCGCGTTTGGGGATAAACTCATTTTCATCAGACATTTCACTACCCTTCAGAATTTGTTATAGGTTCACCAGCTAAAATCAGGCAGGCGGCGGTTTCTGTTGGCGGGCTGCTAGAGTTCCGTGAGCCAGGTACAAGCCGTAGACAGCGCCAGGATCCGTCGGCGAGGTTATCCTGTTGTTACATATGCAAATCTCACTCGCATGAAATGACCATGAAGTTCACATTATGGATTGTGGCTGGTCCATCGGCGCCCGTAAAGACAAAGGTTTTGTTGTCAATAAATCCGGCATACATGCCTTTGGGGATGCGAATGGTGGCTGGTTGACCGGTGGTGATCATTTGCCACGAGTCCGGCTGGCTGCCGGGCTGCCAGCCTTCTGCAGTACCACCAAAAAGGCTGGCAGCATCCTGGGCATGGGTGGGGCAGCGCGCTGCCTTAGGGCCTGTTTTTTCAACATAAGGAGCGGAGCCTTTCAGAAATTCGGGTTTGATTGCATCCGGAAGGCTGTTTAACGTTTGCAGGGACAGGTTTGGTTGGCTGGCAGCCTGGGAATCCTTGCCTTTCTGTTCCAGTTGGGCCTTGATCTGATTGCTCGTAAACAGCCAACTGGCTGCAAACAGGGCTGCGATCAGGAAGAATGTTATGCCGCCCGTAACCCACAATTTCCGGCTTTGTTGGTTTTCATCTTGCTCGGTCACTGTTTTTAATTTGAGCGCGGCGGTTTCGGCCTGTTCGTGGGTGGCTCCGGCCTGGATCAGCATAAATTCGATCATTTTGGGCTTGTTCCCCAGGTGATAGAGGCCCAGCATGCGATTCCAAACATCCTCGTCCGTGAGCGCTTGCGCTGCTGCGCTGCTAATTTTTTGCTGCATCACAGAACTGCGGCTTTCCAGGAGTTTTCGCAAAATTGGCGGCGCCACCCAATTATGTCGCAATTCATCTTCGATAAAGGCAAGTTGTTCCGGAACACTCTTTATGCGAATGAGCCCGCTGCTCATCTCAACTTCGAATGACAGCTCGCATTGCGAACATAATAGATAATCAGCGCTATCCGGCAGAGGCACTACCTTCAGGGAGGCGGCGCACAAAGGACAATGTCTTTTTTGTGCCCAGGCCGCCTCAATTTTCTTACGAGGCTGTAGATCAGTGCGCTTTCTATTGTCATCAACAACCATATTTTCTCCAGATGGTGTTGAAAATTTACTCACATTTGGGAAAATTGGGAAATTACGCCCTGCTTGATGTGAGTTAAACAGCCTCAGACTATCGCACCAGGTTGCGCAGCACGGTATGCAAAATGCCGCCGTTGCGGAAATAATTGACTTCGACGGAAGTATTCAATAAAACCTTGGTCTTGAACGCGATGATCTGGCCATCCGATTTTTTTGCCTTGACTGTGACCACGCTCTGTGGAGCCAGCCCGTCGCTCAGGCCTTCAATTTCAAAAATTTCGCTGCCAGTCAGGCCGAGTGATTCGGCGTTCCGCCCATCCATGAAGCGCAGCGGCAGCACACCCATGCCCACCAGGTTTGAGCGGTGAATGCGTTCAAACGACTCGGCGATGACCGCTCTAACCCCTTGCAACAAGGGACCTTTGGCTGCCCAGTCGCGGCTGGAGCCTGTGCCGTATTCTTTGCCGGCCAGGATAATGGTCGGGATACCGGCTTCTTTGTAACGCATGGCGGCGTCAAAGATCGACATTTCCTGTCCGGCGCCGTCCTTTCCAAAGTAGCGGGTCCAATTGCCTTCTTTTGGCGCAACCAGGTTATTTTTCAGGCGGATGTTCGCGAATGTGCCGCGCGCCATCACCAGGTCATTGCCACGCCGCGCGCCGTACTGGTTGAAATCTTTGGGCTGCACGCCGCGTTCCTGCAGGAACAATCCTGCGGGGCTGTCGGATGCGATATTGCCTGCCGGGGAAATATGATCGGTTGTGATTGAATCGCCGAAAATGCCCAAGACGCGCGCGCCCAAAATGTCGGTGATCGCGGGTATGTCCAGGGTCAGGCTTTGGAAGTAGGGTGGGTGATGAATGTAGGTTGATTCTTCCTTCCATTCGAATAACTCGCCACCGGAGACCTTGATATCCTTCCACATGTCCGCGCCTTCAAAGACGCTGGCGTACTTGTCTGTAAACATCTCGGTGCGAACATGCGATGTGATGGCTTCGGTGATCTCTGCGTTGGTCGGCCAGATATCCTTGAGATAGACAGGTCCTTGATCACCAGTGCCAATTGGTTCATTATTCAGATCGATGTCGACCGTGCCAGCCAGAGCGTAAGCCACGACCAGTGGTGGAGAAGCCAGGAAATTGGCTTTTACAAGCGGGTGGACACGTCCCTCAAAATTGCGGTTGCCTGAGATGACCGCCGCTGCTACCAGGTCTGCTCCAGAGACGGCTTTGGCCACCTCGCCCGGAAGTGGCCCGCTGTTGCCGATACAGGTAGTGCAGCCGTAGCCGACTACATTAAAACCCAATTGTGCCAGCGGTTCGATCAGGCCTGCGGATTTGAGATATTCACTGACCACCCGCGAACCGGGCGCCAGGCTGGTCTTGACATAAGGTTTAACCTTCAACCCTTTTTCCAGGGCCTTTTTTGCCAGTAACCCTGCGCCGATCAAGACGGATGGGTTGCTGGTGTTTGTGCACGAGGTGATTGCCGCAATGACCACGGCGCCGTGTTTCATGCGGGTTCCATCCGTTCCAAATGGGGCTTCGCGGGCCAATGCCTGGTCAGAAAGCTCGTAACCGCGTTCTTTGATCGGCGCAGAGAGGGCGCGTTTGAATGCGGTTTTCATCTCTTGCAGGGCAACACGATCCTGTGGTCGTTTTGGCCCGGCAAGAGATGGGACAACCGAGTCCAGGTCTAGCTCAAGGGTTTCAGTGAATTCCGGGTCGGGGGTGTTTTCATCCCGGAAAAGACCTTGCGCCCGGCAATAGGCTTCGGTGCGTTCGATGACTGAGTCTGGACGGCCAGTTAATTTCATGTAGCGCAGCGTCTCTGCGTCCACCGGGAAAAAGCCCATCGTAGCGCCGTATTCCGGTGCCATGTTAGCGATCGTGGCCCGGTCGGTCAGGGACATGCTTGCCAGGCCAGGGCCATAAAATTCTACAAACTTATCCACCACGCCTTTTTTGCGCAGTATTTGCGTGACAGTCAGCACCAGGTCGGTGGCGGTGATGCCATCCTTTAGTTTGCCGACCAGCTTGAAACCGATTACATCCGGCAGCAGCATGTCCATCGGCTGGCCGAGCATAACCGCTTCGGCTTCAATGCCGCCCACCCCCCAGCCGACAACACCCAGACCGTTGATCATGGTGGTGTGCGAGTCGGTGCCAACCAGCGTATCGGGAAAAGCATAGGTCTCACCATTTTCGCTCCTGGTAAAGACCACCTCGGAAAGATATTCAAGATTGACCTGGTGGATAATGCCGGTCATGGGTGGGACGACTCGGAAATTTTTAAAGGCTTTTTGACCCCACTTCAAGAATTCATAGCGTTCGCCATTGCGCTGGAACTCAACTTCAGCATTGCGGTTAAGCGCATCACCAGTCGCAAAGAAATCTACCTGTACCGAGTGATCAATGACCAGGTCAACTGGCACGAGAGGGTTGATAATTTTGGGGTCTCCGCCCAATCGGGCAACAGCCGTGCGCATCGCGGCCAGGTCGACGACTGCCGGAACGCCGGTGAAGTCTTGCATGACCACACGGGCAGGTAGGAAGGGAATACCAGGCCGTTCTCCTTGCGGTTTCCATGCAGCGATGTTTCGGACATCCGCCTGGGTGATTTCAGTGTCGTTACATTGGCGTAGCGCCGCTTCGAGCATGACGCGCACTGAGAAGGGTAGGTTGGCCAATTTGACCAGGCCAGCCTGCTCCAGCGCATCCAGGCGGAAGATTATATAGTCGCCGTGGCTTGTCTTTAATATAGCGCGTGAATTGAAGAAATCGTTTTGCATTCCAGCTCCTTTAGCTAGTGATTATTAAAAAAATATCCTGGTTGGGAAATTGGCGCGTTCGGAAACGGAAATAAGCCTGTCTTCCGTCCTCAGTCTTCCGTCCTCGAGCCTCTGCCCAACCCCAGCTCTTTCGTGAGCGTAGCAACCAGTTTATTCTTTTCGCCTTCCGGCAAAAAGGAGGCCTGCGCCCCGGCCAGGATGCGTTCCTTCAGTACTTCCTTTGGGATTTTTAAGTCTTCCAACGCTACCCGGTACTCATTACCCAGTGTGATTTGTGATATGGATGGATCGTCTGTATTGAATGTGACATTCAGATTGGCAGCGATCATCCGGGCGGCAGGATGCTGGGCCAGTACCTTTACCGCGCCAGTCTGGTAATTGCTTGTCAGGCAGACCTCAAAAGGAGTGCCATGTTCGCGCGCCAGATCAGTCGTAAATTGGTCTTCCAGAACGCGCACGCCATGCCCGATCCGGTCGGTGGAGAATTTTTCAATCGCCTCGCGAACGTTTTCGGGGCCACCCCATTCACCGGCATGCATGGTGATCTTCAGCCCAGCCTGGTGGGCTTCATGAAACAATGACAAAAATGGCAGTGCTGGATGCTCTGCTTCATTGCCAGCCAGGTCAATGGCGATAATGCCCTTGTCCCGCCGGTCGACTGATAACCAGACCACCTGTTCAGCCAGTTCGACGGATTCGTGCCGATTGACGGATGCGATCAGGCGTACGGAAATGTCATGCTGTTTCGCGCTGTTTTGGGCGCTATCACAAACCCAATCCATGACATCGTGTAGATGAAAGCGCTCCGCCCGGCTAAGGGCAACCGGTGTAAAACGCAGTTCCAGATACTTGACATTATCTTTGGCAGCATCTTCAACCGCTTCGCGGGTAACGCGTTCAATAACCTCGGGCGAACGGTAAAACCTTCGCAAGGTAGTGAACTTAGTAAGAAAATTTTCAATGGTCAGATTGTCTTCATCTTGCACTTGCACGAGCTGGCTCAGTCTCACCAGGTTGGCTGGTAGGGTCATACTGTGCGTGTGCGCCACTTCGAGCATGGTATGCAAACGCAAGGAACCTTCCAGGTGGCGGTGTAAATCCACCTTTGGAAATTGGGATACTGAGATATTGGGAAGTTCAGAAATTGGAAAACTCCCTTTCTACCGTCTCTGGAATTGGGAATTTGGGAAATCTACCAAACTACCTCTTCTTGTGTCGTTTGCGACCAGCGTTTGTAATCGAGTTTGTCTGAGTTCGGGCGGGCGTTGGCGCAGCTTCGACAACAGGCTCGGCGCTGGTTTGTGCTACAACCAGGCGAGGTAAATAGCGGAAGACCCGATCTATCACACCTGAGCGTACCTCACCCAATAGTGCTTGGAACATATCCGAGGCTTTGGTTTTATATTGGACCAACGGGTCACGCTGCCCGTATGCTTCCAGGCCAATAGATACGCGCAGGGCTTCCACGCGGGTCAGATATTCGACCCACTGTTCAGTAATGACACCTAACAGAACGTTGCGGTGAATTTCTGCTGTTCGTCGCTTTCCAAGCTCACTCGTCAGCGTGTTGCGCTGTTCGTTGCTTAGTGCGGAAAGCGGCGTGTCTGGCCCGAGTTCCAATTTCTCGTCTATGCGGCCAAAATCGCTTAGTTTGGATGCATTTTGCGAGAGATGGGCGTATTCCGCCTGTCCCCAACCGGCCAATAACTTGGTAGTGGCGTCTTCTAAATGGGTCAGGACATCTGCTTCGACAGATTCGGGCTTGCGCCCGGCCAATATCTGCGCCGCGAGGTAGAAATAGTTAAATAGCGGGTATTCCAGAGTTTCTTGTTTGTGCGTTTTTGCGTTGAATAAGGTCCGCCGCCCGCGTGACAAGCCGGATAGGAGACCGATCAGGTCGGACTCGTCCATTTGGGAGGCATTCATACGGCTGAGAATGGCCTCCAGATCGCGCGCAAGATGAGCGTCTTTCCCGGTCAGCCTTTCCCTGCGGTTTACCAGCATTTTCTGGGCTGCTTCCATCAGGCGCGCGGCTGCGGCATCCCAATCCAAACGCGCCAGTTCATCGGCTTTCACGGAAAGCTGTTCATTGATGCGGTATTCAATACTGCCGAGTAGACGTGTGATGGCAATATTCGAAAGCGCAACATCCACCTGTTCCTTGATCGGTTCTTCCAGTGTCTCGGGATGAGTGACCAGCAGTTTGAGTTGTTCGCTGTTGAGGCGCAGCTCAAGGTGCAAAACCGACTTTAGCTCATCCAATAATTCGGAAGATTTTCTTGGTTCATCGTTGTCTTTCAAGCCCTCGAAAAAAGTATCCAGTGTATCAAAGCGCTCCTGGATTTGAGTTTCGAGGGCTTCGGATGTGCGGGCAACAGCGGTTTCAATCGCCTTGAAAATGTGTCCTTCCTCAATCTCTACCGCGCGTCGGACAATTTCCAACAAGGTCTCGCTGGGGCTGCCTTGGGCCTTGGAAAGTTCGTCCAACAGCAGGCGAAAGGTGAAGGATGGGAATATCTTATTGGCGCCGTAGTTAAAAGGTGGCTGGATCTGTTCGAGCCAGGCCAGCAACTTCCAGGGGCCTTCTTCATCCTTCATTGCGGGTGGCACACGCGCAGTGATCTCATCTCTGAGCAGCGCCGCAATGTCTTCGGTCAGGTCTGCTTTGATCATGGCCCGGTCGCGTTGGGAATAGATAATTGTGCGCTGTTTGTTGAGCACATCATCATATTCGATCAGGTGCTTGCGCACGTCAAAGTTCGAGCCTTCCACGCGGTGCTGAGATTGTTCGATCAGACCGGTGACCATACGATTTTCGAGAGGATAGTCATCGTCCAGGCGGAAACGCTGCATGATGTTATCAACCTGCTCGCCGCCGAACAGGCGCATCAGGTCATCTTGCAAAGACAGATAGAAACGTGATGAACCCGGGTCACCCTGGCGGGCAGCGCGTCCGCGCAACTGGTTGTCAATACGGCGCGCTTCGTGGCGCTCAGAACCGATCACGTGCAAACCGCCCACCCGGCGCACAGTTTCCATGTCTTCAAAATATTTTAGGAAATAGTGGATTTCAGAATCGTAAATCCCAAATTCCGAAGGATCCATTTTGAGAATGGCCTGGCGTTGTTCCTCCAGGCGCATATTGTAGGGATCCTGACCGGAGCGCTTTAGAACACGGCTGACAATGGCGATAATTTCATCGGCCAGTTCGCCGCCCAGCTTGATATCCACACCGCGTCCAGCCATGTTCGTGGCGATGGTTACTGATCCAAAAGCGCCAGCTGCGGCGATAATCTGGCTTTCCTCGGTATGCTTGCGCGCGTTAAGTACTTCATGCGGAACGCCCCCTTGGATGACGGCTTTCAAGCGTATTTCATGTTCTGGGTTAAGGCGCAGGGTCGTCAGCAAGCGGCTGAGATTGGCAGGGTCTTCGGGATTGATTGAAAGGTTGAAAGGCTTGGCAAAATTGCGTAGGAAGAGCGGCTCTAATTGATCGAGCGGCTTGTAAAGCGGTTCCAGCTCAGGCACGAGACGTCCGTCTTCCTCTTTCCCACTCTGCTCAAACCAGACGTTCCGGAGCAGTTGCACCTGCATCAGACGGCGCACAGGTTCCGACTTGAGCCGTCCAGATAGTCGTTCGGATGATTCCACTGAGGTGGTGCCAACCAAAATTGGGCGGCCCAGTACATGGTCGCGGACGATTTCCGTTACGATTGCGCGCAGTTTGGCTTCTACGGTGCGGTAAACCACATCTGGATAGTCAGCGCGACGCCAGAAAACAGGTGTCTTCTCCGTATCACCACGGGGAGAGAAGTAGGCGATATCGTATCCATTCTCATCTTTGGTTTTGATTTCGACCAGGGGCGAATTACCCTGCGCGGCGTTGTATTCCAGGTTGGTTGGGATGGGTAAAACATCGAGCTTGTAAATCTTATGGAATTCTTCCGCCTCGGTCAGCGCGGTACCGGTCATACCCGCTAGTTTCTGATACATGCGGAAATAGTTTTGCAAAGTAATGGTTGCGTAGGTGACATTTTCAGGCTCAATTTTGACGCCTTCCTTGGCTTCGATGGCCTGGTGCAAGCCATCGCTCCAGCGTCGTCCTACCATCAACCGCCCGGTAAATTCATCAACAATGACCACCTTGCCGGCCTGGACGAGGTAATCTTTATTACGCCTGAATAAATATTGGGCGCGCAGAGCCTGTTCCAGGTGCCCAAGCAAACGGGCTTGCTCAGGGGTTACATCTTCCGGGCGTTCAGGGTCCCGTAAAGGTTGGCCTAATAGTTGTTCCACATGGACTGTACCGATTTCGGTCATGGAAATGGAACGGTCTTTTTCGTTGATTTCGAAATCTTCTGGGATCAACTGTTTTACC
>CAZHWV010000125.1:8509-13300 GCA_964536185.1 uncultured Anaerolinea sp. | reverse complement strand
CGTTACTTATTTACTTACCAGCAAGCCACACAAAAAATCAGTTCTCTTTCTGGCGGAGAGCGCAGCCGATTGCAACTAGCATTGGTGGTGCTTTCTGGGGCAAACTTTCTGTTACTGGACGAGCCCACGAACAACCTGGATATCGCCGCAGCCGAAGTGCTTGAAAATGCCCTATCTGATTTCGTAGGTACCGTATTGGTAATCTCGCATGACCGCTACTTTCTTGACCGAACCGTCAATCGCATCCTTGAATTAAAAGACGGCGAACTCAAGGAATATATCGGCGGCTACAGTGACTACGCTGAAAAAGTGGCTTTATTTCCACAAACTAAAAAAATTTAATCGCGACTCCATGCTGCCGTTTTCCCTTGCATCGCATGCACAATCTCTGTCACCAACTCGGCAACTTCAGCAAGCTTGACCGGGCTGACTTGCTCGATACAATCGAGTTGCGTGTGAGCCAGGGAGCGCACGCCCACCGAACTAAATGCCAAACTGGGTACTCCGCGAAAAGCAAAGGTCGAGTGATTGCTCTCCGGCCAGGGCTCTACCCACACCACACCCGGATAATGCATCACCAACCGGCTAACCTGATCATGGAAAGCATGAGATGCCGAAAAGATGGCAATGCTGCTGGTTCCCAATCTAGCGCCAACACCATCCATGTTAATAGCTGTCAGGATATTTCCGAAATCATCCTCGCCTTTGCGAAGATATTCATCGTCCCCAATGGGCAGGTATTCCTCACCATTGAAAGCGACAAACTCCAACCCGCAAGCCAGATCCGAGCTCGCCAGTCTTTCAGCCAAAGTTAATAATAGCGCAACGCCGGTGGCATTATCCAAAGCGCCTGGGGTGGCGATTTTTGTATCAAAATGCGCCATCAAGACCACCTTACTCGTACCGCGGCCAATTTTGCGAGCCACAATATTGGCCGCAGTGGAGGTGGTCCGCTTACATTGAAGAATCAGGCGAACCAGCGCCCCTGGATGACTTGCCAACCTATCGGCTGTCTCCCACGAAACCGTAGCTGCCGGGATATTCAGTTCCCAGTCTTCCGTAACCTGCTCATATTCCAAAGTGGCAGCCGAACGGGCAATGAGTGCGGCGGGTGGAGAAGCTTCCAGAAGTTGGAGTATCTCAACATCGCGCTCCGATTTTAGAAACCATGACTTTGGTGAGAGTGGGACATTTGCCAAATCGCCATAAAACAGAACTATTTTTCCGGCAATATCAGCCAATTCCAGTTCACGAATTGAACATACTGGAACCATGGGTGCAGTAACATCACAGCTATTAGAAAAAACATTAGCATCAACAGAAACATGCTGTCCGGCAAATTCCAGGGATGCTGATTCGCATTGCCAATCCATGCAAACATAAGGTTGCTGCTCAATATTCAAACCGGCTGACAAAAAAACACTACTTATATAGTCCGCTGCGGCTTGATTAGCAAATGAACCGATCGGTCGGCAACCAAACCCGACACACAACTTTGATAAATGCTCTGAAACTTGGGTGGAAAAATTCTCCATAGTATGCCTCCAGCAAATCAAAAATGTAAGATATTGTACACTTTCTGACATTGTCAAAGTAATTATGCCATGTTAAAAGAACTTTTGTTCGGCATATTTTAAGCTAAGCGCCCAGGTTTTTGTGCAAATGGGATGCTATAATCATTTTATCCTATTGAAATTTATTAATTATGACTGATTCCTTCGTTCACCTGCACACGCATACGGTTTATTCGCTTCTCGATGGGTTTTCAAACATCAAAAAGCTGGTCAAACGCGCCAAAGAGATGGAAATGCCCGCATTGGCCATCACAGATCATGGCACGATGTTTGGAGTAATCGAGTTTTACAACGCTGCCAAAGATGCCGGGATTAAGCCCATCATCGGCGTGGAAACCTATATGGCAGCTCGCCGGATGCAGGATCGTGATTCGAAATTGGATAAAAAATCCAGTCATTTATTATTGCTAGCCGAAAACGAAAAAGGCTATCAAAATCTGTTGAAAATCACCTCGGCTGCCCAGATGGATGGTTTTTACTACTTTCCACGCATTGACCACGAATTCCTAGCTGAACATTCCGAAGGGTTGATCGCCACTTCCGGCTGTATGTCGGCAGAAATTCCGCGGCAGCTCATCGACGAAATGCCCGAAGAAGCTGTGCGGCGCATGAACTGGTATTATGACGTCTTTGGGCCGGAGCGGTTCTACGTTGAACTGCAACAACATAATATCTCCGAACTGGTCAGCTTGAACAAAAAGCTTGTCGAGTTGGGCGCCAAATACTCAGCCAAGTTCGTTGCCACCAACGACGTCCACTATATTGAGCCGGATGATGCCCAGTACCAAGATATTCTGCTCGCTATCCAGACTGGCAAACTGCTCAGCGACCCAAACCGCATGCGTTATGAGTCGCAAACCTTTTATTTACGCTCACCACAGGAAATGAGTCGATTATTCGCAGAAATTCCTGAAGCGCTTTCAAATACAATTGAAATTGCCGAACGCTGCCAGGTGGATCTTGGTTTTAAGGGCTACCACCTGCCCGAATTTGCCGTACCCGCAGGTTATAGCCCAGAATCGTACCTGCACTATCTATGTGAAAAAGGTCTCGAAAAACGTTACGGCGACCGGAAAAATGATCCAGAAATCCGCGAGCGTCTAAATTTTGAATTGGGCGTCATTCACAACATGGGTTTCGACGCTTACTTTTTAATCGTTTGGGACTTATGCCGCTATGCCAGTGAAACAGGCATCTGGTATAACACACGCGGGTCTGCCGCCGGCTCGCTGGTAGCCTATTCCCTCTATATTACCCTGGTCGACCCCATCCAACATCAACTGCTCTTTGAACGCTTTCTAAACCCTGGGCGCGTTTCCATGCCCGATATCGACTTGGATTTCCGCGATGACCGGCGTTCAGAAATGCTCGAGTACACTGCTCGAAAATATGGCGATGACAAGGTAGCCCAAATAATCACATTTGGTACCATGGCCGCTCGAGGAGCCTTGCGTGATGTGGGGCGTGTTATGGATATTTCCATCCCCGAAGTGGACAAAATCGCCAAGCTGGTGCCCAACATTCCTGGCAAACCCATGTCGCTTTCCGAAGCGCTGGCTGAATTGCCCGATTTTAAAGCAGCTTATAACGCCGATGCCAAAGTAAAAAAACTTGTCGATACGGCCATCCACATGGAGGGCGTCGTCCGCAATGCCGGGACACATGCCGCCGGACTAGTCATAGCCGATAAACCTATCACGGATTACTTGCCCATCCATCGGCCCACCTCCGGCTCGGAAGAATCTCCCGTAAAGACCGTTACCCAATTTGAAATGGGCATTCTTGATAGCATGGGCATGCTCAAGGTCGACTTCCTCGGACTTTCCACGTTGACGGTGATGGCGCGCGCCTGCGATCAAATCAAATTGAGACATGGGATTGAACTGACCCTTGAGAACATCCCCACGAATGACCCTGAAACCTTCGAGATGATCGGGCGCGGCCAAACAGCCGGGATCTTTCAACTGGAAGGTAGTGGGATGACACGCTGGGTGGTCGAAATGAAACCCAAAAACCTGGATAATATCATTGCTATGGTGGCGCTCTACCGCCCAGGGCCAATGGACTTTATCCCATCCTACATAAAACGCATGCATGGGGAAGAGAAAATCGAGTACCGGCATCCTGCTTTAGAACCAATTTTTAGCGATACGTACGGCATCCCGGTCTACCAGGAACAGATCATGCGCGCCGCAGTCGATCTGGCCGAATACAGCCGCTCGGAATCGGACGATTTGCGTAAAGCCATCTCCAAAAAACAAGCTGACAAAATCGCCAAGCATAAAGAAAAATTCATCCTAGGTGCTTCTCTAAAGACAATGGACAAGGAGACCGCCACGGCGATCTTCGAAGACTGGGAAAAATTCGCCCGGTATGGGTTCAACAAATCCCACGCCGCCGATTACGGACTGATTTCCGTCCAGACCGGTTATCTGAAAACGCATTTTTCCGCTGAGTATATGTGCGCACTTATGTCAGTCTTCAAAGATGACGCCACCAAGATCGCCATGTATATCTCCGATTCACGTGCTATGGGCATCGATGTACTCCAACCGGATATCAACCACTCAAATTTCGACTTCAGTATTGAAGATCGACCTTACCCCCATTCCCCGTCTGAAAACCAGGTTGAGCAAAAAATGCCCGGAACCGAGACAAGACCTGCGATTCGCTTTGGGTTAGGCGCGGTAAAGAACGTGGGACAAGGTCCGGCGGATTTGATCGTCACCGGACGACATAATAAAACTTTTAGCGACCTGAATGATTTTTCCCGCCGAGTAGATCTCCGCTCCGCCGGAAAACGCGCCTTGGAATGTCTGATCAAAGTCGGTGCATTCGACAACTTTGGCGACCGCGCCGCCTTGCTGGTCTCGTTGGAGCGCATTGTCGCCGCCAGCGTCAGCCATTTTCGCGCGGTGGAAAGCGGTCAGTTGTCGCTTTTCGGCGGAACTTCGGGGGTGCAGGCCGAGAGCATCAGCCTGCCGACTGGCATCAAGGTCGAAAAGAAAGAAGCCCTGGGTTGGGAACGCGAATTGATCGGCGTATATCTCTCTGACCACCCTCTTTCAGCATATGCCGAACTTCTTACCCAGGCCGTCAGCCACAATGCCGTCACCCTGCTAGACGCAGCCCACCAGGAGCGTGTGCGTGTTGCCGGCATGGTCGTCTCGTCGCGGCCGTTCAAGACCAAAACAGACAAAATGATGGGTTTTGTCAC
>CAZHWV010000125.1:3774-8499 GCA_964536185.1 uncultured Anaerolinea sp. | reverse complement strand
CTCCATGGTAACCTTGAACTGGTGATATTTCCCAAAACTTGGGAAAAAGTGCGCCTGCTGTGTGAGGATGGCAAGGTACTGATTGCTGATGGCAAACTGGATGCCACCAGCAATCCACCTAAAGTTTTGGTGGATGATCTGCGCACACAAGTGGATGTAAAGGTAGCTGCCTTCGACACCCCATTTACACCATCCGAACCAGTCTATTCAAAACCAATCCTTGCCCCCGCCGTGAAAACCAGCTCGACCCCAACCATCGCTGATCCGCAAACCCCAGGTCAAACATCACAGCCCATTAGCTCTGACCTTCGCGCGCCAGCCACCGCAAACAATAAGGGTAATACAATCCCTGTCTTAGTTGCGCCAGAAATGGACGACATGCCGCCTGAACCGGAGGCGCCGCCCGATTGGGAAACATACACGTACGTTTCTTCTGAAAAGACGACCTTCTCTCCCGCCACCCCGATGGACGATTTACTCGCCATCGAACACCTCGAAACGCTGGCAGAAGGTTCCGACATACAGGTGAATAGCAAAAACGTGAGCGCACTGCACCCGGCAGTCGCAGCTGTTAGCTCTTCAACGATAGAAGCGGAAAAACCTTTTATCCCCAGCCTGGCCCCCATCGCTCCACATCTGCTGGATGAGCCCAAAGATGACGGACTACCCCCTCGGCTGATTACTATTTTCCTTCGCCCAAGCGGCAATAATGAGCGCGATCGGCGAAGGATCAAGAATGTCTATTTAATCCTCATTTCACATCCCGGCAAAGACCGCTTCCAATTCCAGGTTTTTGAAAACGGGCGCGCCCACCTGTTGGACTTTCCCAACGACACCACCCGCATTTCTTCCGACCTTTTCGTCCGGCTGAAAAATATTATGGGAGATGAACCCTGGCGCGTGGAAGAAATCACATACCAATAAAACTGAGATAACTCAAGCTCTTTGCCGGTGGCCAAATTCTCAAGCCCAGCAGGACCTACATTTTTCTTACTTCTGCACAGCGTTCACAGTCACTCCGGTTGCACAGCAGTGCATATCGGTCCTTTTTTATCATCTCGATCACCTTGACCATCAACGCCCGAAGCGGCATCGCCCGAACGACAGCATTGCCAACATTAATTGTTTTTGTGAATGGCAGTACTTCCGGTTCAATCGCATGAAAGCCTGCTGAGCAGCCAGGGAATCCGGGACAGGTGACAATTCCGGCCTGGGTCAGCGCCCAACGCACAAATTGATTTCGCCCGGCCAGTTTCTCGGCAAAATGGATACTGGTATTGGCGGTATGATCTACACCCAGCAGCAATACCCACCCATCTTTCTCTACCAGGGCACGCACAGGCGCAAAAGGCTCATCAATCGTCTGTGTTTCAAGAATTTTCTCAGCGCGAAACCCGCTGAAAGACAAAATTGGATGCATGGAACGCCTGGCTTCCGGCCACTTACGCATACTCTCAGGAACCACACCCATCATTGGATCCGCAGACATATCATTCTGATAAGGCTCCGCCAGGCGGTTCCATTGCTGCCCGCGCATATAATTTATGGCGTTATTGGCTGGCCCAGAGGCAGGCGTGACCATCGTTTTATAAGTATGAGTAGGCATGATAAAAGCCCCGGTCGCATACGCCAGGCCAGTGATAACAGAATCAGGCCCCCCTTCAACGTGCCCAAAAGCGCCAAGGGAAGCATGCGCAATGATGGGCTTGTTGCGCAAGCCAAGTGTTTCGAAAGCAACGACCATGTCATTGAAGGTCAGCATAGATTGATAGGGTGATAGGTTGTTTGATAGATAAGTTGGCAAGGTGGCTAAGCGGGGACCACAAGGATAGTATAACCCGGATTTAATCTACATCCCCCGCCAATGCGGTTTGCGTTTCTCGATGAAAGCCTGCATGCCTTCTTTCTGGTCGGCGGTGTCGAACAGATCATGAAATAAATTTCGCTCCTCGACCAACCCAGCAGAAAGCGAATATTCATAAGCATTGTTGATCGCTCTTTTGGCAGCAGCCAGCGCCAAAGGAGCGCGCGCAGCAATCTCGGCAGCCAAAGAAAGGCTCTCTTCCAGAAACAACTCAACGGGCACAACCCGGTTTACCAACCCGAATTTAAGCGCTTCCGCCGCGGAAAGCGAACGGTTGTTCAGGACCATCTCCATCACCAGCGCTTTGCCTACCGTTCGCGCCAGGCGCTGAGTGCCACCCCCTCCTGGAATGACACCGATGGTCACTTCCGGCTGGCCAAAGCGAGCCGTCTCGGAGGCTATGATCATGTCACAAGCCAGGGCCAACTCACAGCCCCCGCCCAGCGCAAAACCGCTTACTGCAGCGATCAACGGCTTGTTCAACTTGCGCAAGCCCTCAAAAAGCTCCACGAAACCATTGACACGCATTTCAGCAGACGATGCATTAGCCATGAATTTGATATCCGCCCCAGCAGCAAAGACTCGCTCAGACCCGGTAATCAGCATTGCGCCGATAGCCGGGTCTGTATCAAAAGCAGACAGGGCTTGTAAAAGTTCATTAAGCAAGTGGGGCGTGAGTGCATTTAACGACTGGGGAAGATTGAGCGTGACCAGCCCCACTTGTCCGCGCGCCTCGATCAAAATGGAAGTATAGGTCATAATGGTCTCCTTCCAGTCAATTATAACCCGCAGCAACACTGCTGAATCATGCGAGAACCCGAAACTATTTCAACCCCGACGACGTTTATAATAGGGAAGCCTTGGTCACGATCTCTGCGCGGAAAGGTAAAAACTATTACGCCGCATTAAAGTACAAAACCAGGAGAAGAACATGTCTGCCTTACCTATCAAATCAGGTTTATTCTTTGAAGACTTCCAATCCGGCCAAAAAGGAAAATCAGCCGGGCGCACGATCACTGAACACGATATCGCCTCCTTCGCAGGTCTTTCCGGTGACTTTAACCAAATCCACACCGATGCTGAATTTGCCAGATCCACGCCTTTTGGTCAGCGCGTTGCGCATGGATTACTGGGGTTGTCAATCGCCTCCGGGTTGGCAGTCCAAACCGGCATCCTGGGCTCAAATGTGATCGCCTTTCGCGAGGTGGGAGAGTGGAAATTCGTCAAACCGATTTATATCGGGGACACTATCCATGTGGAGATGGAAGTCATGGAAACAAAAGCTTTCCCACGCCTGGGTGGAGGTGTCGTCACACTGGGTGTGTACGTCAATAATCAATCCAATGAAACTACCATGAAAGGCCAGTGGACAGTTTTAGTCAGGACCAGCGGCAAATAAAATATGCAAAACACCCCCCCAGATAAGGCCTCCACCGCTCGCTCGGGCAAGAATCCATCAAGGTCACAGACCATCCAGCCAGGTGGCGGATTCTCCAACCAACCCAGCCCACCACCGTTGTTTCCTGATTACATTGATAACCCGTACAGTAACGACCCCCTGCCCGAATGGGTGGAGGAAGTTGATCTGAACGCAACGAGCGTCACCCCAACGGCACTCAATACCACAGTGCGCCGTCCTCCATCTGGAAACCAGGCAGGCCATTCTGCCCCAGGTAGCTTGGGCTGTTTCACCCGCGGTTTGGTCGTGACCCTCTTCGTGTTAGTTACTCTTGGCATCCTCTCCGCTATAACAGCAGTTATGGCATATTATTCCATCGCAAGTACCTTGCCATCTGTGGATGATTTACGCCAGCGTTCGGCGCAGTTCGAAACCACACGCATTGTGGACCGCAATGGCAACCCGCTTTACGAAATTCTGGATCCGAATGCAGGCCGGCGGACATACGTAAAACTAAGCGATATTTCCCCCTATCTTGTCGCCGCAACGATTGCCACCGAAGATAAGGATTTTTTCACTCATCCCGGTTTTGACCCGCTTGCTATCCTCCGCGCGCTCTGGGAAAACTTCACCAGCGGTGGCAATGGAACTGGGGCTTCAACCATCACACAGCAATTAGCGCGGGCGCTGCTGCTCTCACCCGAGGAACGCGTTCAGCGCTCTTACATGCGCAAACTTCGCGAAATCATTCTGGCGGCAGAGATCACCCGCCGCTATGGCAAAGATGAGATTCTCGAACTTTACCTGAATGAGATTTATTACGGCAATCTGGCCTATGGCATTGAAGGCGCAGCCGAAACCTACTTTGGTCCTGGCATCGACGGTCAATCTAACGAGCTGCACCCTCAAGGCTCTCCCAAAAATGGCCGGTTAGCCGATGACTTGAACCTGGCGCAGGCTTCCTTCCTGGCAGGTTTGCCTCAATCCCCGGCAGTTTACGATATTTACTCCAATCGTGACATCACGCTCAATCGTCACCGAGATATACTCTCGCTGATGTATGAGCTTAGCCTCAGCAGAAACTGTATTACGGTCAGCAACGCCTTGCAACCCATTTGCGTGGATATACAAGCTGCCCTGGATGCTTCAAAAATAATCGAAGATTTTAGCTTCCCCACACCAAACGTCCAGATGCGCTTCCCGCATTGGGTGCAATTTGTACGTTCACAATTGGAAAACCAGTTTGACGCCCAGACAATTTATCGCTCCGGTTTTACAGTCACCACAACCCTGGATGCAGGGCTGCAGGATGCTGCCCAACAGATTGTCAGTGATCAGATTGCAACCCTGGTCGATAAAAACGCCAGTGATGGCGCGCTGGTGGCCATCAAACCGTCCACTGGCGAGATACTGGCCATGGTTGGATCGGCTGATTTTTACAACGAAACTATCCAGGGGCAGG
>CAZHWV010000125.1:0-3764 GCA_964536185.1 uncultured Anaerolinea sp. | reverse complement strand
CAATATGGCTACCAGCCAAACGCGCCAGCCCGGTTCGTCCATCAAACCCTTCACTTACGCTGCCGCTTTTGAAAAAGGCTGGACAGCCTCGACCCTGATCTGGGATATCCCCAGCGGCTTCCCGCCCTCAGGCGATCCGAATGACCTGCGCGATCCCTACCTGCCAGTCAACTACGACGGCAGATTCCACGGTCCGGTCTCCATCCGAACGGCTCTCTCAAACTCGTACAATATCCCGGCAGTCAAAACCTTACAGTTTGTGGGTATCTACGACGACCCGAACACCCCCGCCAAAGAGGGTCTGATTGGCATGGCTCAAAAGCTGGGCATCACCAGCCTTACTAGAAACGACTATGGCATGGCGCTGACCCTCGGTGGCGGCGATGTCAGCCTGTTAGAAATGACTGGAGCTTATGCTGTATTCGCCAATGGCGGACTGCGCATCCCGGCTGTTGCCATTTTGAAAATCAAGGATAATGCCGGAAATTTGATTTACGAATACGCGCCACCTGCCGGAGAACAGGTGGTGCGACCCGAACATGCCTATATAATCTCTTCAATCCTTTCAGACTATGAAGCCCGCCGCCCGATGTTCGGCCCAAACCCGGTCATCAACCTGGGCTTTAATACCCGTGTAGCTGCAAAAACCGGTACCACTAACGATTTTCGCGATAACTGGACGATGGGCTACAGCCCCGACCTGGCCGTGGGTGTGTGGGTGGGGAACGCCGATTATACTCAAATGCAAAATACTACCGGTCTTACCGGCGCAGCGCCCATCTGGGCCAGCTTCATGACCCATGCCATCCCTGTTATCACCGGTGGCGAACCAGCGCCCTTCCTACGCCCAGCCGGAATTGTTGACCGAGTCATCTGCGCAATTTCGGGAACAGAACCATCTCAATGGTGCTCACAACAGCGCCAGGAGATTTTTGCCGCTGACCAACTACCGCTGCCTGCCAGCCAGGACTTGTGGAAGGAAGCCACTCTGGATACATGGACTGGCTGGCTAGCCACCCCTGCATGCACTGAATATGTTGAGAAAAAGATGACCCTTAACGTCACCGAAAACCTGGTCCAGCGCTGGCTGCGCAAAGATGAATCCGGCCGCGCTCTGGTCGAAGAACTGGGTTTTGAGCGTCCGCTCTATTTCACCCCGGACAGCGAATGTACAGCAGATTCACCTCACGTCAACCTGTCAATCGAAAACATCAAAGATGGAGACGTGCTGACCACAGAAACAATTGATATTCGTGTCATCGCCAACGCCACAAATGGTTTTGAAATCTGGAAGCTGGAATTTGCCCCCGGCAGCGACCCCGGAGAAAACGACTGGCAGGTCCTATTCAATACTAATGCCCAGGTGCCCGAGGCGCGCGATGTATTCACCTGGAATCTCAAAGATGTTGGGAACGAAAAGTACAGCCTGCGCCTGCGCATGGAAAACTCAGACGGCGGTTACGCCCAAAAAGTGGTGCGGCTCGAGATTAACTACGTTCCTCCGACCGAAACACCCACCCCAAGTCCTGCGCCAACCGAAACACCCTCGTCCACGCCTATCACAACGCTAGAAACAGCAACAGACGTCCCACCCACGCTTATCCCAACGATCACGGAGACGCCTTCACCTGGATAGCCCGTGGCAAAAGTGTGATCATAAAAAGGCCAGACCATATATAAACATGGCCTGGCCTTTTTTTATCAATGGTCTTTAGTGTGGAACACCCTCCAGAAGCAGTTTCCACCATATCAACCGGCCTACATCTCGCCAGATAATTGAATCCGAGCTTTCTACGAAGCTTGTCACCTCGAGAGCATCCAGATGAGTTTCAAAAGTGTCATCCGCATTTTGCACAGGTGTGATCGTATCGACATCATACATCGGTACAATGAGGTTATAAAGCAGGGGGAAATAGATCACCCAATCAAGCATAACATTCGTCTGGTCGCTAATTTTTATACTGTTCAGTTTTCTGATAATCCCGCAATATTCAAAAGCGTAAAACGCCTTATCCGACCTGGGAAGTATCCCGCTATCGCCATGGTTGATAGAAGCCCATTGTCGGTACATCCCCACCTCATTTTATCGTACATTCCCAAAAAAGTGCGATAAAATATTCAGCTATGTCAATAAATAAACCAACCATCTTCGCATTAAGTGCCCTGGCGCTTTTGACATATACCGTTGAGAGTCTCGCCTGGCCCTTACATCTCGGTCGCGATGGCCTGAATTACATTATGTATTATTTGGATATGTGGGCACAGCAGCCGGTTTACCAATTACTGATGGTCAGAAGGACCCCGATAGCCCCGATCTTTTATGGCCTGTCTTTATCCTTTTGGGGCAGTCTTGCAACAGAAGTTATTTCAGCCATAATGTACTCCACTTCGCTACTATTGATCTACTGGCTGGCCTGTCATTTCGGACAAAAAATTGGATTGACCGTAGCCTTGTTGGTCAATTTCTACCCGGCATATGGTTCGCTTTACCATGTTGTCGCATCAGAACCACCAGCGACATTTTTTTTCATCCTCATTTGTGCGCTGTTTTTTGATGCGATGGATGCGCCAAATGTTAAAAAATTTGCGTTATTAGGAGTTGTCAGTGTCTTAGCGATACTATCACGCCCCGACGGCGTAGCCTTGCTGGGTTTGGCCGTTGGGCCATTTCTTTTTGCGATTTCAAGATTGCGTGACAAAGTGCGCTTTTCGTTGACGCTCGTAGCCGTTGCAATATCTCTGCTTTTGGTTTGGTCAACGTATAACTATGTCCGCTACGATGATTTCATCATCGCGCGTGGCGAAAAAGCTCAGATTCCACTGGAACGAGCCTTTACCTTTGCCCATACCGTCCGCGCAGAAAATGGACCGGCTTCGGCAGATCTGGTAAAGCTGGTTTCAACTGAATTGCTCAACAAAGAGCCTTATGTATCCTACCATATTGATACCCAAACTTTTTTTTCGCGAGGAACAGAGAGGATGTTTAGCGACCTGGCGCCACTCTCTGATCAATTCTATGGCTGGAATTCGGACTACAGCCGCTTACGCCTGGTAGGTATCGAAGCCGTCAAAGCCAATCCAGTCCTTTTTTTCTGGGGGTTTTTCAAATCGAGCATCGGGATGTTGATCTATAACCCAGAATGGCCGGTTGCCATGCGGCGGGCCACCAATATGGCGGCACCCAGTGTCAATACGGATGGATTACCCACGCCATCCGAAGGGGATTTAATTCCAAGGAGTTACTACTTAAGCAACAGCTCATCTCCAGATGGTCGCGCACAACCTGTGCCTGATACGATAGAATTACGGATTTTAAATCCAAATTTTCAAAAACAGATGGAAAATTTCAATCGCAGCTTGATCCCTTATCAAAACATGCTTCCAAACCGGGATGGCTCAGCCCCGGTGGCTGATCTGCTCAATCAGATCAGCCTGCTTTACCCGCCGCCCATTCTATGGCTGATCATGGGCTTTGTCGGCCTGTACCACCAGCCTGGGCGCTATAAATATATGCTCCTTTTGATCTTGGGAATCGCTGCTGTAATGATTTTTTACCCAATGCTAGGGATTGGTTCAGTATTTATGATGCGCGCCCGCTATGATCCGCTTATCATGCTGTTCGGAGTGGCAGGTTTTTTTGAAATTTGGCCAAACCTGTTTGCCTGGCTGCAGAAAAAAACGGTAAATTTCAAGGTTACGCTGTGAAATTTACTTAGAGACTGTTTGAAAACTCTAATTGCGTGCCAGACGGCGTAGGCCTAGCC
>CAZHWV010000124.1:0-13326 GCA_964536185.1 uncultured Anaerolinea sp. | reverse complement strand
CGGCAAAGCCCTGCATGAACAGACTCTCGGGATCATTGGCGTTGGTACAATTGGCAAAGCCATCACCCGCCGTGCGCGCGCATTTGGGATGAAAGTCATCGGAACCGACATCATCGAGATCGACCACGTTTTTATAGCCGAATCCGGGATCCAGATGGCAAATTTGGAATTTTTGTTATCCAATTGCGATTATATCTCGCTCAATTGCGACCTAAACCCGACTTCTTATCACTTAATCAACAAAAATAGCCTATCACAGGTCAACCCCACAGCGATCCTGATCAACTCGGCACGTGGACCAATTGTCAACGAAATGGATTTGATCGCTGCGTTACAGTCCAAAAAACTCGGCGGCGCTGCGCTGGATGTCTTTGAGATCGAGCCGCTGCCACTGAACAGCCCGCTAATGAACATGGACAATGTGCTGCTTGCCCCGCACAATGCAAATTCCAGTCCGGCAGCCTGGGAACGAGTACACTGGAACACGATCAAGAACCTGTTGGATGGACTAGGAATTAACTGCGAATTAGCTGAAATGCACGTTTAGCCCGCTTATCACCCCCTATAAGACCGAGGACGGACGACTGGGGACGGACGACCCGGAAGACACAACCCTGAGAGGAAGCCATAACATGACCAATCAAACTCACAAAACAGTTTTAATCACCGGCGCTGGCGGCGGGATTGGCCGCGCCACCGTGGCTCTTTTTGCTGAAAAGGGCTGGCAAGTGATTGGCATAGACCGCGCACCTTTTGGCGAAGGCTTCCCGGCTTCCCCCAAAGGTGCTTTTATCCAGGCTGACATTTCTGACGCCAGCGCTCTTGAGCAGATCTTTCTGCAAACCCGGTCATCGACACCAACACTGGATGCGCTGATCAACAACGCCGCCGTCCAGGTAGCCAAACCACTCATCGAAACGTCCGTTGAAGAGTGGGATGCTGTTATGGCCTCCAACCTGCGCTCGGCGTTCTTGTTTATGAAGCTGGCTCACCCATTGTTCAAAGCTGCCGGAGGCGGCGCGATTGTCAATGTGTCATCAGTGCATGCTGTGCAGACATCGGTTAATATTGCCGCTTACGCTGCCAGTAAGGGCGGGCTTTTGGCCCTCACCCGGGCCATGGCGATCGAATTTGCTCCGGACAATATCCGCGTTAACGCCATTTTGCCTGGAGCTGTGGATACTCCCATGTTGCGCGCCGGCCTGGGTCGCCGGCACCTTGGTCAGGGCGATATGCAAACGCGACTCGACAACCTGGCGCGTAAAACCGTCAATGGGCGCGTGGGACAGCCATCCGAGATCGCTCACGCCATCTATTTCCTGGCAGATAACGAACAATCATCCTTTATGACCGGTCAGGCTATGGTAGTCGATGGTGGCGCCACCGCGCGCTTAAGCACCGAATAATGGTGATAATCCTGGATACAACCACCAATTAACACTCTAATGAAACAATCCCTTAAAGCCTCTGTGATCTGGCCATTCATTCGCAACACCTATATTGGCCTCCGCGACCTGCCGCAATTGCCCGCTGTTTATCTACATCCCTGGCGCCGCACGGCTATCGAACGGCTGGCAGCGCTCAAGGATATTCACAAAGGAAAACGCGCCTTCATCATCGGCAACGGCCCCAGCTTGAAACAGACCGACCTGAGCCAGCTCAAAGGCGAGATTACCTTTGGCATGAACCGTATCTACTTGATGTTTCCAGAACTTGGCTTCAATACCACTTACCTATCCGTGGTAAATGATCTCGTCATCGAACAAACAGCCAGCGACCTGGCCGCGCTTGAAATCCCCAAATTTCTGTGCTGGCGTTCTCGCCGTTTCTTTTCACATAACCAATTTACCAATGCCCAGGCACCCAATTTACCGACTTTCATCTACACGACCTACGATGCCCCGCGCTTTTCTTCCGATGTCCGCTGGCGGGTTTGGGAAGGCGCAACCGTTACTTACGTCACCTTACAGTTGGCTTTTCACATGGGCTTTAATGAAGTAATTCTCATCGGCGTCGACCATAACTACACCACCACAGGTAAACCCAACACCACCATCACATCCGAAGGCGATGACCCCAATCATTTTTCCGGTCAATATTTCGGTAAAGGCTTCCGCTGGCAGCTTCCCGACTTGGAAACATCCGAAATTGCTTACCACATGGCCCGCACAGCCTACGAAAAAGCCGGCCGCCGCATTGCAGATGCCACCGTGGGCGGAAAACTGACCATTTTTGAAAAAGTGGACTATAACAAGCTCTTCCTCGCTAAGCACGCGAAGCGGTAGTTCCATCCGTAGTTCCATCCGACCGTAAATCGAAATCCGTAGACAGTCAATCTAGCCCATCAACCATTCCACCCAACAACCAATTTGAGCCACACTTCTCGTAACCTGTTCACCACGACCTGGACGCCTGTCATCTTTCTGGCTTTTTTACTTGCCTGCGGAGCTTTTCTCCGTTACAGTGATCTTTCTAGCCCACTGTTGGAGTTTCACCCCACCAGGCAGTTGTTTGGGGCCATCAAAGCGCGGGGCATTTACTACCAATCCTTAAAGGACATTCCCGCCCCCAGTGCTGGATTTAATCCCGAAGCCCCTCTCGGAACCGTGACCACCGCCTGGCAAAGAGACATGGCAGTCCGCCAATATTCTGGCGAAGCCACAATCGAACCTCCCCTGGTAGAAAATCTGGCAGCCGGCCTGTATCAAGTCTTCGGCGAGCAAACAGCCATCCCGCGCGCTGTTTCAGCCTCCTTCTGGCTGCTAGGCGGGCTGTTTCTCTTTTTACTTTCTAAAAATCTGACGGGATCTTTCGCGGCTGCGGCTTTCGGGCTAACTTTTTACCTGCTTATACCCTATGGTGTCACTGCCAGCCGCGCCTTCCAGCCCGATCCGCTGATGACCTTGCTCCTGCTGATCTTCTGGTGGAGCATTGAAAACTGGGGCCGGCTAGTAGACGGAAGACGGATGACGGGGATGGGCAAGGAAACCGAGTTTGTCTCCTGGAAGTGGACTCTGGTCTCCGGAATATCCGGCGGGCTGGCAATTTTGGTCAAATTTCCGGCGGCATTTTTCGTAATCGGCGCTGCACTAGGCGTAATTTTTGCGTATTTAGGTCTCTTTAAATCTCTAAAAAATCCTCAAACCTGGGTAATCATTCTGCTTGGCATTCTACCGCCCGGCGCCTATCTCTACTATGGCACTTTTATGGATGGTTTTCTGGGCCAACAATTTGGAGGACGTTTTTACCCTGAGCTGTGGATCAACCCATTTTTTTACCTGCGCTGGTTCTTAAAACTGGAAAATGTCGTCAACACCTTATGGATCGCGCTTGCACTGCTAGGCATGCTGGTTTTTAGCTGCAAACCTGTCAAAAAATTCCTTGGCAGCCTGTGGGCGGCATATCTCATCTTTGGGATGGTTTTTGCTCACCACATTTCCAGCCACGATTACTACAGCCTGCCGCTCATTCCTATCGTCGCCCTGTGTCTGGCGCAGCTTGCAGTGGCAATGCTCCCTGGCTTATATCAAAAAATCCGGTTGTCAATCTCTTTACAACTGATTTGCGCAGCCCTATTGTTAAGCTCCATCCTGCTTACCTCCATTGTCCAATACATCCAGCAGCGTACAAATGACTATCGCCCTCAAGCCGCTTTCTGGGCAGAGGTTGGCAATGCCATCGGTCACCAACCTGGTGTTATTGCCCTGACAACAGATTACGGCTATCCGCTGGCTTATTACGGCTGGCAAAATTCCAGCCCCTGGCCTGCAACGCTGGATAGCCAAAGTGCTGATGAAACCTTTTCCCAATTAACCGCCAACAAAGCCTACTTCCTGATTACCGATTTCGATGAATATGACCGCCAGCCTGATCTCCAAAAGAGGCTCAACGCAAATTACCCTATCCTGACCCAAGGAAAAGGGTTTATGGTCTTCGACCTGGCTCATCCCAAGAAGTGAACCGTTGATGAAACGCATTTCCATCGTAACGCCATCCTACAATCAATGCCGGTTCATCGAGCAAACCATACGCTCGGTTTTAGATCAACGCGTCCCACCATTTGAATATTTTGTCATGGATGGCGGTTCCACGGATTCCAGCGTGGAAATCATCAGGAAATTCGAGAACAAACTGACTGGTTGGGTTTCCGAAAAAGACACAGGACAGGCAGACGCCATTAATAAAGGCTTGCGCCAATCAACAGGAGAAATCGTTGCCTGGCTGAACTCGGATGACTTTTACTTGCCGGGCGCCCTCGAACGCGTAGCCCTGGCGTTTGAACAAAACCCAGAGGCCGGATTGGTATACGGAAATGTATTATCGGTCGATGCGCAAGGGAAATCTTTTAACCTGCAAACCTTTCAGGCTTTCAACTTGCTCGACCTGATGTCCTTCCGAATAATCAGCCAGCCGGCTGTTTTTATCCGCCATTCGGTGCTTAAACAGGCAGGCCTGCTCGACCCCAGCTTTCACTGCCTTCTCGACCATCATCTCTGGCTGCGAATAGCGCACCTAGCCCCCATTGTGTATATTCCAGAAACACTGGCAGCCGCGCGCTATCACGCCGAAGCCAAAAATCTGGCCCGCACAGCCGATTTTGGGCGCGAAGCCTTTCGTATTGTCGACTGGATGGCATCATCTCCAGAGTTTTCACCCGTATTCGAGCTGAATAAAACCCGGATATTGGGCGGCGCCAACCGCTTCGATGCCTTTTATCTATTGGATGGTAAGTATTTTGGGGCAGCACTGGCTGCTTATGCTCGCGCCTTTTGGTACAATCCTAGCATTGTGTTACGCGAGTTTCACCGTGTCCTTTATGCTCTGGTGGCTCCACTTGGGCTGTCAAAATTACGAGAATGGTACGTTCGTTTACGCAAGACACTGCGAAGATGAACCCGTACTGTATCAAGCAGGCTGTATATGAAGCGTTGGTTTGAAGATGAGAAAACAGCGAGAATATTTGGTGAAGTTATCCTGACGTTCCTTACCATCAGCGTCCTGATCGTTTTGCTTACCTACGCCTACATTGGTACATTCACGCGCTATTGGGCTGATGATTTTTGTTTCACGCAAACCCTGAATGCATCCAACAACCTGTTCAGCGCCACCCTGAATCTGTATAACACCTGGTCCAATCGCTATACCACCATGATCCTGGTTGGAATCAGTGAAGGTTTCGGGCAAAAAGCTATTTCATATTTACCATCCGTTATGATTGCCCTATGGGCAGTTGGCCTGATAAGTCTCCTTAACCAAGTCAAAGCGGCATTGATGCTGCCTCGGCATTTGCTTTCCAGCTTTTTGAGCGCTTTCGTTTTGATTTTTTTGACCATTCTACAGGCGCCGGATCGATATCAATCCGTTTTTTGGCGCTCGGGAATGGTGACATACTTTGCCCCGCTGGTCTTTTTCACCTTCAGCGCAGCATTTATTCTTAACCAGGTTTACACACCAGGCCCTTGGCAATTTGCCAGGCGAATCAAACCTGGTCAGCTTATGCACAGCAGCAAACAATCTTTAATACCAGCGCTTCTTCTGGTGGCCAGCTTGTTTTTTCTGTCTGGCGGCCTTTCTGAAACAACACTTGCCATGCAAACGGGCGGCTTGTTCCTTGCCCTGGGTACAGTCTGGTTTTTTTTTCACGGAGAAAACCGCCAAAGGGTTTTGGCCTTGCTAATCACAGGATTGATCGCATCCTGCGTATCCCTGGGAGTGGTATTCCTCGCCCCAGGAAATACAAATCGCATGACGAGCATGCCAGTGCCCCCCGGGCTTTTTGACCTGGCAGCTTCCACACTGCGCTTTGCTTGGGACTTTATCTGGCAAAGCCTGATAAGTCTGCCAATTCCGACCATTATGACGCTTTGGCTTGCGATCCTGCTTTCATTAGACTATTTTGGCCGGATAAACCGGTCCGAAAACCGGTATACAACGTCCAGATTAGCCAGCTTAATCATCCTCATTCCATTGGCAGCCTATGCCCTGATCCTGTGCGCCACAGCACCCAGTGTTTATGTCTATGCAAAATTAGGTTATCCCGCGGCGCGCGCGCTTTTCCCGTCCCGCTTTATAATGACCGGCGCACTTTTTTTGGATGGCATTCTGCTTGGATTAATGATTCATCAGCTCCTGCCCCACGTACATTTTTCAAAACCAGCAGTCTTAAACCTGATTGTTTTATTACTGCTTGGAGCTACCGCTTTTTATCCGCTCAGATCGGCTCAAAAAGAACTGGCTACGATTCCTGGTTATCAAAAACTTGCCATTGAGTGGGATAATCGGGATGCACAAGTCCAGATATTCAAAGCCGATTACGTAAAGAACATAATATTAGATGGGATTGAAAGCCCTGCATCCCTCAGCGAGCTAAATCCTGATCCCACCCACTGGGTCAATCGCTGTGTCGCCAGTTTCTATGATTTGCAAACAATCGCGGTCTTCCCGTAAAAAAACAGATGAACGACTTAAAAGTCTCCATAGTTACCCCTTCCTTCAAGCAAGCCCGCTTTATCGAGAACACCATTCTCTCGGTCCTGGAACAGGATTACCCCAACATTGAGTATATCGTCATCGATGGCGGCTCACAAGATGGGACGCTCGAGATTCTAAAAAAATACGATGGCCAGTTGGCAGCCTGGATTTCTGAACCAGACCATGGTCAGACAGACGCGATTAATAAAGGCTTTGCCCGGGCCACGGGCGAGATTCTCGCCTGGCTCAATTCAGATGATACCTACAACCCTGGGGCAATAGCCGCAGCGGTGCAGTTTTTGGTTAATAATCCAGGCATAGGCATGGTCTATGCTGACACAAACTTTATCGACGAAAAAGGGCTAAAAATCGGTCGTTTTCCCGCAGCTCAAACAGATTACCGCCGTTTACGCCAGGGCTATGTCCATATTCCGCAACAGGCAACTTTTTTTCGCTCGGAGCTGTGGCGACAGGTGGGCCCGCTTGACCAGGATTTCTACTTTGCAATGGACTATGACCTTTGGGTGCGGCTGGCTCAACTGGCGCCATTTTCCTATTTGCCCGGCCAGGTCTGGGCAAATTTTCGCCTGCATAGTAGTGGTAAAACCATCGCCGCTGATGATCGCTGTTGGCCAGAAATGCTCAAAGTTCATTATCGCGACGGCGGTTCATTCTTTGCACCAATCGTGGGCAGGTATTATCTCCGCAGGCTGATCGCGCCCCTGTTAAACTGGCGGCGGAAACAACAAATGGTTCGAAATAACCCCAGTTCCGCACGAGACATGAAATGAAAACCTTACTTGCGCCTGCTTCTCTCGATGATCTTATTCGCCTGCTCCGCGCATGGCGTTTCTGGGTGCTTGGCGCATTAATCGGCGGCCTGGCAGGTACAGCCTCCTATTTTGTCAGTCCGCCCGAATATCGCGCCCGCGCCACAGTGGTTGTCAGCTTTAATATGGAAAAGGCCTGGCCAAATAAACCTGACAACGAGTTGTTCTACTATTTGGAGCGCGAGAGCCGCAAAGTGGAGGAAGTCGCCTGGTCAGATGCAACTCTTCAGCAGGTTGCCGATCAAACCGACATAAAAGTTTTAGAGTTGCGTTCTGGCAAATTAGAACTCAGCCAACCTCAGGATGGCGGCTGGCATTTTTACGCCAGCGATCCATCCGCCCAGGTGGCAGGAAAGCTAGCAGCAATTTGGGCACAGGCATTTACAACGCAGATCCAGCAGGGAATCCAAACTGCGGTCGCTCTGGACGCAGCGCGCAAGGGGCTGGAAAGCAACCCCGGCGACAAAATATTACAAGCAGATATAAAAGACCTGGAAGCAAGATCGCTGGCTATCACTCCCGAAATACAGATCTCATTGGCGCAGAGTCAAAACCTGCCCCCCACGCGTAAAAGCAGCCTGGGGATATTCGTAATGGCAGGCGCCGGGTTGTTTTTAGCGCTGACCAGTTTGGGTATTCTATTCATCATACCCGGCCTTGGACACAAGGGAAATCGCGAAAGTGTTTAAACTCTCGACCGTCTCGATTTCACGCTTTTTATGGGCTCTTGTTATGGTGACACTGCCTGTCACCAGTTTTCGCTTTATGCCTTTTATGGGCTCCGGAACCTATGTGCGCCCATTAGCGCTTTACCCCCTGGTTCTATTATTACCAGTTTTACTGGTACGACTCAAACGCGGAGAAATCACCCGCCCCTGGCCTGGGACTCTGACCATTTTACTGGCATTTTTGCTGGTTGCGCTAGTCGCCACAGCCATTGGCGCAACTCTCGCGCCGATAGAGCTGCGCGGTGTTGACTTTTTTGATCGGGCCCTACGCTCAGTCGTGACTCTGGTCATTGGCTTATCGTTTTTCATTGCTTCAGTCTGGATGAACCAGACTGAAGCGGACTTGAAGTTTTCTGTTAAGTGGCTATTTGTCGGGCTGGCAGCCCATCTATTATGGGGGGCGGTTCAGTTCATTGGCTTAAACAATGGTTATCGCCAGCAGTTGCTTCAAATCCAGAACCTGTTTTCAGTTCGCGGCCTGGTCAAAAACAAGCGTATTTCCGGATTTGCCTATGAGCCTTCCTGGCTGGCCGGACAGATCGCAGCTCTATATTTGCCATGGCTGGTGGCAGCAGTATTAACACGCTACCGGGCTTTGGGCACTCGCCAAAGCGCCGCACATGGAACAACTGAAGGAACTACCGCTTTGCGCGCTTCGCGTGGTGGAACTACCGCTTCGCGTATCAACAATAAATGGTTGCGCCTGCAATCTCTTTTTGAACCAATTCTCCTTTTAGCAGCTTTGACCGGCTTATTAATGACTTATTCCCGCTCCGGGTTATTTATTGCTTTTTTTGCGGGGACTGCCACGTTTGCGCTGACAGGTAAGCAAGCCTTTTGCGCCTTTTGGGGCTGGCTACAGGCAGGATTTACCCACCAACGAGGGATAAGCAGTCACAATTCGATTTCCCGGGTAAAAAACAATGAAAGTCCTTTTCCTGTTAGGATGCCGATGCGCTGGACGAATCTCCTGGCAGCCTTCCAAGCCATGAGCAGTCGAATCCTTTTTGCTGTTTTGGTATTGGCCGTCCTGGCAAGTGTGTCATTTTTTTTAGCGGACAAAGGTTATATTGCTGCATTTTTCAAATCCGAAAAAACGGATCTTTTTTCATATGCCCAGGATGTATATCTAGGACCGCGCCTGGCTTATGCTGGCGCAGCGTTATCAGCCTTTGATGCACATCCCCTGACTGGGATAGGGTTGGGCGCAAGCGGCTTTGGAATTTATCAAAACATGCCGGATTGGATTTTATCGGGTGAGCCAGAGATTGCCAAACAAATGAGCCCGGCATCCAACCTTTACCCAAACCCCAAAAATCTTTATGTGCGCTTATTGGCTGAAACTGGGCTATTGGGATTTATGCTATTCCTGGCGTTTTATCTGACCCTTCTCGCAGATGCCCTGGGCCTGTTGCGCTCCAGCCCCACATCATCCAACCCGCCAATCGACCAATCTACCCACCTGCTGGCCCAGGGCACAGAGCGCGAAACCATTGCGGCGCGCTGGCTGGCAACCGCCGGGATATTTGCGCTGACGGCAGTGGTTTTTCAGGGCATTTCGCAGGATTCATTTGCCATGCCAGAGATGTGGATCAACCTGGGGATGCTGGCCGGAGGAACGGGGGCTTTTAAATCACTACTTGTGGAACAACCGCTTCGCGCCCGGGCTGAGAATCAGTCCGCATCTCCTATTTCATCCCGAGGCACTTACCAGACGGGAACCAGGACTATCGAAACACAAAAAGAGGTTTTGCCATGATAATTCTTTCTGTTGGTATGCCTCGGGCCGGATCGGGCTGGCACTTTAACCTGGTCCACGACTTGATGGCAACGACTGGCTGTGACGACGGGCGCGATATCAGGATAAAATTTGGTTTGCAGGGCATTTTAACCGAAGTGAACTGCAATATCGGCGTATTAAGCGCCCGGCGTCTGATTATGGTGGTCCGCCCGGCGTTAATCGGGCATACTTTTGTCATTAAGGCACACTCCGGGCCAACCGTATGGGCTCGCGCAATGATCCAGGGTGGGCTTATCCGGGCGACATACATTTATCGCGATCCGCGAGACGCAATGCTTTCGGCCTTTGATTATGGTAAACGTGTACTTGAAAAACAAGGCCGCCCGAACGCCTTTTCGCACCTGACCGATTTTCAAAAAACGATGGGGTTTTTCACAGAGTATGTGGAAGGCTGGGAAAAATGGATGCAAGTTCCCGGTGTGTTGAAGTCCCGTTATGAGGATCTGCTGCAAAATTACGATACCGAGGCTGAAAAGTTAGTAAAGTTTTTGGGCGTCAACCCCGGGGACGATGACGTAAAAAACGTAGTGGAGAAATATCGTCCTGCCGGGCAAGCTCAAGCCCAGCAAGGTACACATTTCTTCAAAGGTCAAATAGGCCGCTTCCGCGAACGCTACTCAACTCAGGAACAAAAAATCCTGGCAGATCAATTCGGCCGGTATCTGGAAAAGATGGGTTATGAGATTTAGAAACGACAAGCCGGTGTGTAGCGGATCAGAACAACCAAGCGATACGGCTTGCTTTTCTGAATTATTTTGTTGTCTATTTATGGCCAGTTTCGGTTATTATTAACATATCATGATTCAGTCTGACGCCCCTTATCCTTCTGACTGGTATGTAGTCTCCCTGCGCTGGATCATCCTGCTGGGAACTACAGTGTCGCTCTCGCTAGCAGGGGAGCTTATAGCTCCAGGCAGCCTTTTGCTTATCGCATTGACTGGCTGGAACATTACCTTGATGTGGCTGGCCGGTCAAAGCCGTCGATTAAAACACCACAGGGAGATTTGCGTCAGCGTAGACCTGATCCTGGCAGCGTTGTTTTTCTGGGTGGCAGGCGGGTTGGCAGGCCCTGCCGCCTGGATTGTACTACTTCCACTGGTCAGCACCAGTCTGTATTTCAATTTCAAGGGTGGGTTATTGGCTGCAGGGGTCATGGCGCTGGTCGAAACAGCAGATATATTTATTCATGCCACCAATATTATCTTATTTAGCATTGGAATAATCGCCACTTTAGCCCTGGGCAGTCTATTTGGCTATATCAGCCAGAAAACGTACAACCAACTGCAATATGAAAGAAAAAAAATAAAAACCTTGCGTGAAAAGGATCAGAAAGGGGATACTGACCGGCTCCGCGCCATTTACAACCTGTCATCTACCCTGACCTCGACGCTCAGCTATAAGCGCGTCTTGGATTCCGCGCTTGATTTAAGTGTTAACGCTTTGCACGTTGAAGACACAGAGCCCAACCAGGAAACCGTCCCGGCAGATATGGGTTTTTCCAGCGCAGTTTTGTTGTTCCAGGGAGAGGAACTGGTTGTTGGCTCAGCGCGGCGCTTTACACAAACTGATTTACGCGCCACCTTTCCTGCAAAAGAAGGGGTTCTGGCAAAGGTCATCGAGGGGGGGGAACCACTGGTTACCGGGAATTTATCCACAGACCCGGAATTGAGCCGGGTGGTCGGGTTAGCACAGTGTAATTCCGTATATTGTTTGCCAATGCGCAGCGGATATAATATTTACGGAGCGATGATCTTTGGGCATATTACACCCGGTTACTTTAACCGCGAACGTTGTGATATCCTGGGCATCGTTGGTCGCCAGGCAATCATCGCCATCCAGAATGCTCGCTTGTACCAGGATCTGGCTGACGAAAAAGAGCGTATGGTAGAAATACAAGAAGAAACTCGCAAGAAATTAGCCCGAGACCTGCATGACGGTCCAACCCAGTCCATTGCGGCGATAGCCATGCGTGTCAGCTTGGCCCGGCGCATGATCGAACGCGATCCTGTTGCTGCATTGGATGAACTTGCGAAAATTGAAGATCTGGCTCGGCGAACTACCAAGGAAATCCGTCACATGTTATTCACCCTGCGCCCGCTGGTGCTTGAATCACAGGGTTTGACAGCTGCATTACAAGCCAATGCTGAAAAGATGAAGGAAACTTACAACCAAGACATCAGCATTCAGGTAGACGAAAAACTCGTCAGCCTGATCGAAATGGGCAAAAGCGGCGTCATTTTTTATATTGTAGAAGAAGCGCTCAATAATGCCCGCAAACATGCAAAGGCGTCGCTGATAAAAGTGCGATTAAACCCACTCCCGAAACATTCAGAAATTGCCTTCCTTGAGATTTCCGACAATGGAGTGGGATTTGATGTGGCTGAAATGAACAAATCCTACGATAAGCGCGGCAGTCTCGGAATGGTTAATTTACGAGAACGCACTGAATTGGTAAACGGCGTATTAAACATTCAATCGGAGCTCGGGAAAGGTACACAAGTCCAAGTGTTTATTCCGCTCACAGAAGAAGCCTCTGACCAGCTCAACAACGCCCGCGATGGTCAAAAAAAGCAATCTGCAGGGTAAAGATCCATTCTTCACGTTTGTTAAGGGAATATGCCACTTTTAGCTGGAATGTATTACTTCGATAACGACGGCAACTGGAGCAGACCAGCTGTTATTCTCATTCACGGCGCAGGGGGCAATCACCTGTCCTGGCCTCCAGAAATCCGGCGGCTGAAAGACCAGCGCATTTACGCGCTCGACCTACCCGGACACGGCAAATCTGCAGGGATTGGGCGTCAATCTATCGCTGATTACGCCCGTAGTGTACTGGATTTTATGGAAGCGCTCAAAATCCACAAAGCGGTCTTTGTGGGACACTCCATGGGTGGCGCAGTAGCACTCTGGTTGGGCATCCACAATCCCAGCCGCACATTAGGCTTGGGACTGGTTGGAACAGCCCCACGGCTGCGAGTTGCCCCCGAATTATTATCCAGTTCATCGATTGCCGCGACACTGCCGTTGGCGGTGAAAACAATCACCGACTTATCTTTTGGACCTCAAACAGACCTGCGCACCAAGGAATTAGCCGCTCAGCGCATGGCTGAGAACCGTTACCCGGTGCTGCATGGTGATTTTCTCGCTTGCAACGTTTTTGATGAAACCAGCTTACAGGGCCGGGTAAAGTCGCCAACATTAATTATTTGCGGATCCGAGGATAGAATGACTCCGCTGCGTTATTCCGAGGCCATGCATAATCGCATAAAAAAATCTATGATCCATATCATTGATGGAGCTGGACACATGGTCATGCTGGAACAGCCGTTGATGGTTGCAAATATTTTGGATTTGTTTCTAAATAGCATCACCTATCAACCCGGTAGTACCAGTTAGTCCGGAAGACTGGTAATTTTAAACCAGACTCCAGCTTAACCTTTCAACTTTAGTTTCCGCTAACTGGTGCTGATAAAGAGGGTGGTAATGGGCTCAAAAC
>CAZHWV010000123.1:0-13328 GCA_964536185.1 uncultured Anaerolinea sp. | reverse complement strand
CAGGGTAAGCGTCGTGGTCTCCTGCCTGGGCACGCTGATGAACTTGCCAAAGATGGCATTCAGGTTGAAATTGTTGACCTGCGCTGTTTGCGCCCACTTGATATGGACCCGGTGTTGATGTCTTTTAAGAAGACGAACCGCGCAGTGATTGTCGAAGAAGGCTGGAAATCTTACGGGGTTGGAAGTGAAATTGCGGCCCGTATTTATGAAGAGGCTTTTGATTATGTCGACGCACCAGTCAAGCGCGTCGCCCAAAAAGAAGTCCCCCTGCCTTACAATCGTAACCTCGAACAGGCTGCTTTGCCCCAGGTAGAGGACGTTATTGCGGCAGTAAAGGAGGTGTTGAAATAATGGCAGAGTCTATTTCCATGCCCAAGCTGGGTTTTGATATGCGTGAGGGGATTTTGGTCCGTTGGGTAAAAAATGAAGGCGAAAATATCAATAAAGGCGACGTACTCGCTGAAATTGAAACGGACAAGGCAACTGTGGAAGTTGAGTCCTCAGCCAGTGGTATTGTTCGAAAATTATTAGCTAGCCAAGGCGATTCAATTCCAGTTGGGGCAGTTATTGCCATCATAGGTACTGCGGATGAGAAAATTGACAAAAACCTGACTTCTGTGGCAGGTCAAATACCGAATTTAGAAGATCAACCCACATCTGGCGTTCCGAGCGCTCAAGCCCCTTTGCTGGATGCCATTGAAACCACTGGTCCAGTTAAAGCATCGCCATTAGCTAGAAAAGTGGCTAACGGCGCCCGAATGGATCTTGCGAAAATTCGCGGGACTGGCCCAGGTGGGCGAATCGTCCGTCGCGACGTAGAGGCTGCGCTATTGAGCGACCTGACGACAGGACCCTCGGTGAAACCGCCGCCAAAATTGGCCGCAATCGCTAAGACCCAAATTGGTTCTCCGAGTATTTCGGGAATTCAAAAAATCCCTCAATCGGATGAGATCATCCAGACCAGCAAGCTTCGCCAGGCAATTGGCCGCCGATTGGTCGAATCCAAACAAAACTTGCCGCATTTTTATGTTACGCACGAATATAATATGGAAGGTTTGATCGAATTACGCAAGCAATTAAACAGTTTATTGCAGGATGATGAAAAAATTTCTATCAACGATTTCATCGTCAAGGCAGTGGCGTTAGCGCTTCGAGAATTTCCCAACCTTAATTCATCATTGATAGGAAATGAAATCATCCAACACGGCGCTGTGAATGTGGGAATAGCTGTGACAGTACCGGGTGGTTTACTTACGATAGTAATTAAAGATACTGATCAGAAATCCCTGCGGCAGATTTCTTTGGAAATTAAAAATATGGCTGGCCGTGCGAGAACTGGCAAAGTAAAACCTGAGGACGTCGATGGTTCGACCTTTTCTACCAGCAACCTGGGTATGTATGATGTGGATAATTTCACTGCCATCATTAATCCGCCAGAGGCCGCGATTTTGGCGATTGGGTCCTCACGCGAGTTGCCGGTAGTCGAGAATGGGCAGGTCAAAATCGGCAATAGAATGAAATGCACTATCTCTGTTGACCATCGGATCAGTGATGGGTCAGAAGCTGCCCAGTTTATGCAGGCTTTGGCCAGTTATCTTGAAAATCCGCTGCGATTATTGGTGTAACCTCAATGGACTTCAACATTACAACCCCCGCACTCCTGTTCCCGGCTATTTCCCTACTATTATTGGCATTTACTAATCGATTTTTGGCGTTAGCAAATCTAGTTCGCCAGCTGCATGCTAATTATAAATCGGACCCAGACGAAATCCTGTTTGGGCAGATCGCCAATATTCGTTATAGAATCAACCTTATCCGGGATATGCAAGCTATTGGTGTTTCGAGTCTGTTATTATGCGTGTTTTGTATGATGATTTTATTTCTCGGTTGGCTAGAATTAGGTAAATGGATTTTTGTGGCGAGCCTAGCCTTAATGGCGATTGCTCTGGCAATGTCCATTCGCGAGATTCAGGTTTCAGTTGGTGCACTGGATCTGCAATTGATCGACCTTGAACAAAAGGAATTAAATAAAAAATAGTGACTTGGATGATGATAAAAAATTATTTCGGCCCAGTGGGATCATTCTTTCTGTTCAAAATTCTTTATTTCGAGCACTTTTAGAGCTTCTAGAACAGCGAGAGGAACCGCGGCTTCAATTTCAGGTGTTAGAGTCTCGCAAAATTCAAAGACGTGTTGGGCTTCAATGGCAATGATGTAAACATCTTTGTCGTCGGGAAGGTCTGCGTCCAAATAACGGCCCATTTCCAGAGCTTTTTTAAGAGATAAGTCGTGCGCCGAGGCGCTGTGCCCGAAGGTTAGGTCGACCAAACTATCCAGGGTGAAGGTAACTACTTCACCCTGGATATATTTACCCGTATTGAGCGAATCGATCAATATGACGCGGTCGAAACCGACCATTTGCTCCATGAGTGAGATTCCAGCTAGAGCGAAACTCTCCACCTTCACAGAGGGATTAGAACTACCAAGACTCTCTGCCAATTGTCTGGCTACAACCCAGCCCACACCGTCATCGCCAAGGATTGGATTTCCGAGTCCGGCGATCAGGGTTTTCATAAAGTTTCGAATATTAGCATGAGAAAACCCTTTTGTCACAAATCAATCCAAATACTGCTTGATTACTTCGGTGACTTCACCGGTTTTGTCATGAATTGTAACTTCCAACGGCATCTGGCCAGGCAAGGAATGGGTAGCACAACCAAAGCAAGGATCATAAACACGGAAAGCCATTTCGACCATATTGAGTAAACCTTCCGTAGCTTTGCCACCCTTAATCAGGTTTCTGGCTGCCTTGTTGGTCGACATTTGGATGGGGGCGTAATTATTCGTTGTGCCCACGATCAGGTTTACTTTTGTTAAAAGACCGCGCTCATCCGTGGTGTAATGATGCGTTAAAGTCCCTCTCGGCGCTTCAACTATTCCGACTCCTTCGGTGGGTGTTTCAGTTGGAACTTTGTGAACATTCGGCGAGGTGATTTCAGGGTCAGTGGCAAGTTCAACCCAATGTTCAGCGGCGTAGAGCAACTCAATTAGACGTGCCCAGTGGGTTGCCAGGCGTTGGTGGACAGGTTTCCCGCCAAGTGTGGCATAAAATTCTTCGTAAGCTTCTTGCGCTTTGGGTGTGGCCATGCCATTTGAAGCGTTCAAACGCGAGAGGGGGGTGGCCATATAAACGCCAGAATCTTTACCGTCGACAAAGCCTTTCCAGCCAACTTGTTTTAAGTATGGGAATTTGAGATAGGTCCAGGGTTCTACGTGTTCCGCAATGTGTTGGAGATAATCTTTGGGGGCATACTTAACGAATTCCTTTCCGTCTGGGTCAACCACACGTACTTTGCCATCATAGAAATTTACTTTATTATTCTCATCCACGAGACCCATATAGTAAGTGCGATGGGTATAGATGTCCCCCAAAATCAGATCGAGATAGGTTTTATTGGCGAGAACGATGTCTTTGAATGCTTGAAGGCTAAAAAGGGCAAAGTCAATCGCCCAGCGGCCCATTTCTTCGATTTGTTGTCGCTCATCTTCAGAAAGGATTTTGGTGATTCCGCCTGGAATTGCAGTGGCAGGATGGACTTTGCGTCCACCAATCATTTCCACGACGGTATGTCCATATTTCCGCATCTGAATGACTTTGCCCCCGATTTCCAACCCGACTTTGTGGATTACACCGAGGATGTTTCGTTCAGCGACCGGCGCATCCGGACCCATTATGAAATCAGGTCCTCCCAGAGCATAAAAATGGGTGGTATGGTCCGTAGCATAAAAACCCATATAGAGCAGTTCGCGCAGCAGTTTGGCTGTTCGGGGTGGGTCAACGTGATAGACAGCATCGGCAGCTTTGGCGGCAGCCATGTGATGAGCCTCGGGGCAGACGCCACAAATGCGATTGGTCAGGAGCGGCATTTCCTCCACGGGGCGACCAACGCAAAAGCGTTCAAAGCCGCGTAGTTCGGGAATCTGGAAGTAAGAGTTGGCGACGTCGCCATTATCATCCAGAAAAATATCAATCTTGCCGTGACCTTCAAGACGGGTAATGGGGTCGATCGTGATTCGGTTTGTGTTTGCCATATCAGCCTCCTAATGCCCGTTCTTTTTCCAGTTCGAAGCGCTCGCGCGGAGCAATGAATCTGCCAGGTTGAAACGGTAGAACTGGCCGGTTGGGTCGGGGATGCCATCGAGAATAGCTTCAATTTCGGCTGGTTCTTTAGCATCAATTACCGAAGCAAAAGCAGTGATCAGGCGGGCTCCATAATCAAGCACGCCTTCAGCCGGGCCATAACATCCGATACATTGTGCGCCGACGCGTGGACAACGGGCATCGCAACCAGAGCGAGTCGCTGGACCATTGCACGGAACGCCCTGCTCAAGCACACATAAGGTCGGGTCAAGAGGAGCTACTTCTTGAATTCGGTGGAAGGATTTTATTAATTTGATATTACGAGTGCGTGGACACTCATCGCAGACTGTGGATTGGCCTGCGCCGATAACAGCTCCCTTGGGAGGCAGCTGGGCTTTGCCTTGTAAAACCTGGATAACAAGGTCGACCACTGCGGCGATTTGATGTGATTCTGGTGGACACCCCGGCATGAAGTAATCGACATCCACGACCTGCGCCAAAGTTTTTACCCTGGAATTCATGGTTGGCAGGGTGAGTGTTCCTTCGGGGACATCAAAGGAAGGTGATGGGATGATATTGTTGGGATTATCTGTGCTGATGGTGTGAAATGCAACGTCGAAAATCTCACTGACCGGAAACAGGTTTGCTAACCCGGGTATACAGCCTTCGGTAGCACAAGAGCCGAATGAAACCAGGATTTGGGACTTGCGACGCAACAAGTGGGCAATTTCCTCGTTTTCATTGTTGCGCATACTACCATTGAACAACGTCAACAGAATAGAGCCGTCTTCCATCGCTTCAACATCTTTGTACTTGGCATCCATTGCTACAGGCCAGAACACTACTTCGAAGTTAGCGTCGACATCTAGAATTTTTTCGTGAATATTCAAAACCGCAATTTCGCATCCGCCGCAGGAAGCGGCCCAGTACATAGCAAATTTTGGTTTGCTGCTCATGCTGCCTCCTTTATGGATTCAGATTCGACGATTTGGCTATTCCATTGAGGCCAGCTCAGAGGGCCAAGCGCGCGAACTTCTTCTACAAATTGCGTGATCTCATGGGCCAATTTCATTCCTTCGGCAGCGCTCGCCCAAATGAGTTTGATGCGCCCAGATTCAACGCCCAGACCCTTGAGCGTACGTTGAAGAAGCAAAAAGCGTCGCAAGGCTTTGTAATTTTGATCAATGTAATGGCAGTCACCCGGATGGCAACCAGTGATCATGACACCATCTGCACCACCCGACAGGGCTTTCATTATGAAGGTGGGATCAAGACGTCCTGAGCACATTAAGCGTATCAAACGTACGTTTGGCGCATATTTTACGCGGGCAGTACCGGCTGCATCAGCGGCCCGATAAGAGCACCAGTTACAGGTAAAGCCAACGATGACCGGTTCGAATTGTTCACTCATGTCATCCTCCTATAAGCTCATCAATAGGCCATCGATCTGGGCAAAAATTTGCTCGTTGCTGAAGCCTGTTCCGCTGATGGCTCCAGCCGGGCAAGCCGCTACGCACGTTCCGCAGCCCTGGCAGAGAGCGGGATTGATCCGAGTAACAGCCAGGTTGTCGATAAATGAGATTGCGCTAAACGGGCAGATGTTATTACAAATACGGCACCCGGAACACTTGGCCTCATTGACTGTGGCGCGGATTGGTTCCAGTTCGACTTCTTTTTGTAGAATCTTATCCATGACGCGGGCAGCAGCAGCGGCTCCCTGTGCTACGCTAGCGGGGATATCCTTTGGGCCGGAGGCGCAGCCAGCGATTAGGATGCCTTCGGTCATGGTCGTGACCGGATCCAGTTTGGGGTGGCGCTCGATGTACCAGCCATCTGAAGAACAGGATATTCCGAATAACTGGCCAGTTTGCTTGGCGTCGTAGCGTGGTTCCATGCCAGATGACAAGATAACCATATCCACCGGGATGCGCCGCTGTTTACCGACGAAGGTATCCTCCACTTGTATAATAAGTTTGCCTTTTTCGTAAGGTTCACGGGCGGCGTCGGTCACTTCAGCCACCTTGCCGCGCACGAAGAGCGTGCCTTCATCAAGGATACGCTGGTAGAACTCGTCATAACCTTTTGCTGCCGTACGCATGTCAATATAAAACTCATACACATTGGCACCGGTATGTTCCTTGACGAGATGGGAGAATTTCAGGCTCTGCATACAGCAGATGGTCGAACAGTAGTTGTTGAAATTCTTGTCGCGGGAGCCAACACAGTGAATGATGCCTACCGTCTCGGGCTTGGTTTTGCCATCGCGCAGGGTGATTTCGCCACCGGTAGGTCCGGATGCGTTGCTCATGCGTTCAAATTCCATACTGGTGAACACGTTGGGAAGTCGACCGTAGCCATAGTTGGTCACTCGTCCGGCGTCGAACATATCGTAACCGGTCGCAAGGATGACATTCCCGACTTCAATGGTCTGGTATTCGTCCTGTTGGGTAAAGTCAATAGCATTTGTGGGACAGAACTTTTCGCAAGCTTTGCAGGTGCCTTTCTCGAAGAAAGTGCAGTTTGGGCGATCGAGGACAGGGTATTTTGGTACAGCCTGGGCAAAAGAGTTGTAAATCACCTTGCGATAGCCGATACCCGCCTCGAAAACATCGTCGATCACTTTCTTTGGGCATTTTTCAACACAAATGCCGCAACCAGTGCATAATTCTTCATTGACGTAACGCGCTTTTTTCTTGATGTTCACAGAAAAACAGCCAATGTAGCCCGAAACGCTCATCACTTCACTCCAGGTGAGTAGAGTGATGTTGGGATGGGTCCCGGCTTCGACCATGCGTGGGGTCAGGATGCAGGCTGCGCAGTCTAAAGTGGGGAAGGTCTTGTCGAACTGGGCCATGTGTCCGCCGATGGATGGTTCGCGCTCCACCAGATAGACATGGAACCCGCCATTGGCGATTTCAAGTGCCGCCTGGATTCCGGCGATTCCGCCACCAACGACAAGCGTGTTGGGGTTGATCGGTACCTTCATTTTTTCAAGCGCTTCATTGTAAACAATCCGCTTAACCGTACCCGCTACCAGTGATTTCGATTTTTCGGTGGCGATGGCTTTGTCGGTGTGCACCCATGAGACCTGCTCGCGGATAGAGACCATCTCGGTTAGATAAGGGTTTAATCCAGCGCGCTCTGCCGCAGTGCGAAAAGTCTTTTCGTGTAGG
Organism: uncultured Anaerolinea sp.; assembly: GCA_964536185.1. Classification (GTDB taxonomy): domain Bacteria; phylum Chloroflexota; class Anaerolineae; order Anaerolineales; family Villigracilaceae; genus UBA5195. The sequence goes on along the minus strand of CAZHWV010000123.1, from coordinate 6,014 downwards.
TGTGGAGAGCAAGCTGCCACAACTACACGGGTCAGCCCAAGTTCCTTGATGTCCTTTTCAATCAGTTCCTGTCCCAGGCTGGAACACATGAACTTGTAATCGCGCGAGATCACGACACCTTCATCTCTTAAGTTGTTGGTGGCGAAATCACGTACGGAATCCACGTTTACCACACCTGCAATGTTCGTGCCGCAGTGGCAGACGTAAACGCCAATTTTCTCCTTGGGGGTTTTCTCTTCTGCGCTCATTGTTGCCCCTCCTTGTTTGGTTTTCCAATAGATTTTTTCTTGAGCCTGCGTATAGGCATGGGAAGCCCTTCGGACTTCTTTTGCGGAGTTTGCGCAGAGACGGGTGTTTCCACGCCAATACGGGCAAGCGCTTTACGGGCGCTGACCAGTTCCTTGCCAAAGCCCACATCTTTTGGGTCTTCGCCAAAAGCAATGCCCATCAACTGGGTAAAGAAGACGATTGGCATCTCGTAGTGGGTACCAAAGAAGTTATTTGTCTCATTCTGGTAGGCATCCAGGTTCATCTGGCACATCGGACAGACTGTAACCATGATATCGGCTCCATGCTCTTCTGCTGACGATACCAGTTGGCGGATGAGTTCGTAGGCGGTCTCCGGACCAATCTGGGTCATGTGTCCGCCGCAGCAGGCTGTCTTAAGTGGAAAGTCAATCACTTCTGCGCCGAGTACTTTGAGAAGATCGTCCAACTCAAGAGGGTGTTCGTAGTCGGACCAGCGGTGCTCAAAATCGGGGCGCGGGACCATGCAGCCCAGGTAAGGGGCAATTCGCAACCCGGTCAGAGGACGGGTGACTTTACTTTTTATCTTCTCCAGTCCTATATCGTTGACGAGTACATCCAATAAGTGCCGGACTTCAAGGGAACCCGGTTCGTAGTGCAGTCCGCCCGCAGCCAGCGCTTCGTTAACTTTCGCTCCCAATGTTGGGCGTTCTGCCATGTAATAATCGGCTTTTTGCAGATTTAGATAACAGGCAGAACAGGGAGCCATAATGGTCTTGTTGCCGTTGGTTTGTTTGGCAGCCAGAGCCAGATTGCGGGCGATGAGTGAGTAAGCTGGGATGAGGTTAATGCTCACATATTCTGTTGCGCCACAACAATTCCAATCGTCGATTTCATGTAGTTCCAAACCTAACGTGCCCTTGATGGCATTGAGAGAGTCGTAATATGCCCTGGCACTGCCTTCTAAAGAACATCCGGGGTAAAAAATATATTCGTTCATGCAGTCAACTCCAGGGTCTTGGCCTTATCCAGAATGGTCTTGAGTTGCTTCATGTTTTTTATTTTTTTGGGCATAATGCTCATACGATTTTTACTAAACAATCCCAAGCCCATGACAGCCATTCCGGGTAGGCGCAATGGATAATGCGCGAGATAATGTTGGGTAGCCAAGCCGAGTTCAAAACTGCGCCCGAAAGCTTCTATCATTCCGACAAAGGTCTGAGAGAAATTGGGAGCAGTTGAGTCTTTATATAACCTGGCTTTGATCGCCATCCCTTTGAGTGTGTACATTACATCAGGAATGTGCACAATTTGTGGACAACGCACCACGCAGTGGTAGCATGAAACGCAGACCCATGGCGTGTTGCTATGCAATACGCTATCGCGCATACCAGCTCGGAGCATGGCAAAAATCATCCGGGGCGTATGATCCATATCTGCCGCTGATGGACATGAGCCGCCACAAGATCCACACTGAATGCACATTTCCAGGTTGGACACTCCAGCAGTAGCGATGCTTACATCGTGTAAGAGTGTCAGGTCTTCTTGCCTGCGCAACCCGGCTCCATTTTGTTCGCGTACTTCGGTTTGTGCCATAGCCCCTCCTTTTAAGGAGCAACAACAAATAATTGACCTGCTATCTCACAGGCCTTGATATGCAATATGTAAATTATAAGGAATTATGGTGGCTATCGTCAGTATTAGTAAGCACCCAATTAGTATGACAAATGTCATAAGGCGGCATGACATCTCAGGGTGCATTTTGAAAAAATTCACGAAACTTCTGTATTATTGCAAAAATCAACAAAAAAATAAAAAATTATGTCTCAAAACGACATTTCGATCCTGTGATCAATGTTACATTTATTTTTGAAATTTATGACAAAAATGAAACCGAGGAATTATTTTATATATTAATCCAACTCATTGTTTTATGTCCAATTTCTAAACTTATGATGGATAACCAATTTTCATTTTCCCCTGGAATTTACTCGTTCTTTGAAGTAGAATAGAACTGTTGTTCGCTTCCTTAACCATTAAAAAAAACCCTCAAACTATGGAATTTAAACTACAAGCCCCATTTATCCCTACTGGAGATCAACCAGAAGCTATCCGCCAGCTTGTTGATGGTGTCAAACGCGGTATGAAACATCAAGTTTTATTAGGTGCCACTGGCACCGGCAAAACTTTCACAATCGCTTCCATCATCAATGAGCTGCAGAAACCAGCGCTGATCATGGCGCATAATAAAACACTTGCTGCGCAGTTATATTCCGAGTTTCGGGAGTTTTTCCCCGAAAATGCTGTTGAGTATTTTGTCTCCTATTATGATTATTACCAGCCAGAAGCTTATGTTCCCCGCAACGATCTTTACATTGAAAAAGAAACTCAAATTAACGAAGAAATCGAACGTCTACGCTTGGCTGCGACGACATCACTGATTTCGCGTAAAGATGTCATCATTGTTGCATCTGTTTCTTGTATTTATGGATTGGGTAACCCGGAAGAGTTTGGTAAGGGCACAGTTAACCTGCGAAAAGGCGAAATCTATCGCCGCAATGCGCTTATTCGTCAGTTAGTGGAGAGCCAATACCAACGCAACGATTTTGAGCTTCGTTCTGGATTGTTTCGTGTCCGCGGTGATACATTGGAGATTATCCCGGCCTACCAGGACAGGCGGGGCTATAAGATTAGTTTCTTTGGGGATGAGGTCGAGCGTATCATGGAATTTAACCCAGTTACAGGGGAGATTTTCTCTGAGCCAGATGAAATCTCAATTTTTCCAGCCAAGCACTACCTGGCCCCAGATGACAAACTTAAGGAAGCAATTTCAGATATCGAAGCTGAACTGGGTGACCGCGTGAAACTATTTAATGAGCAGGGCAAACTCCTGGAGGCGCAACGTATCGAACAGCGCGCGCGATATGATCTGGAGATGCTGAAGGAAGTGGGTTACTGCTCAGGCATCGAAAATTATTCTCGGCACCTCGACCGGCGTGAACAAGGAACGCCCCCCTGGACGCTGATTGATTTTCTGCCATCTGACTATCTTCTTGTTATTGACGAGAGTCACATGACCATTCCTCAGATCCGCGGTATGTACAATGGTGATCGATCTCGCAAAGAAACATTGGTCGAATATGGTTTCCGGTTACCGAGTGCCCTGGATAACCGCCCGCTTAAATTTCCGGAATTTGAGCAAGTGATGGGAAATACGATCTATACATCTGCTACACCTGGACCATACGAAATGGGCTGCGCCGAACAAGTTGCTGAACAGATTATTCGCCCGACGGGATTGATTGACCCTGAGGTGGAAGTACGGCCTAGTCAAGGCCAGGTCGATGATCTGGTGGCCGAGATCAGGCTAAGAACGGCAAAGAAGGAACGGGTACTGGTCACAACTTTAACCAAACGTATGTCTGAAGATTTGGCGGATTATCTAAAAGAGCTTGGCATCAAGGTCCATTATCTGCATTCTGAAGTGGAAACACTGGAACGTATTGCCATCTTACGCGATTTGCGGCTGGGTGTACATGATGTGATTGTGGGTATCAACTTGCTTCGAGAGGGTCTCGATTTACCGGAGGTTTCGTTGGTGGCGATCCTGGATGCTGATAAAGAAGGCTTTTTACGCTCTGGAACTGCGTTGATTCAGACAATTGGCCGTGCAGCTCGGCATTCGAATGGAAAGGTCCTTATGTATGCCGACCGGATGACGGATTCGATGAAATTTGCCATCGACGAAACCAATCGTCGACGCGCCAAGCAGAGTAAATACAATACTGAGCATGGTATCGTTCCGATCAGTATTCATAAGGCCATTCGCGATATTACCGATTCGCTGTCTGTGGAAGGGCGTGAGAAAGTCATGGCGGTCGGAGATGAGAAGGCGACATATCGGGTCGGGAAGAAAGCAGATGCTTCCAATCGAAAAGAACTGGAGAGAGTGGTTTCGGAGCTAGACAAACAAATGAAAGAAGCCGCCAAAAACCTGCAATTTGAAAAAGCGGCTGCGCTTCGTGATGAGATGTATGAAATAAAATCAATTCTGGCCGATGATGAGCAGCTGTCACCCTGGGAGAGGATTAAATTATTAACGGGGACGTAAGAATGATAATGGTGCCAGCGGGCAGGAACAAACCCGCGAGCAGTAACCGGGCTGCAGCTACTACCAGGTAGACAGATAATGGATGTAGTTTGAGAAAAGTTTCACAAATATTCATTTAAAAAATCTTAAATAATTGAGCGACGATCATAAATAGTGGTCGCAGAGAATTCTGCTCAACGCGGAAATGGATTTATTCATTCAAGGGTATAAGCAGGAGCGGAATGTGGGTTTTCTTGACCACCTTTGGCGCAACTGAGCGCGCCCAAAAAGCATCCATTCCAGCTTTGCGGTGGGTGCTCAACAAGATCAAATCTGCGCCAACTCGGGCAGCTGTTGTCACTATAACCTCAGCCGGATCACCGCGATTGATCTCGGCATTGACATTAAAGCCGGCCTCTAAAAATTCATCCAAATGAGTTTGCAGGTGTTCTTTCGCCGTTTCTTCCAGGATTTCAAGATAGGCTGTTGTGGTTCCGGGCAGCAGGCTGCTCACCGCAGCATCCTGCCCAGTCAAGGTGTTAAATGTGGGGATGACTGTCAATAAATACAATTCAGCATCATAGGCTTTTGCCAACCCTAACGCGTATTGTAGACTTTTGTCATGCTTGGATTCACTATCCAGGGGAACAAATATTCGTCGAAGTGAAAAAGGTGGTGGGTTAGTTGATTCTGGCTGGATCAAGAGGATGGGCGTCTGCCCTCCTGCCAGAACTTGTTGGGCGATGTTTCCAAAAACCAGGTCTCGAATTCCGCTTTGTCCGTGGGCGCACATTACAATCAGGTCTGGGGTAAATTCTTCGGTGGTATGTTGGATAATGCTTGCGGCAACATCTTTTACTTTAGCCGAGTGCACATGTGTCTCGACCTTTATTTCCTTGGAGATTGCTCTGGTGGAGATATTTATTAAATAATCCACAGCTTCATCTACCTTGGTCAAATGATGGTCGCTGTGGATTGCTTGTGGCGCGTCTTTTTCGATTATGTGCAACAGTGTGATTGGTGCGCCAAGTGTTTTGGCCAGTGATTCGGCCGGATTGAACACCGTTTCGGCCAATTTCGAGCCATCCAATGGGACAAGGATATTTTTAAACATCATTACCTCCCGGTAGCTAGTTGAAAAATCAGGAAGAAATTTAAAGAAATGATCAGCGCAGCTACAATGCTGGCCATGAAGGTAGTGATGGGCTTATTGACCAATTCTCCCATGATATCTCTCCGGCGAGTGAATTGGATAAGGGGTACGATGGCAAAGGGTAAACCAAAACTGAGCAATATTTGACTGACGATCAGGGTTTGAGTTGGATCGAGCCCGATAGCGATAACCAGCAAGGATGGTAGGATTGTGACGATACGCCTGATCCATGGAGCGATATGTTTATGCAAGAAACCTTGCATAATTACTTGTCCAGCCATTGTGCCAACCGAAGAGGATGAAAGCCCGCTGGCAAGCAGAGATATACCAAATATATATTGTGATGCGCGTCCAAGGAGGGGTTCAAGCGTGCGGTGAGCTTCTTCTATCGTACCTACACCGGTCAACCCGGTATTATGAAAAGTGGCTGCTGCCATAATCAACATTGCCATATTGATAAAACTGGCTGCACCTATCTATTACCCACAAGTTGGGTTTTCCCGTTAACGACGACGTACCAAGTGT